>CAZYVL010000091.1:4258-5783 GCA_964651005.1 uncultured Chthoniobacteraceae bacterium | reverse complement strand
GAATGGCGCGACCTGAATGGCGCTTTCTCCCGGCGCAATGCCAAGCCGCGCCAGCCGTGCAGCAAAATCCGACAGTGACGCGGGCGGGGGCGAAGAGGCGCTCATGCCGGGCCATGCTACCGGCCCGGCACCGCCCTGGCGAGATCAGAAGCGAAAGTTGAACCCGCCGCTGATCATTTGGCTGCGGAAATCGCTCCGGCCAAAGTCGGCATTGTAATAGACGTTCGCGCCCCAGCGTTCCCCGGCCTGAAGGTTCAGGCCGACGCCCGCGAAGATGGCATCCCGCTCGGGCGTGGCGGGGCTGACTTCGAAACGCGGGCCGCCGCCGCCGTCGAGCGAAGCCGAGAGGACGCCCGGGTCGTTCATGAATTCATGCTGCCAGGTGAGGCGGGCTTCCGGGACGAGCGCCCACGTTTCGCCAATGGCCCAGCACCAGGCAAGGCGTGCGCCGAGCGTGGAGCGGAGGCTGTGTACCTCGTTTCGCGCCATGCCAAGGTCGAGGCTCTTCGCGCCGCTTTCGTCAAAGCCGTCCACCTGAACATAGGTATACTGCCCCGAGGCCACCGGGCCGAACGTGAAGCCGCCCACCTTCCAGTCGTACCCCGTGCCGAGCATCGCGCTGAACTCTCCGCCCTGCGGGCTGCTGCGGGCGGTGCGGTCGATCTCGCCAAAGTCGATGCTGCGGCGCACGGCGTAATCGGAGCGCCCGCCCGAGACGACCGCGTGGCCGTAAAGCCCGTCGCCGGAATCGGCGGTGGCGTAGAGGCCAAAGCGCGCGGCGTCCACGCGCGTCCGGCTGCCGCCGTCATAGCGGGCGTCGGTTCGCTGATACCCGGTGAAGAGGCCGGTGGCGAAATTCTCGCTCCAGCGATAATCCGCGCCGAGGAGGAAACCGCCGCTGTCGAAGCGGGAATTCGGGATGCCATTGAGGCCCGAGTTCCGCGCGAAGAGGCCGTTCCCCTGAAGCCAGACGCCCCACGGGTTCGTGGGGGAGACTTCGAGGATGTCAGGCGTTTCCTTATACGCTTGCACTTGCGATTTCCCGGCGTTTTCCGCGACGATCGCGGCGTCGATCCCGCTCTGGCTGAACCCGCCGATGCCGAGGCGCACCGCACCAAACCGCTGCGCAAGCATCTGCCCCTGCGCGTTGCTCTGCTCGATGGTCATGCGCGCCAGCGAGGCGTAAAAGGTGGGCGCGATTTGCTCGAAGGCATCGGGGTATTCAGAAGCACTCAGCTTGTCGAGCGCCGTGCTGACCACTTCGCGGTCGCCGCCTTTGGCGTCGATAAAGGCGTCGAGCGCCCGGGCCGTGGCGTGCTGGTTCGGCGTCCGGGCCACTTGGGTATAGCTTCCCGGCGCGACGAGCAGCGTGGCTTCGCGCCGTTTGAGCAGCACCCGGCCACGGAAGCCCGAGGGGAGCAACACTTCGTCAAACGCGCCGCGCACCTCGCCTGCCTTGAGGAAGGTGAACTTCTCGCCATACTTGGGCGCGTACCCGTTGTAAGGCACCGCAACCAGCGAGCCG
>CAZYVL010000091.1:0-4158 GCA_964651005.1 uncultured Chthoniobacteraceae bacterium | reverse complement strand
CTGCCGCTCGTGACGGTGAGGGTGTTACTCACCTGTAACTGGCCACCCGGATTGAAGATGAGCGAATTGACGCTGTTGCTCTCCAGCGGCCCTTCCGTGGTCGTCGTACCGGTGACGAGGAAGTTTGCATCGGTGGGCGTGTAGGTCGGCCCTTCGTTCTGGAGCACGTCGCCGGAACTGGCGCCGACGAACTGGATCGTGAGGGCGTTATCCTCAAGCGCGAACTCCACCGAGAGGCCATAAAGAGGGCTCGCCAGAAAATCGTCCGTCGCAAAGTCCTCCATCGTGGCGAATGTCAGCAGCGTGTACGTCTGGTTGGGCAGAAAACCGCTTTCTTCCAGATCGAAGAGGAACGGCCCGCTGCCTTCGCCTTTGGTAAAGGCCCCGGCGATTTCCAGGAGATCGGTTCCCCCGGTGGTGAAAGAGATGGCCCCGCCTTCCCAGGCAAAGCCGGAGAGATGGAGCGTTCCCTCCACGGCCAGCGCGCCCCCGGCATGGAGACTCAGCGCGCCGCTCCCAAGGGCGTCCGCATTGCGGGTGCGCAGCGTGCCGTTGGTGATGACGGTGCCGCCGGTGTAGCTGTTGGACGCGGAGAGCGTCACCTCGCCCGCGCCGCTTTTGCGCAGTGCGGAGGAGCCAGAGAGGGTTGCCGCGATCTCCGTGGCTGTCGCGTCGTCGGCCCAGATCTCCGCCATCGTGCCGCTGGTGACTAGCGATCCGCCGCCGTCGGCCAGCGTGTAGCCGTCCGTTTCGAACTGAAGCTGCGTGAACGCCATATCGCCCGCGACGGAAACCGTTCCCGCCGCGCCGCCAAAGACGGCCACCACGCCCTCCCACGCATTGTTGAGCGAGCCGTTGCTGTTGCTCCAGTTAGTGGTATCGACGTCCCAGGTTCCGCTGCCGCCCGCGACGGGAACGCCGTGCGGCTCGGTGTTTGCGCCGTCCCAATACTGGATCGTAACGGTATTATCCGCCGTCAGCTTCACCGCCCCGGCTTGCGAGAGATCGACGAGGAAGTTCGCGCGGTTCCACCCGGCGGGGACGAGGTTCAGTTCGAAGTACCCTTCCGTCAACGCGCCGCCGTAGGTGAAGAGCGTGTAGCTGGTGTTCGTGAACCCGCCGCTGTTGGCGAGGTTGAGCACGCCGCCGAGGGTGAGATCGCCAGTCACCGCAACGAGATCGCTCGCCGTGCCGAGTTCGAAATTGAGGATCGAGCCGGAGTTGAGCGCCAGTGAGCCGAGTGTCAGCGTGCCGGGGCTGTTGCCCGCCGCGAGTGCGCCGCCGCTCTGCACCGTCACGCTGTTGTTGATCGTTCCCGTGCCGGAGAGCGTCCCGCCGCCGCCAACCGTGACGGCGGTGTTGGTCAGCTTCCCGTTCACACTGAGTGTGCCGGAGGCGACGGTCGTCGCGCCCGAGTAAGTGTTCGTCGCGCTGAGGGTCGTTGTTCCGCTGCCGGACTGGATGACGCGCCCCGTGCCGCTGATCACCTTGGCGAAGGTGAAGGCATCCGAACGGTTGAAGGCGAGCGCGCCGCCATTGGCGACATTGCCGCCGACGGCCCCGGTCGTGCCGCCATTGCCGATTTGCAGGGTGCCGCCCGTGATGGTAACGGCCCGGGTGTTAGCGAGGCTGCTGTCGATGATCCAGGTTCCCGCGTCCTGCTTGGTGAGGGTGCCGCTGAGGGTGGTCGATCCGGTGACGGCGGTTGAATAGAGCTGGCTGCCCGTGGTTCCCCGGAGAATCAGGCGGGAGCTGTTGGAACTCCCCATTGCGAGCTTGCCGTCAATGACGGAGCCGGTCTTGAGCGTGACGGTGTTGGCGTAGTTGCCCATCGTCACCGCGCCGTTGATCGTCCCGGTGTTGACGAGGGTTCCGGGGTCGCCCGCGAAGCGGACGCCCGCGTTGTTCCCGGTCGTCCGAATGCGGGTGATGAAGCCGTCGTTGTTGACCTCGCCGCCGCCCGAAAGATAGACGCCGTACTGGTAGCCGATGATGCTGGAGCCCACGCCGTTGTTGACCGTCCCCGGCGCGGAGGCCATTGCGCTGTCCATGTAAATCCCCGCGACGCCTGAAGAGGTGGTGCTCGACGTCATGACGCTGCCGCCGGTGTTATTGATGACTGCCCGGGAGGACATCCAGCTATTGGTGGCCCAGATGCCGTACTCGCCCCCGCGTATGACGCTGGAGCCGGAGTTCGTCACGGAGGGATCGGAAACATACGTCCCTCCCACGTTGATCATGACCGCCGTATCATCCGGGGCGGTCACCACGATCGTGCTGCCGCCGGTGTTGGTCAGCGCGCCGGAGGCGAACGTCACGCTGCCGTTGATCGTGCTGGAGCCGGTGTTGAGGATTTTTGTCTTGCCGGGCAGCCCTTCGCCTGCAAAGACGTCTCCGTTGATGATGCCCCCGGCCTCGTTGGTGACATCCCCGCTGTATTGCAGGTAAATGGCGTCGCCCCAGGGGTCGATAGTCGTAATCACGCCGCCGGTATTGCGCACCTTGTTTCCCGTCGTGTTGTTCGCATCGCTATAAATGACGTACTCCCCGCCGCTGATCGTCCCTGTATTGACGACGTTGAGGTTCGTATCGAACGAATAGATAAGAAAGGTCGTGCCGTTGCTGATGATCCCGGCGTTGTCGAGCGTGCCGCTGTTTTCCAGGCGGACGGCCTTCGTCAAATGAATGCCGCCGTTGACCTTCAGGGTTGCGTTGCTTCCATCCACCAGCACCGAGGCGGGATAGGCATACGCCCCCAGCGCGTTATCGTTGGCCATGACGAGCGTTCCGTTGGAAACGGTGGTCTTGCCCAGGTAGCTGTTGGAGCCGCCGAGGGTGATCGTGCCGCTCCCGAGCACTTTGATCTGCCCCGTGCCGCTGATGACGTTGTTGACCGTCAACGAGTCGGAACGATTGAAGGCCAGAACGCCGTCGTTCATCACGGATCCGCTACCGGGGGTTCCCGACGTCCCGCCATTGCCGATCTGGAGCGTGCCTGCGTCGATCGAGGTGGTGCCGTAGTAGGTGTTGTTGCCGGTCAAGATCGTCGTGCCGGTGGCGGAATGCGTCACCTTCAGCGCACCCGTAAGCTGAGGCGCAAAAGTGTAAGAGGCATCCGTCTGGCTGAAGATGACCTCGGCATCGCCTTGTCCGCCTGTAACCGTTGAGGCGAGGATCGTGCCTGCCGCGGCACCGTCACCAATTTTCAGGGTTCCTTTCGAGCCGGCTACCGTCGCAAGTGCGATTGGAACAGTGCTATCGACGATGCCTCCGTCGCTGGCCGTGAGAGTGCCCGTTCCCCCGTATCCCACCTCCAGATCGTCGGTAACGCGAAATCTCGACCCGGAGCCGGAAACGAGAACTTCACCGGTCGATGTGGAAGCAAAGGCAAAAACCACGCTATCGACGCTAATCAAACCGCCATCAAGGATATTCCAGGTCCCGGTGCCGCCCTGCCCTACGTGGCTAAAAATATCCGTTGCGGTGAATGACAGGACGGAATTTGACCCGGTGACTGTAATTTCGCCGACATCGGTCGCCTCCGGGCCACCCGCATAACCGTACTCCCCGGACAGATTGCCGCCATTTTCAATCCGCAGGGAGCCGCCGCCGTTGCTTTCAGGCCCTCCGATTCTAAGGAAGTTCGCCGCCCCGGAAGCACCGTTCAGGATGCTGGTTCCCCCATTGGAGATTCGGACATTGGTCGTGGCATCGGGGACGCCATTGTTCCAGTTTGTGGATTCAAGCCAATCGCCTGAGCCGGATTTGGTCCAGATGGTAGTTTGCGCGCCAAGCGGGGCGGCGCTGGCAAGAAGGATGGAGAATAGCAACCAGGCGGAAGGATTGGCGCGTCGATGTTGGCGATGCATACCCCGATGATAGGCACGGATTTTCCCCTCCAAAATCAACCGTACTGTGACGAACGGCCCTCAAAAAGTGACGAACAGCGGAGGCGCGGGGCGGTTCCAACCGCAGCAACGCCTTAACGACAGGCCAGTGGGAGCGGCCCACGGAAGCCACCACGCCGCCCGTAAGAAGCAGCCGCCTGCGCTCGCCTTCATCTTGAACTTCCCCGCACTGCGCCGAGACGTACGAGGGTCGCCACGGTAAACCTGACAAAAAATTCCCTCCGGGGCGATTTTGCGCCACTCCTTGAGC
>CAZYVL010000090.1:0-10304 GCA_964651005.1 uncultured Chthoniobacteraceae bacterium | reverse complement strand
CCGCGCCGGGCGCACCGGCCTTCCGTTTTTCACAGCGAAAGCACGAAACCTCCCCGGTTTCGTGCTTTCGCTATTTCCCATTCAGCAACAACGCTTCACGCCGTTGAAGCGCCGGGTCGTAAACGCCACGTAAGTCTGCTGCGCGTCGGCGCAGTCGCAGGCGGCTTCGGAGGCTACAGAGGCGGGGGGTGCATCGGCGCGGGCGCGCTCCAGCGCCGCTTCGCCGGAAAGCTCCCGGGCCAGCGCGAAGGCGAGCGCGAAGAAGCCCCAGAGCCGCAGCGGCTTTTCCTGAACGGTTTCATAGGCGGGGAGCCAGACCGGCTCCGACTCGTAAAGCTCCGCAAGCCGTTTGCGCGCAATCAGCAGCACCCATTCGCGCACGCTCAACCCGGTGATGAGCAGCACGAGGCCGACGAGCGAGGCGGAGAGCGCCGTGTTCACCCGGGCGTTGAATTGCAGCACGGCATTGGTCCGCAGCGCCTGGCGGGCGGTTTCCAGGGCGGCGCCCCCTTCGGCTTCCCTGGTTCCCCTGGCTTCGGCGGCGGCGAGCGCCTCGCGCAGCGCGGGCTTCTTCGCCTCGTACCCCGCGATCTGCGTGAGGAAGCCGACGCGCGGGTCACTGGAAAAGATTTTCGTGAGGCTCGCCGAAAGCGTGATGCCGAGCACGGCCATGAGCGGCAGGAACGTCACGAGCGCGAAGCGCAGGCGCGGTTTCTCGCGGCGGAGCTGCATTTTGAGGATGATCGTCGTGGCCAGGCAGAGAGCGATGCCCGCGAGAAGCTGGTTGGCAACGCCGAAGAGCGGCCAGAGCGTGTTGATCCCGCCGAGCGGATCGCGCACGCCCTGAATGAGAAAGTACCCCCACGCGGCCACGAGCAGCCCGCTGGAAAAGAGGTTCGCCCCGAGGCTTTTGGTGTTACCCAGCGGCTTCCAGAGCAGGCGCAGCGCGTCCTGGAGCAGATAGCGCCCCACGCGCGTCCCCGCGTCGATGGTGGTGAGGATAAAGAGCGCCTCGAACATGATCGCAAAGTGATACCAGAGCGCCAGCCCGCGCCCGCCGAGGACGTTGGAGAAGATCGTCGCCATGCCGACGGCGAGCGTCGTCGCCCCGCCGGTGCGGCCAAAGAGCGTCTGTTCGCCCGCCATCCGGGCCAGCGATTGCATCTGGTCGAGCGAAACGGGAAAGCCGAGCGCGGCGACATGGGCGAGTGTCTCCGTCGGCGCGCCCTTGATGTTCATGGCGAAGTAGACGCCCGGGTCGAGCGTGCAGGCGGCGATCATCGCCACGATGGCCACCAGCGATTCCAGGCACATCGCGCCGTAGCCGACCGGGCGGATGCTGCTCTCCCGCATGATGAGCTTGGGCGTGGTGCCGCTGGCGATCAGCGTGTGGAAGCCGGAGATCGCCCCGCAGGCGATGGTGATGAAACAGAAGGGGAAGAGCTTCCCGCCGAAGACCGGCCCGGAGCCATCCACAAACGGCGTGAGCGCGGGCATCTTCAGATCCGGCAGGACGAGGAAGACGCCGAGCACGAGCGCGAAGATCGTGCCGAGCTTGAGAAACGTGCTCAGGTAGTCGCGCGGGGCGAGCAGCAGCCAGACGGGGAGGATGCTCGCCGCCAGGCCGTAGGCGATGATCGACCAGGCGAGCGGCTCGGCGTGTACGGTGAAGATCTTCGAAAGCGCCGCGTCGTGGTGGATGAACTGCCCGCCCCAGACCGCCAGCAGGAGCAGCACGCCGCCGATGATCGTCGCTTCCAGCACCTTGCCCACGCGCACGAACCGGAGATACCCCCCCAGGAACATCGCCACGGGGATCGTTGCGCCGACGGTGAAAACGCCCCACGGGCTGTTGGCGAGCGCGCGCACCACCACCAACCCGAGCACGGCGAGCAGGATCACGATGATCGCGAGAATGGCGACCAGCGCCAGCGCCCCGGCCAAGGGGCCGAGTTCCTCCTTCACCATCTGGCCGAGCGATTTGCCGTCGCGCCGCATCGAGGCGAAGAGGATCACCATGTCCTGCACCGCACCGCCAAGGACCACGCCGATCAAGATCCAGAGCGTCCCCGGCAGAAAGCCGAATTGCGCCGCCAGCACCGGCCCGACCAGCGGCCCCGGGCCGGAAATCGCGGCGAAGTGGTGGCCGAAGACGATCCACTTGTTGGTTTTGACGAAATCCTTCCCATCCTCATGCACTTCCGCCGGGGTGGCGCGCCGGTCATCGAGCATCAGCACGCGGGCGGTGATCCACTTGGAGTAGAAACGGTAGCCGATGGCGTAGCTGCAAAGCGCCGCCAGGAGGATGTAGATGGAGTTGAGCGGTTCGTCACGCGGCAGAGCGATGGCCGCGTAGGCCACCGCGCCGAGCAGCGCCACGAGGCACCAGCAGAGCAACGAGAACGCTTTTTTCATAGGAGGAAAATAGGGGGGGAAAGATCAGGGCCGCCCCGTTGCGAGCTTTTCCATATATTTGGCCAGCAGGTCAAACTCGATATTCACGCAGTCGCCCGCGCGGAGCTTGCCAAGGTTGGTGGCGGCGAGCGTGTGCGGGATGATCCAGAGGACAAAGCTCGCCTCCCGGACCTCCGCCACCGTCAGGCTGACGCCATTGACGGCAATCGACCCCTTGAAAACCACGTAGCGGGCAAACTCCGGCGGCAGCGCGATCTCCAGCCGGTGATCGGGAGCCGGGGCCGCGGACGCCTCCAGCGCGAGGATTGGGCTGGTGCAATCGACATGCCCCTGCACGAAATGGCCGCCGAGCCGTCCGTTGGCTGGAAGGGCGCGCTCCAGGTTCACCGCCGCGCCGGGGCGAAGCGCGCCGAGATTGGTGCGCGCGAGCGTCTCGGCGAGCAGATCGAACGCAAGGCGGCCTCCTTCGAGCGCCGTCACCGTCAGGCAGCAGCCGTTGACGGCAATCGAGTCGCCAGGCCGGGTCCCCTCGCCGACGAGCGAGGCTTCCACCGCCAGCGCCGCGCCGCCCTCTGCCGTGGAACGGAGCGCGGCGACGGTGGCGACTTCTTCGACAAGGCCCGTGAACATGGGGAAAATCAAACCCGGCGCGCACGGGCATTGCGATGCAAAAAAATGGCGCGCGTTCGGGAGTTCGGCGCGCGGTTGGCGATTGCGATTGAATTTCCCCGCCGCATCAGGGAAAAACGGGGAGCGCCAACGCGCCGTCGGTCTCTGCTTGCGTTGCCCTTGTGGCTGCGTTTCGCCACCAGGGCGGGAGAGCTGCGCCGCCATGCCCGTTTTTAGCCTCATTTCCCGTTTTTCCCACTGCGCCCCCGTGGCCCTCGACCTCGGGACGGCGTGGACCCGTCTCGCGACGCGGGAGGGGCAGCGGTTCACCGCCCGCACGGAACGCCAGGGGCATCGAGGAATGCAAGGCGGGGCGATCTGCGACCCCGCGACCTGCGCGGAAATCGTGCGGGAACTCTTCCACTCCGTCCGCCCGTGGCTGCCGCCTTTCCGGCGACGGCTCGGCGTGGTCGCCACGATCGCGGCGAGCGCGACGGGCGAGGAGACACGGGCGCTCACCGGCACGCTCGACCGGAGCGGCGCCTGGGAAGTGGTGCTCGTCCCCCAGCCGCTCGCCGCCGCCATCGGCGCGGGCCTCGACCCCGGCAGCGAATACGCGCAGATGGTGGTCGATGTCGGGGACGGCTTTACGGAATACGCGGTCCTCCGCTCCGGAAAAGTGGAAGCCTCCTCCGCCGTGAAAATCGGCTGCGGCGCGATCCGGGAGGCGGCGGCCTCCTCCGCGCCGGGAACTTCGGCGGAGCGGCAGGCGGCTTTCGCGGGCGCGCTCGATTCCGTGGCGGAAGGAGCACTCCGGTTTTTTTGCCAGCTCCCGGCCCGGATGGCCTGCGAAGTCATTGAAAACGGCGTGCTGCTCGTGGGCGGCGGGGCGCTCCTGCACGCGCTTCCCGCGCGCCTCGCGGAGCGGACCGGCCTCTCCATCCGCGTCCCCGCCAATCCGCTGACCGCCGTGATCGAAGGCGCCGCCGGGGTCATTCCCTACGCCACGCTGCCGGAGCATCCGCCGCGCGAAATAAATGGAAAAGGGGGCTTTCCGCAAGCGGCCTCCTCTTCCACGCATGGCCACCCTCTCCAATCCCGAGCCGAACATCCTCGCGCTGGAGGGTGAGATTGACCTGCACGAATCTCCGGCGCTTCAGGAGCGGTTCGAAGCGATGCTCAAGGGGAGGCCGCCGCGCGTCTTCGTGGACTTCACCGCCGTCCGGTACATCGACAGCTCCGGCCTCGCCGTTTTGATCGAGGCGATGCAGCGGATCACCGGCTACGGAGGCCGCCTCGCGCTCTACGGCATCCACGAGAACGTCCGGAACATCTTCCACATCTCGCGACTCGATCAGGTGTTCCCCATCTTCCCCGACAAGGAGACGGCGGAGAAAGAGCTTTGACGGGCTTTGGGTTTCAATGCCGAGGCGAGCCGGTGCGGTGTTCTACGTCGTGGATCGCACATAAATCTCGGCAGGATTCGGAGCAAAAGCTGGGAATGCGGTGGCGGAGTACCACTCTGAGTATGGGAGACAACCTGGCAGATACTTGGGCAGTGCATTGACGAGTCGATTCCAGCCCCCCATCTCTTCATTCAACTCAACTTCTGTACCGTCCGCGCAGCGTATAAGAAGGCAAATGCAGTCGATAGAAAACAAGTCGCGCTTGAAAACCGTTGCCTGGTGAATATCGAACCAGGATACAACCTGCGCCTTGCGCTTCTGACTTCGGATGTCTGTAACGGTGAGCATTTCAGAGTTGAAAGAGATTGCATCGTGATAATCCACTGGATTTGGCGGCACGCAGGCTTCCTCTTCTCTTCGGAGTCGTTCAACTTCGGTTCGCGCTTTCTGCATCGCCGATTTTTGGAAACGGGGAAGGCATCGGCGGGCGTAAAGCAAACAAAGCACGCCGCCGACAACCACCAACGCGCCGATGACAACAATCTCCGGGGTGTGCGGGGCGTTCATATGGCTCGGCGATGGTGGCTGAACGACTTTGCTAGAGAAAGGATAGGGCTCTGAACAGGAGGCTCAAAACGAATCACTCCAGCGCCTTCTCCGGCATCGGGCTTCCCTCCACGGCGGGGACCGGAGGGGCGACCGGCGGGGTGTTATGGTGGTGGATTTCCACGTGGCGGCTGCGGTGCGTGCGGAAGAAGGCGAAGCGGTCGAGCACCTTCTCCTGGAACGCCTCGAAGTAGAGGAAGAGTGCCGGGGTGACGTAGAGCGTCACGAGCTGCGAGACGATCAGCCCGCCGACGATAATCAACCCGAGCGGGCGGCGCGAGCTGCCGTCGGCTCCAAGCCCGAGCGCGAGCGGGATCGCACCCATCAGCGCGGCGAAGGTCGTCATGATGATCGGGCGGAACCGCTCCAGACTTGCCTCGTGGATGGCAGCCTTCCGGTCCAGCCCTTCGGCCATCCTCTGGAGCGCGAAATCGACGATCATGATGCCGTTCTTCTTCACGATGCCGATGAGCAGGAACATCCCGACGAAGGCGTAGAGCGACACCTCCTGATTGAAGAGGATCAGCGTGGCAAGCCCTCCCACCGTGGCGACCGGGAGCGCCGTGAGCACCGTGATCGGGTGGACGTAGCTCTCATAGAGAATGCCAAGGACGATATACATCGCGAACACCGCGAAAAAGATGAGCAGGGTGAGGCTCGAAAGCGTCTCCTTGAAAACCTGCGCCTCTCCCTGCAACTCACCGCGAATCCCCGTCGGGAGCGTTTCGGCGGCGGTCTTCTCGATAAACTGCGCCGCCTCGCCGATCACCGCCCCCGGCTTGAGGTTGAAGGAGATGGTGACGGCGGGGAACTGCTCGATGTGGTTGATGGATTGCGGCCCGACCGTCTCCTTCCAGCCTGCCACCGCTTTCATGGGGATGAGCGTCCCCGCATCCGATTTCACGAAGAGGCGTGCGAGCTTCTCCGGCTCGGTGCGAAGGGCGTCGCTCGCTTCGAGGATCACCTCGTACTGGTCGTTCGGCTTTTTGATGAGATAGACGAAATTCTGCGCGTAGGCGCTTTTGAGCACGTCGAGGATCGCCTGCACGGAAACGCCGTAGGAGGCCGCGCGTTGGCGGAGAATGTCGATCTGAAGGCTCGGCGTCTTCATCTGCATGTCGGAGTTGACGAAGAGGAAGCCCGGGTAGGGGCGGAGTTTTTCCATCAACGCCTCCGCCGCGTCCTGGACCTCCCCGGGGTCGATCCCGCTGACGGCGAACGAGAATTTGCCCTGGTTGCGCGAGGAAGCCCCGGTGCTGATTTGCAGGACCGGGCTGGCCTGGAGATACGGTTTGATCCCCGGGATTTTCGAGAGAGAGGCCGAAAGCTGCGCGATCACTTCGTCGATGGAGGGCCGCTCGTTGACCGGCTTCAGGAACGCCAGGATGCGCGCCTGCGAGGAAGGCATTCTCCCGGTGTTGCCGGTGGTCGTCATTTCGAGATCGACGGCGGGGTTCTCCTGTAGAACGCGGTCCACCTCCTCCTGGTAGAGCGCCATCCGTTCGGGCGACGTCCCTTCCTGCGCCATGAAAATGCCCCGGATGAAGCCGCTGTCGCCCGTCGGCAGGAACGATTTCGGGGCCGCCTTGAAGAGCAGGAGCGTCCCGCCCATGCAGAGCATCCAGGCGAGCGCGGAGATCCACTTGTGCTGGAGAAAGAAATGGAGCGAGCGGCCATACCCGGCGACCACGCGCTTGAAAATGGCGTGCACCACCGTTTCCAGCCGCGTCTTCACGCCCGATTCGTGGCGGCTGAGCATCCGCGCGCACATGAGCGGCGTCAGCGTCAGCGAGACCACGCCCGAGGCGATGATGGCGACGATGATCGTCAGCGCGAAAGACTGGAAGGTCCGCCCGATCAGCCCCGGCATGAAGACCAGCGGCAGAAACACCGCCGCCAGCGAAAGCGTCATCGAGAGGATCGTGAAGCTGATCTCCTTCGCCCCCTGGAGCGTCGCCTCCAGCGCCGTCTCGCCCCCTTCCATGCGCCGGACGGTGTTCTCCATAAACACGATGGCATCGTCCACCAGGAAGCCGATGGAAAGCGTCAACGCGAGCAGCGTCAGGTTATCGAGGCTGTAGCCAAGCAGGTACATCGCCACGAAGGTGATGAGCAGCGACATCGGCAGCGCGATCACCGGGATGAGCGTATCGGTCGCGCGCCCCAGGAAGACAAAAATCACGAGCACGACCAGGACGAAGGCGATCAGCAGCGTCTCCTTCACCTCGTTGACGGAATGAACGATCGTCACCGAGCGGTCGAACATCGGGATCAGCTTCACCGAGCCGGGCAGTTCATGCGCGAAGACCGGCAGCAGATCCTTGACGGCCTGCGCCGTCGTCACGGCGTTCGCGCCCGCCTGGCGGGAGACCGCGAGCACGATATTGCTGCCCGGCGACTGCATCCCGCGCGCCCAGACGTGCCGCCCCATGCGCTCGTTCTCCGTCGATTCGACCACCTCCGCCACATCGCGCAAAAAGATCAGCGCGCCATCCTTGCGGCCGATAATCATCTCGCGATACCCCTCCGCGCTCTCCACCTGCCCCTGCGGTTCGAGCAGGAAGGTGCGGTGATCGCCGTCAAACTGGCCCGCCCCCTGCGTGATCGTGTTGGCGCGGATCACCGTGGCCAGATCCGCGATCGTCATGCCGCGCGCCGCGAGCTTGGCGGGGTCCGCCTTCACCCGGATGGCCCCTTTCGCGCCGTAGATGTCCACCTTGGAAACGCCCGGGAGAATGCTCAGGCGCTGGCCGATTTGCGTATTGGCGAAGTCGTAGAGCTGCCCCTCCGTCAGCGTGTCGCTCGTGAGCGCCAGATAGATGATCGGCTGATCGTTCGGGTTGTATTTCTTGAATGTCGGGAGCGACGGGAGATCTGCCGGGAGACTGCGGCTGGCCTGGGCGATGGCCGTTTGCACGTCGGTCGCCGCCGCGTCCACGCTCTTCTCCAGGCCGAACTGGAGCGTCAGGCTGGTGCTCCCCTGCGTGCTCTGCGAGGTAATCAGCTCCAGCCCCGCGATCAACATGAACTGCCGCTCCAGCGGCGTGGCGACGTTGCTCGCCATCGTCTCGGGGCTCGCGCCCGGGTAGTTCACGCTCACGTTGATGACCGGGAAATCGACCGCAGGCAGGTCGTTCACCGGGAGCCGCCGGTAGCTCATGACCCCGAACAGGATGAAAGTCACCGTGAGGAGCATCGTCATCACGGGGCGCTTGACGAACGGTTCGGAGAGAGAGGCCATCGGAAGGGAGCGGGAAAAGGGGACGGAAAAGGGGAGGGAAGGCGCTTCGGACTAAGGCTGCACGATGGAGACGGTGGCCCCCGGGGAGAGCGAGATCTGGCCGGTGACGACCACCGTTTCGCCGGGGCGGACCCCCTCGGTCACGACGTTTTGGTTCCCGTGCTTCTGCCCCGGTTTGACGGGGCGGAGATCGACCGTGGAGTCGTCCTTGACCACGAAGACGAACGGGCCTTGCTTGCTCACCTGAAGTGCTTCGTTGGGGATGAGCACCGCGCCCTTGAGGGTATCGAGCAGCAGGCGGGTGTTGACGAACTGGCCCGGCCAGAAGAGGCGGTCCTCATTGTCGAGCAGCGCCCGGAGCCGGACGACGCCCGCATTGGGCTGCACGCCGCTGTCGAGAAAGTCGAACTTCCCCTCGCGCCGGAGTTCCGGGTGATCGGGGAAGCGCGCCTCCACCTTGAGCGTCCCGGCCTTCCAGTGGCGGCGCACTTCGGGGAGAGAGGATTCCGGCACGGTGAAATCGACGTAGATCGGGTTCTGCCGCTGGATGAGGAGAAGCTGCGTCTTGTTGGCTTCGACGACGTTGCCCGCGTCCACCATCCGTTTGCTCGTCCGGCCAGAGATGGGCGAGCGGATCGAGCAGTAGTCGAGGTTGATCTGCGCGATCTCCACCGCCGCCTGCGAGGCCGCCACCGCCGCCTTGGAGACGCGGGCGTTGCTCTCCGCGATGTCGAGCTGCTGGAGCGCCACCGCGTTGTTCTTGCTCAACTGGCGGCTGCGCTTGAGTTGCGCCTCGTCGTAAGACGCCTTCGCCCGGTCCTGCTCCAGCGCGGCCCGCGCCTTGTGCAGGGCGGCTTCGAAGGGGCGCGGGTCGAGGGTGAAGAGGAGATCGCCCTTCTGGACCTCCTCGCCGTCCTTGAAGTGGATTTCCAGGATCGCCCCTGTGACCTGCGGCTGGATCATCACCGTCTCGAAGGCGGTACAGGTGCCGAATTCATCCTGGTAGAGCGACACGTCCCGGCTTTCCGCCTTGGCGACCGTGACCCTACGGACCGGTTGCGGAGCTTTTGCCTCCTCCTTTTTCCCGCACCCCGCCATGAGCACGGTTCCGCAAACCCCCAGGGCGAAGGCGAGAGAGGGGAGCGGCCGGGGGAGGAAACGGGAAATCATCGCTCCATAGTGGAACGGAACGGACCAAGATCAACCCCCAGGAAGAAAAAGAATAAAAACGGTCTGCGTGCGGGGGGCCTCTGGATTCCACCTCGATCCCACCTTGCAAGGCGCCCGTCTTGCCCGCAGAATCGCCCCCGGTTTCGAAGATTCGTCCGTCCGCCAGGATGCCTTGTCATGATTACCCTCCGTCCAAGCCAGGAACGCGGCCACGCCGAACACGGCTGGCTGGAGAGCCGCCACACGTTTTCGTTCGCCGAGTACCACGACCCGGCGCACATCGGCTTCCGCACGCTGCGGGTCATCAATGAAGACCGCGTGCAGCCCGGGATGGGCTTCGGCACGCATCCGCACCGGGACATGGAGATTTTGACCTACGTGCTCGAAGGGCGGCTGGCGCACCAGGACAGCCTGGGCAATGGCCGGGAGATCGGGCCGGGCCAGCTCCAGGCGATGAGCGCCGGGACGGGCGTGCGCCACAGCGAGTTCAACGCCTCGCGTTCGGAGCCGGTGCATTTTTTGCAAATCTGGATTCGCCCCAACCGCTCCGGCCTCGCCCCGCGCTACGCGGAGTGGAACCCCCCGGCGGAAGGGATCGCCGGGCTATGGACGCTCCTGGCCTCGGAAGACGGGCGGGCGGGTTCCGCGCAGATCGCCCAGGATGCATCGGTTTCCCTGCTGCGGCTGGCGGCGGGGGAAGCCGTGGAAAGGCCGCTCGCCCCGGAGCGCGGAGCGTGGCTCCAGGTGATGCGCGGCAGCCTGACCGTGAACGGCCAGCGGCTCGAACCGGGCGACGGCGCGGCCATCGAGGAGGAGAGCGCCGTCACGATCACGGCGCAGACGCCTGCGGAGGCGCT
>CAZYVL010000089.1:0-10351 GCA_964651005.1 uncultured Chthoniobacteraceae bacterium | reverse complement strand
ACGCGGAAGGGATCACCGTTGAAAACGAATATGACGAGGTTGGAAACCGAACCGCTGTCATCGACGGGAAAAGCCAGCGGACCGAGTTTGAATACGACGGGCTGAACCGAAACACATCCATCACAGACGCCGCAAGCAAGAGCACGACGTTTGAGTACGACGTCATGAACAAGACTGCGAGGGTGGACGCGATCGGCAGGCGGACAGAATATACGTACGACGTGCGCAACCGCTTGACGGAGGTTACCCACCGCTTTCGTAAGACGATCTATCTGGTCGATTCCACTACCATTGAACTGATAGCCTCCTGTATGGACTGGGCGAAACACCGCCGCCGCAAGGCCGCCGCCAAATGCCACATGCGTCTGGATTTCCAAAGCTTCCTGCCTCGTTTCGTTCTCATCGACGCCGCCAAAGACGCCGATCCCAAGCGTGCCCGTGAAGTTTGTGCAGCCGAAGAGCAGTCGTGCCAAATATCCCGAGCGGATGCGCAGGGTGCTGGCAATGGTGGAAGTCGACGGCGTCGAGCGGGAGATGGAGTTTCTCACCGACAACATGGACTGAAGTGCCCGGAGTGTGGCTGATCTTTATCGCAGTCGCTGGTCCATTGAGGTCTTTTTCAAGCAGATCAAGCAGACTTTGAAGCTGGCTGATTTTCTAGGCCACAGCGCCAATGCCGTGCGCTGGCAAATCTGGAGCGCCCTGCTCTGCTATCTTCTCTTGCGCTTCTTTGCCTTCCTCTCGGCGTGGGGGAGCAGCTTCACCCGGCTTTTCACGCTACTACGGGCTGCGCTCTGGCAGCGCATCGATTTGGGAGACCTCTTGCGAAGTTGTGGGACAGCGGGTGGCAGCGTCCGCGCATTGGCAACCCCGGAATACGCTTATTTCCCAAGTTTTGGCTAAAATTCCGTGGGACAGCACCGGGACCAAGGCACCCTTGAGGCGAATTTCCGCAGGAAATTTGAGGAGATCAATCGCATGCGTCTCACGGACGGGCGGTAAGTGGGGACCTGGCGGAGGAGGATTGGATCTCACCCCCGCATCACCGCTTTGGTTCGCCGACTGGATTGAGCGGGCGCACAGCCCTGAGGATTCCGCGGACCAAAAATTCGATGGAAACCACCAGAGACAAAACGGCCAGCCACTGAGCCAGGAGCCAGGGCCAGTGTGGGGCATGAACCTCGCTGGTGAAGAAAAGATCGCGTGTTATCTGTTGGCCCAATGTCACGATCAAAAAGGAGATAAAAACCCAAGGCCGGTTCCGCCCGGCCAGGTAACGAAGCGCAACAGTAAAAAGCAGAGCGGCAACCCCGGCGAAAGCGAGATAACCGATGGATACGGGCGCATAAGCCACCGACAGCCAAAGGCCCGAGGCGGATGCCAGCAACAGCCCCGCTGGAGGAAGCAGGGGGAGAAATCCTTGGGCTTTTCCTCGATGCGTTTCCATTTCTGCTTTCGATCTCCGCCCATCAGCAAGCGTGGAGCGCACGATGTCAAGGTTCAGGCACCAGAGGCATCCCGGTGATCCGCTCTCGCTCGTTGCAAAAAAGGCGAGGAACTACTGCCCCTCGACAGATTGAATCACGACCGAAACGGAATCCGAGCGTCCGTGATCGTCCACGGCGATGATCTGGTACTTGCCTGGAGTCGGCTGCCACGGAAAGGCTTCACCGGGTGCGGAGGTGCCGAGGAATTGTTTGTCCGCAAACCAGTAGAGTTGCATCACCCCGGAGTCCGCTTCGGCCTTGAGCGGCAAGGTGTGGCGGTCGTTATGGCGGTCATTGTGGCGGTCGTCGTCGGACGCACGGATCGCGTAGGTCTGCCCGGACTGCGGAAAGACAATCTGTAGCGCCCGGCCTTTGAGGCTAATGCCATTGCCAGCGGCATTGGCCGCGATGGCCTCCGGGCCGCTTCCCGGCAGGAAAGGGGGCGGGAGCCGCCGGGGCATCCCCGCTCTGTCAAAAAGCTCCAGAAGATTCGAGGGCCAGAATTCGTAGATCTCCCGCCGCAAGGCGCGGGTGCCGTCGTCCACCGGCACGCGCAACCCGGTTGCCGCGTCCACCAGCACTTCGCGATGAATGGAGCAGGTGGAGATCGGCGATCTCCCGGGAATGAACCAGCCGGTGACGCGATCCTTGCACCCCTCCAGCGGCAGTTGCCCCGAGACGGCGCAAAACTCCTCCTTGCGGAGATTCGCACCGGGCGGGGGTTGGCGTGGTTTCCAGCGCAATCCGCGATTGGCGTGCAGATTGTCGATGATCTGGAACGCCAGCGGCGCGGCCCCGCTCCTCCCAAGAAATGCGGGATTGGCGCGCCCGTCGAAATCGCCAACCCAGACCGCCACGAGATCATGCCCGAAGAGGGCGACCGTCCAGGCATCCCGGAAGCCGTTCGAGGTGCCGGTTTTCCAGTAAACCGGCTCGTCGGGGTCTTCGGACCCCGGGGAGACCCGGCCATTGGTCTTGAGCATTTCGAGCGTGAGAAACGCCGCCTCCGGGCTGAAGAGGACTCTCCCGGGATCGGCCTGGTGAGGAAGCGTGCGCGCAAGTGGCCGGAGTTTTCCATCGTTCGCCAACGCCCCGTAAAGCCGCGCGAGATCCTCCAGGGTCACTTCCGCACCCCCAAGCGCCAGCGTCAGGCCGTAGAAGGATTCGGGATGCGGAAGCGCGATCCCGGCTGATTTCAGCCAATCGTAAAACCCGGGGTGGGCAAGCTGCGAGGTCAGCGCGATGGCCGGGATGTTGCGGCTGCGGACGAGGGCATCCGTCGCCCGGATCGGCCCGGCGAATTCGCGATCGAAGTTCTCCGGGTTATACTCGGCAAAGCGTTGCGGCGCATCGACGAGAAGGCTCAAGGGGTGGATGAGGCCCTGGTCCATCGCCAGCGCGTAAATGAACGGTTTGAGCGTCGAACCGGGGGAGCGTTTGCTGCGCGTCCCGTCGTTCTGGCCGCGAATCGTCTTGTCAAAAAAATCCGCAGAGCCGACATCCGCCAGGATTTCCATCGTGGCGGTGTCCACCAGGAGGACTGCGGCGTTGTGGATTCCCTGTTCCCGCCGCCCGGCCACGAAATCGCGGATGCGGCTCTCCACCATCCGTTGCAGCCCCATGTCCAGCGTCGTGACGATCGCGAGCGGCCCGTCGTCGCCCTTTTTCAACATCTGCCGCGTGAAATGCGGGGCGAGAAACGGCGGAGCCGAAAGGGCGCGCGCCCGGAAGGCTTTCCCCCGGTTGCCCGGGGCGATCTGATCGAAGAGGCGATTTTGCGCCGCCGTCAGCGCCGGGTTTTCCCGGTCGGGATACAAGGTCCGGCGTGCCGGGCTTTGCGGAATCACACTTAATGTGACCGCTTCGGGCAGGGAGAGCTGCGAGGGCGGCTTGCCGAAATAGAGCAGGCTGGCCGCGCCCGCGCCTTCGAGGTTCCGCCCGTACGGCGCGAGGTTGAAATACGCTTCGAGGATCTCCCGCTTGGAATAGTGCC
The DNA here is from genome assembly GCA_964651005.1 of uncultured Chthoniobacteraceae bacterium. Taxonomy (GTDB): domain Bacteria; phylum Verrucomicrobiota; class Verrucomicrobiia; order Chthoniobacterales; family Chthoniobacteraceae; genus DATMFV01. The sequence continues at coordinate 6,871 of CAZYVL010000089.1, read as the reverse complement.
GCTCGATCTGGACCGCCCGGAACATCTGGAGAAGCTTGCCGGAGATTGTGCGGGTGCGGATGCCGTAGCGCAGCCGGGCGAGCTGCATCGTGATGGTGGAGGCGCCCGCGTGCGCCTTGCCGGTGGTGAGCAGACTCCACGCGGAGCGGACGACCGGCACCAGGTTCACGCCGGGATGCCGGTTGTAATAGCGGTCCTCGTGCAGCAGCGTCGCCCGGATCAGCTCGGGCGAAATCTCGGAAAGCGGCGTGTAGATCCGGTACTTTTCATCGCGCGCCAGGGTCAGCCTCAGCAGTTCGTGGTGACGGTCAAAGACCTGCCGGGAAAAGGAAATCCCGTCGAGGAGCGGCGGCTTGGGCAGGAAAACCCAGCCGAGCGCCGCGAGGGCGGTTAGTGCCCCAAGCGCCTTGAACGCCTTGAGCACCCTGGATGCCTTAAAAACCGAAACCGACCGCGCGACTTTCCGGCGGGGAATCACTTCGCTTCGACCACCCGGATTTTCCCGCCCAGACCGCGAGCCTTGAGCGTTCGGTCATACATCGATTCCGCAAAGATCGGCGGGACGACGAACTCCCCGCGATTGCACGGTTTGATCCGGTAGGTGATCGTTTGCACCTTCGGATGGATCGACGTAAAGAGGATCGCGCGGTCTTCGCGTGGCTCCACGAAATCGCATCCGTTCGATCCGGCGCCCGGAGGCAGCGAGGCGCCCACGATCTCGAAGCCCCCGGGCAGGAGGTCGATGATCGAGACATTATCGACGGAATCGCCATTGAGCGAACGAATGCCGATCCGGACGGTGACCGGCTCGCCCAGTTTCGCCGGGTTGTCGGTGGCATTGATCGGTTTGCCGTTCTTATCCACCAGTTCGCGGTAGATTTCCATGCCGTCCTTGACCGGTTTTTCCGGGAGATGGCGGTCGAATCCCGTTTCGATCACCTGGTAGAACGCGCCGATCCCAGCGGGCTGCGGATGGATGCTAAATTGCAATGCCGTCGCTTCTTCGGAAAACGCGGCCCGTTTCAGGAGCTTGCCAGCGGCTTGCAGTTCCCGGGTGGTTTTTTCATTCCCGGCGGCAGCGATTTCGCGAATGCCGAGCGTAAACTCGGTCGCCGCGAGATGCCGCGAATAGCTCTGGAGCGCCGCCACGGCGTAAGCAGCCGTCAGCGTGTTGAAACGCCCTTCGCCCACCGGTTTGAGGATGGACTGGAAGTCGTCGGCGGTGATCCTTTTGAGCCGCTCGGGGAAGTGCCAGGCGAGGATGGCGATATACTGCGAATCCGCGCCCAACGGCTGGTAAAAACCGCCCCACCAGCGGGCATTGCGCGGCTCGGGCGCGCCCATTTTGTAGGCGGCGATGAGATCCCCGGCGGCAGGGTCTTTCAGCAGGGCGAGCGCCCCGGCGAGATAAACGCCCGCGAGATCGTTTTGCCAGGTTTTCGGGTATTGTTTATCAAGGTAATCGCGCAGATTGAGGATGTAATTGGTGGTGATGACCTCCTGCCGGGTCAGCACATAGATGGCGTAGGCGACGGTGCGCGCCTCTTCGAGATTCCGGGGTTGGAGCACGGCCATCTGCTGAAGATGCCGCAGCCCCGCCTCGAAGAGGTCCGCAGGCGGCTCGAAACCGGCCTCCCCGGCTTCGGAGAGAAAGTGCATCACATAGACCGAGAGAAAGTCGATACCCTTCCCCGCCGCCGAGGTCCAATACCCAAAGGCACCCTGGCCGTTCTGGCGTCGGCGCAGGAGGCTAAAGGTCTTCTGCATCTGCTCGAAGACCGCCGCCCGGCTCAACCCGAAGTCGGCCTCATTCGCGAGCATCAACCGGCAAAACGCGCCGCTGGTAACCTGTTCGGTGCATCCGTTGGGGTAGTTTTTCAGATACGCATCGAGGCCATGCGCCAGCCCCAGCGGAAGCGCGGAAACCACGGCGTCGAGATGCCGGTATTGCGGATACATCACCCGGCTGACCGGGACTTCGCACTGCGGCTTGGTAAAGTTGCCGCTGCGGACATCCGTCATGAGCGGCACCGCCGGGCGAATGCTGAGCGTGGAGCGGAGCTTGGCGCTTTCATTTCCCGACTCCGCCGTGAAGGTCAAACTGCCCGACCCGAGAATCTCCTTCGCCTTGACCGAGAGCACCACGCTCACCTCCCGGCCTTCCGGGATGACGAGCGGCTCCGTGGGCGAGCTGACCACTTCGAGGTGTTCGGATGGCGTGGCGGTGAGTGTGACCTGCGCGTTGCTGCCGGACCCGGCGATGTTGTTGGCCACGGTGACGCCCACTTCAAACTCGTCCCCCGGAGCCGCCAGGGTTGGCATACCCGGTGTGATAACAAACGGCCCACGCACCACGGTATCCCGTTCGGCCGAGCCGGTGGCGGCTGTGGTTTTGGCGGGCGCTCTGGAGGGAGCTCCCGCCGGTTCCGGCGTGTAAGCCACGGCCATGACTTTGAGCGTGCCGTTGAAGTAATCCGGCACGTCGTAGATCACATCCCGCTCGGTGGCATCCGCGTCGATGATCCCCGACCAATAAACCACCGGCTTTTCCGTCACGCGCTTGAACGGGTTTAGCTGGCGCGCCTCGCCGTCGCCGCCAAACGCCGCCGCGTGGAGGATCGAGTATTCGGGAAGAAGCTGATCGACGATCTGCGAGGTCCGCACCATGAGGGCCAACTTGCGGAAGAAGTAATCGAGCGGCTTCGGCGTCTCGTACCCCGTCACTTGCAGGATGCCTTCGTCCACGGCCCAGACGACGATTCTTGCCGGGCGATCGGTCTTGTATCGAATGTGCAGCGGTTCGCCGGGCTTGATGAGTTTCGGCACCTCCAGGTCGATCTTGAGGCGTCGCCGCTCCAGATTCGCCGTGAAGGGAACGACGCTGGTGCTCAGCGGGCTGATGAAGACCTCCTTGGAATCGAGCGCGCGGATAAAGGAGACGTTGACGTAGCCGGTCCCGTCGAATCCATCGGGCAGGCGGATATGCTGGAGCGTGCTGGTGGTATCCGCCGTGAACCATTTGGCGGCGTAAACCTTGTCGCGCTCGATGGTGATGAGGCCGCTGCCGGTGTAGGGAGCCGTGATGCTCACCGCGATGTCGTCGCCCGCGTTGTATTGCCGGGAGGAGAGCTTCACATCCAGCTCGGCGTTTCTTTCCAGCGAGCGCGCCACCGCGCCCCGCCCGACCACCTGGAAGGCGAGGCGGCTCAAGCGCACGCCGGAGTCTTTCTCCCGCAGCTCCAGGATGTAATTCCCCGGCGCGCCGGTCGGGAGTTTGTAGGAAAGCCCGGAGGCGGAGATCGCCACCGGCTCCGCATGGAGCGGCTTTTCCTTGCGGACTGATTCGTACCGGTAAGTGCCGTCGTCCTGTTTCGCCAGCACGGAGACATAGATCTGCTCCACGAGACGTAATTCCAGGTTCTCCACGGCGGTCGGCTTCAGCGTCCGGTCGATGGCGATGAAGTGGATGGAGCGGTCGCTCCCCATCTCCAGGTAATCGAGATCGCCATCCGGTTTCACCCCGACCACATAAGGGAGCGCCGAGACGAGGACGCGGCTCTGCGTATGAACGCTGCGCCCGCCTCCCGCTTCGAACCCTTCGCCGTAGAAGGTGGCTTCGTAGGTTGCATTGGCGAAGCGTTCCAGGTTCAAGTCGAAGGTAGCCGAGCCGTTGTCGTCGGTCGTCTTCTCGCCAAGCTCGACGCTGGCGTCTTCCACATGCGGCGTCTTTTCGCGCAGCCGGTCAAAAAAAGAATAGTCTTTGTACGCGCCGAAGGTGAATTGGCTCGGCGTGAGCACCAGCCTCCCCACGATGCGCCGCCCGGTGGCGGGCGTGCCATACAGGTTCCGCAACGAGACGGACGCACCCAGCGCCTTGCCATCGACCCAGCCGACGCCGTGGTCGATCGCCTTTCCTTCCCGGAGCAGGCTGGAGTCGATCTTCATCCGGTCGGGCAGGAATTCCTTCACCACCACGCTGGTGTCGCCCAGGAGCGTCTCGCGCTTGCCGTTGTGGACGACATAGACGCTCAACTGGTAATTTCCCGAGGGGGATTCATACGCCGTCTTGTAGCTGAACTCCGCGAAGCCGCCTTTGGGCAGCGTCATTTTGCGCACCTGCACCGCCGTGCCGCCAGCGTCGCGCACTTCGGTCTCGACCGGAAGCCCCGTCAGGTTTTCCGCCCAGTTTCGCTGTTTGACCACGAACCCCGCGTGCAAGACATCGCCGGGCCGGTAGATTCCACGATCGGTAAAGACAAACGCTTCGAGATCCTTCCCCGAGGTGCTCTGGATGCCGCCAACGTCGAACCGTGAATAGTCAACGATGCGGTCGCCATGATCCCGGTTCTGCCGCTCCAATGGGAGGAACGCCACATCATTGCCATTGCGGGCGACGATGGCGACCGGCTCCTTCTCCCGCTCCGGGTTGCCCAGGGAGGGGAACAAAATCCGCCCCTCCGCGTTCGTGGTGCCACTGAGGGCCGGAACGCCGTTGCGGGCCAGAATATCGACATGGATGCCCGCAACGGGCGTGCGGTTTTTGATCGACTGCAAAAAGACCTCGCGCGAGTCGTCCGTGCCCTCCTTGAGGAGAATGCCGAGATCGGTCACGAGGATGAAGCGGTTGTCCCAGGCGCCTTCAACCGGCTTGTCGTTCTCGGGGTCCCACCCCCGTACCTTGAGGAAAAAGAGCCCCTGCATCGCGGTTCCGTCCTTGTCTCGCGGTTGGAGATGCTTGGAAAAATCGAACGTCGAGTAGTCGGCATTGAAGAGGCTCTCCATCGCGATCGGCTGCCTCTCTCCCGCAAAACGGGCAATATCGGTTTCATCGAAGCCGTAGTCTGTATCATCCTGGCGAGCAGAATAGAATCTCGGGTTCTCAAAGTCGCCCCGAGTCTGGCTGACGAGGTGGTTGATCTCGTCGGCGGGGACGCGGGCAATCTCGTAGTCGATCTGCCGGACACCCCGGCTCTTGATGGAGAGCTTCCGCTCGCCGTTGAGAGCGAGCAGCCCGCCGTGGCCCTGGATTTCCACCTGCGCCGCCGGGAGGGGAACGGCCTGCACGGTTTCATAGTCATTCTGGAGTTGGAAATCCCCCAGCGAGGTCAGCCCCTTGCGGATCTTCAAATAAAGCTGCCCCTCTCCTTCCACCTTGATTTTGAAAGTGTGCAGCTTCGAGGTCTCGTCCCTGGAGGGAACCACGGTCCATTTCACCGCGGAGGCGCTTTGGAGCGTCTCCGGGGTGATCTCCCGGGGGCTGCTCCAAGGCTCGTTGACCGCCTGCCCCTCCTCCATCTTTGTGCGAACCGGCAAGAGGTAGACTTCCATCGCCTTGCTGACCTCTTCGGACTTTGCCTCCACCGAGGTTTTCACCATCAGGAACTGCTCGGGATCGCCTTCATCGTTCTTCACGATCTGGCCGCTGATGCCGTTGATGTGGAAAAAGTGATAGAGATCGGGAATCCGTACTTTTTCTTCGACCGACTCCGCCAACGCCGCGCCGCCCTGCGCCGTCTGGAGACCTTTGCCGAGGGCGACTTTCATGAAATCCTCCCGTTCGGGGAGCGAGAGCGGAGCACTATGCACATAGGCGATCCGGTCGTGTTTCCCGAGCTTGACCGAGAACGGACGCGCCCCCGGTTTGAAAACCGGCGAGCCGCCGAGCATCGTCAGCGAGAGATTTTTCTCCAGCGCCGGAATCTCGACGCGGTGGGTGAACTCCAGCGTCGCGACCACCTCCTTTTGCGTCGGGTCTTTCGGGTTCTGGTAGAACTCCAGCTTGGAGAAAGAGGCTTTGAACTTGGGGGTCGTCGCCTTCACGACATTTCGGTCCAGAAGCACATGCGGAGCGATCGCCTCGGGCGCGAGGGTGACGCGGTAGGTGGTGTTTGCAGGCCAATCCCAACCCTCCCGGGGCCGGAAGACCAAGAGGTGGTCGTTATCCCAGCGCCAGGCGCCGGGAATGGCCGGTTCGAGGGTGATCCCGCCCTTGACCGGCTTCAGGATCTGGCTCAGAGGGGCCGCCGAACCGCCAAAACGGATCATCAGCGGCGACGGTTCGAGTTTATCCTGGAGGCGAGTCACGGGCAGGGGGTTCACGGAGACCGTGATCCTTTGCGGTTGAGGCCGGTTTTTATAGGTGCGGTAGCCCCACCAACCGCCTCCCGAAAGCAACAGGACAAGAATCGCCAGGCTGGCCGCTGTTCTTTGATGGGTGCCAGCCCATCGCCGCGTCGCCGCTAACCAGAAAGGGGGAATCCAGGAAACCTGGCCGAAGAGAAACTCCGTCAGTCTGCGGAAAAGATGCATGGCCCTTTATTGGGCCACCGAGTCCGGAAATTATCCACTCAAATCTGCCCGGCGTTCTTTCTATTCCATGGAAAGAGCGGGCGCTGAACGCAGATGCGCTTTCTCGTGAAGATAATGTCTGAGGACATCACGAAGATTCTCCAATTCGCCCGCTCCGGTTAGCCTTGCCTTGGGAATGAAGTAGGCAGCCCTGGAAGAAATGTAGAGAAAGAAAAAATGTTTGGTTTCGAGAGCTTTGTAAATCGCCTCCCATTTGAAGTTGGCACTGAAAGCATCGCTGTTCGTGGAAAAACCTTCAGATGTGAGGGCCTGGTGCTGGAGGCCCAGGAGCGTTCGATTGCGACGGCTGGCGGACCAAAGCTGGACGATGTGAAGAAACGGAATGAAAACGAACATAATGGCATAGCCACTCGACAGGATCGCCCAACCTGGAAGGTCAAGCGCCCCTGGAGCGGACAAATCGTCACCCGATATCAACATTATAATAAAAATAATGGTCGGAACTCCAACGAAGAAAGCATAGGCAAACCAAGTGCCCCAGAGGCGATTCGTCAGCGCGCGT
>CAZYVL010000088.1:7886-10474 GCA_964651005.1 uncultured Chthoniobacteraceae bacterium | reverse complement strand
GTGCTGGCAGCGGCGCGCGGTGGGGGAGAACCAGCTTCCGATCCCGGGTTCGGTGGGGATTGGCGGGATCTTCCCGGATTGTTCCGCCAGCCCGCGCGGGTTGCGGCTCCCGGGCTGCGTCAGGCATTCCTTTCGGCTCCCCTTCTTCGGACATATCCAATCTTGTCCCCCTGACTCGTCTTCACCCTCCTGGACGGCTACGCCGCTTCCGTCTCCGACGGCGGCTCCTTTTCGCGCCGCTCGCTTTCCGTTCTCTCCGCCTTTTCCGCGCCGGAGAACTGGAGATCGTAGAGGCGGCGGTAGTGCCCGCCGTTGGCGAAAAGCTCCGCGTGCGTGCCCACTTCCATGATGCGCCCGTTCTGCATCGCCACGATCTGGTCGGCCTTGAGCACCGTGGAAAGCCGGTGCGCGATGGCGATCACCGTCCGCCCGGCGGCGAGCCGCTCCAGGGCGAGCTGGATCTTGCGTTCGGACTCGGAGTCGAGCGCGCTGGTGGCTTCGTCGAGCAGCAGGATCGGCGCGTTACGCAGCAGCGCGCGGGCGATGGCGAGCCGTTGCTGCTGGCCGCCGGAGAGGTTGCACCCCTTGTCGCCGATGATCGTCTGGTAGCCTTGCGGCTGCGCGCAGATGAAGTCGTGCGCGAACGCCTGCTCGGCTGCCGCGTAGACCTCCTCGTCGGTGGCGTCGAGCCGCCCGTAGCGGATGTTTTCCAGGATGGTGGTGTGGAAGAGGAAGGTATCCTGGCTGACAATGGCGATGTTGTTGCGCAGCGATGCCTGGGTGGCATAACGGATGTCGTGCCCGTCGATGCGGACCGCTCCCTCCTGCGGATCGTAAAAGCGCAGCAGCAGCGAGAGCATCGTGCTTTTGCCCGAGCCGCTCGCCCCGACGAGCGCGTACGTCTTGCCCGGGGCGATGCGCAGATTGATCTCCCGCACGGCGGGCCGGCCCTCGATGTAGGCGAAGCCGATGTTGTCGAACTCGATCTCCCCGCGCACCCTCCCCAGCACCTCCGCGTCCGGGGCGTCCTGCACGGACGGCTCCTGGTTCATCAGCTTGAAAATGCGCTGCGTAGAGCCGAGCGCCTTCTGGATCATCAGGTGGACGCGGCTGAGCTTCTTGACCGGGTCGTAAAGCATGGAAAGCCCCACGATCAACCCGAGGAAGCGGTCCGCCGTGATCCCGGCCATCCAGACATAGACGAGCGCCATGCCGACGCCGATGGCGGAGATCGACTCGACCGACGGCCCCACCAGCTCAATCGCCTTGCGCACGCGGATGGCGATGCGGAACTGGTCCTGGCCCGCTTCTTCGAAATCGCGGATTTCATCCTTTTCCCGCGAGAGCGCCTTGACGACCCGAACCCCCGTGAACGCCTCCTGGAGCACGGTCATCAGCGTCCCGGTGCCCGCTTCCTCGTCCGCGCCGCCCCGGCGCACGCGCTTGCCAAAGACGGTGATCGGCACCAGGCAGACCGGGAAGAGGATCATGCTCACGAGGGTGAACTTCCAGTCCATCACGATCAGGGCGAAGAGCGCGCCGAGGATCGTGAAAGGCTGGGTGACCACATGGCTGCTCACCTGCGTGAGCGCGGCCTGCGCCATCCGCGAATCGTTGACAACACGCGCGATCAACTGCCCGGACTGCTCCTTGTTAAAGAAGCTGATCGACTGGTTGATGACCTTGGCGAAGAGGGCGTTACGCAGGTCGTGGAGCAGCCGCAGGCTGACCCAGCTGACCAGGTAGGCGTTGAGAAAGCTCAAAAGGCCGCGCAGGATCATGACGGCCGGGATGAGGGCGCACGTCCAGAGCACCGCCTGGATCGGCGTGCCCGCCACCACCTGGTGCGCCTGCGCCGCAGCGTCCCCGGCGTGGTGCTTGAATGTGGAAAGGAGCGTCGGCGTGGAGGGGCCTTTGCCGCCCGCGAAGACGACGGAGGAGACATGTTTAACGACGAAAGCGAAAAGGCCGCTCGATAACCCCGCCCCGACGCCGCACGCCAGCCCCAGGATGAACCGCTTGCGGTACGGGAGCAGGTACGGGAGCAGATCCTGGTACGGCCCCCACATGGCGCGGATCAGTTGCAGGAACGAAAGCTTCTTTTTGGACTTGCCGGATTTGGAGGACATGGGTCAGAGCAACGAGCCTATAGCATCGATCACCCGCTGCGTCGATAGCTCGCTGAGCGGGGCGCGGGCGAAGCGCGGCGAGAACGCCCCTTCATCCGCGTCCGGGGCGCTTGCCAGCAAGGTGCGCGCCCGGTCGTGCCGGGGGAGCCAGTGGAACGGATTGGTCTGGCCGAAGAGGGAAACCTGCGGGGTGCCGAACGCCGCGCCGAAGTGGACCGGCGCGGAATCCATGCTCAGCAAGAGCCGGGCGCGCGCGATCAGCGCGGCGAGCACCGGCAGATCGAGCTTCCCGGAGAGATCGCGCGCCGGAGTGCGCAGCGCCGCCTTGATCGCCGCGAGGTGTTGCTGCTCGAAGGCATCGGGCGAGCCGGTGAGCAGGCACGGCAGCCCGAGCGTCTCCTGGCAGTGGTCGATCACGGCGGCCCACCGCTGCGGCTCCCAGTATTTTTCCACGCGGGC
>CAZYVL010000088.1:2138-7786 GCA_964651005.1 uncultured Chthoniobacteraceae bacterium | reverse complement strand
GCCCCGATGCCGAGCGGGCCGAGGAGGTCGAGATAATGGTCCACGGTATGATTCTCGCGCACGCTGGAATCGACCAGCCGGTTGTAGAAACCGGGCAGGTGGGACGATTTGCGCACGCGGGAAAACGCCACGCGCTCCCGCGCCCTGGTGAGCACGGAGAGGAACGCCGAGCGGTCGTTGCCGGTGAAGTCGAGGCAGACATCGTAGTGCCGCCGCGCGAGCGTCCACCAGAGCGCGAGGTTCCCCCCCCGGCGGCGGACCACCAGGAACTCGTCCACGCCCGGGATCGCGGGGAGCAGCCCGGCGCACCCCTCCATGACGCAGAGCGAAAGGCGCGCCTGCGGGAAGCGCGCGCGCAACGCCGTGATCGCCGGGGTGGTCAGGACCAGATCGCCGATCCGCTTGAGCTGGAGAAGCACGATCTTCATGGGCGGAGCGGGGCGAGGGTCAGAGCCGCGCGGTATGCCTCCAGCAGCCGGGCGCGGAAGTGCTCCCAGGTGAACTCCGCTACGACGCGGCGGCGGCCCGCCGCCCCCATCGCGGCGCAGAGCGCGGGGTTGTGGTAAAGCCGCTCGATGGCGGCGGCCAGCGCGTCCACATCCCCCGGCGGGACGAGCAGGCCGTTCTCGCCCTCCACCACCACGTCGCCCGACTCCCGGGTGACGATCTGCGGCAGGCCGCACGCGGCGGCTTCGTACGTGGTCTTCGCGCTCCCTTCGCAGAAGGAGGGGAGGATGTGCACGCTCGCCTCGCGGTAGAGCGCCTCGGGCCGGGGGACGAACCCCGCCAGCCGGACATCCGGGCCGCCGTACTGCTCCAGCGCGGGGCGGATTTCGTCATGCACCGCCCCGGCAAGAACCAGTTCCGCATCCTTGAGGGCGAGCCGTCGCCACGCCTCCAGCAGTTGCGCGACCCCCTTGCGCTCGATGAGCGCGCCGACGAAGAGCGCGCGGAAGCGCGGCGGGGGCGTGCCCGGCGTGAACCGCTCCACATCCACGCCGCGTGCGATCTTGAAGAGCCGCTCGCGCGGGATGCCCGCCGCCAGGAACGTCTCCTGCGCCCGGGCGGAGAGCACCAGGATGAGATCGGCAAGTTCGTACTCCTCGAGCACCCGCTGGCGGCTGACGAGGAGCCGCTGGCGCGCCCGCTCGGGCCACGGCGCGTCGAGTTGCCGCTTCTCGCCCGCCGTCATCCACGGCTTCGGCTTCCCCTTGTTGCGGTGCCAGGTCGGGATCTCCACCACGCACGGGACGCGCTGGCGGCGCGCCTCGCGCAGCGCCAGCAGGCAGTCGCCCGACCAGCCGTGGAAAAAATCGTACCCGCCGCGCGCCAGTTCCCGGGCGGCGATCCAGTCGGCATACTGCCGCTTCGCGCCGTAGTAGTGCGGGCTATCGAGAAAGGAGAGCAGCCGCACGGGGTGCCAGGCGAGGCTGCGGATCAGCCCGCGCGGGATTGCCTTCTGCCGGTTGCCGTACGCGATCGCCCGGGCGAGGATGCCTTCCCGGTGCAGCCCCCGGAGCGATTCGGCGACCACGCTGTCGAGCCCGCTCCCGCCGACGCGCGCGGACGTGGCGTACAACACCCGCTGCGGTAACGGGCGCAGCGGGGGGGGCGGTCGATTTTCTGGTTCCTGGGACAAGGGGGAACCTTTATTCTCCGGCGTCGATGTTTTCAACTTTTTCAACCCAACCCCCCGGCGGCCCGAACCGATGAAGATCGGCCTGGCACGGCGTGGCTATTCAGCGACGGGTGGGGCGGAAGCGTACCTCACGCGGTTCGCCCGCGCGCTCGTTCCGGCGGGGCACGAGGCGGTGCTTTTCGCCACGGCGGAGTGGCCGCAGGAGGCGTGGCCCGGTGGGTTCGGCTCCAGAGGGGCGCGGGGGGCGCGAGGCGCGGTGCTGCCCGGTTCGTCGCCGCGCGCCTTTGCCGACGCGCTGGAGCGGGAGCGCGCCGCCGGAGCGTGCGATTTTCTCTTTTCGCTGGAGCGCGTCTGGCGGTGCGACGCCTACCGCGCGGGGGATGGGGTCCACCGCGCCTGGCTGGAGCGTCGCCGGGCCGTGGAGCCGTTCTGGAGGCGGTGGGGCCGCGCCTTTAACGGTAAACACCGCGAACTGCTGCGGCTCGAAGAGCGGCTTTTTTCCCCGGAAGGGGCGGGGAGGGTGATTGCCAACTCCCGCATGGTAAAGGAGGAGATCGTCCGGTTTTACGGCTACCCCGCCGGGCGCATCCAGGTGGTTTACAACGGCCTGCCGCCCCGGGAGGGGGAGGGCGACCCCGGCGCGCGCGCCCGGATGCGCGCGCGGTTCGGCGTGGGCGAGGGGGAGATGATGATCCTCTTTGCCGGGAGCGGCTGGGAGCGCAAGGGGCTGCGGCAGGCGATCCGGGCCTTCGATCAGGCGCGGTTTGGCCCTGCCCGTCCGGCGCGGCTGGTGGTGGTGGGCCGGGGGAATCCGCGTGCGATGCCGCAGTCGGCCCGGGTCGAGTTCGCGGGGCCGGTGCGCTCGCGCGAGGAGATGGAGGCGTGCTACGCGGCGGCGGATCTTTTCCTGCTCCCCACGCTTTACGACCCGTTCTCCAACGCCTGTCTGGAGGCGATGGCGGCGGGGCTGCCGGTTGTCACCACCGCCGCCAACGGCTTCGCGGAGATTCTCCAGGCCGGGACCGACGGGGAGGTGGTGGACGATCCGCTCGACATTCCCGCGCTGGCGCGCGCCCTGGAGGCATGGGGCGATCCCGCCCGGCTGGCCGATGCCCGCCTGCGCCTGCGTCGGCGCGCCCTGGAGTTCAGCATCGCGGCGAATGTCCGCGAGACGCTCGCCGCGTTGGAGCTACCCGCCGCCTCGTGACTTCGGTAGCCCCGGAATCTCCCGGGGGCAAAAAGGGTGTCCGCCCCGGCGAAATTGCGGTACGCTCCCGCTCATGGCTGAAGCGAACCTCGACTCCACGGAAAACAGCGCCGAGCTGCTGACCACCAACCGGAAGGCGCTCACGATCAATCTCGACGTGGCCAAGTACGGCACCTTCGCCGAGATCGGCGCGGGGCAGGAGGTCGTGCGGCACTTCTTTCAGGCGGGCGGCGCGGCAGGGACGGTTGCCAAGAGCATCTCCGCCTACGACATGAAGTTTTCCGACGAGATTTACGGGAAATCGACCCGTTACGTCTCCCGCGGTCGGCTGGAGCAGATGCTCGACAAGGAGTACGACCTGCTGCTGGAGCGGCTGGCGGAGACCCGGGGCGAGCACAGCACCTTTTTTGTCTACGCCAACACCGTCGCCGCCAAGAGCTACCGCGGGAACTCCGAGTGCCACGGCTGGATGGGCATCCGCTTCCAGAACGTCCCCGGCTCGCCGCCCAACGAGATCGGCATTCACGTACGGATGCTCGACAAGGAGAACGTCCTCCAGCAGCAGGCGCTCGGCATCATCGGCGTGAACCTCATTTACGGCGCGTTTTTCTACACTGACGACCCGCACCGCATCGTCGAATCGCTCATTGACCAACTGGGCCGCAGCCGGATCGAGGTCGATATGATCCGCTTCAAGGGTCCGTGCTTCGAGGCGGTGAACAACCGGCTCATGAGCCTCAAGCTGGTGGAGTTCGGGCTGACCAACGCCGTCATGTTCGGCGCCAACGGCGAAGTGCTGCAACCCTCCGAGGTGCTCCACAAAAAGGCGCTGCTGGTCGAGCGCGGCTCGTTCCGCCCGGTGACACTGGTGAACGTGGACATGCTCAAATGCGCCTGCGCGCAGTTTGTCCAGGAGCCGGAACTCCAGGAGAAGGAGATGGTCGTCCTCATGGAGATCACGATGAAGAACCTCCTTGCCACCGGACGGCTCGACCCGGAGGACTTCCTCGCCCGCGTCGATACGCTCGCCGCCATCGGCAACAACGTGCTCGTCTCCAACTACAGCGAGTACTACCGGCTGACCTCCTACTTCCGCCGCTACACCAAGGAGATGATCGGGCTGGTGATGGGGATCAACCACATCCTCGAACTCTTCAACGAGAAGTATTACGAAAACCTGGAGGGCGGCATCCTCGAATCATTCGGGCGGCTCTTCCGCAACTCCGTGAAGCTCTACATCTACCCGATGCGGCAGGATGTCTACTCCCGCTACCTCGCCGGGGTGGAGCTTGACGCCTGCCCGCTCCCCCCTTCCCGCCATCCGTTCGCCTCGCATGTCATGATTACGGCGAAGAACCTCCAGGTTACCCCCCGCCTTCATAATCTTTACGAGCACCTTCTGGAGAACCATTACATCGAGTGCGCCGTCGGCTTTGACGAATCCATCGCCGACTGCCTCTCACGCGACGGCCTGAAGAAGATTCGCGAGAACGACGGCACCTGGGAGCCGATGGTGCCGCCCGAGGTCGCCCGGCTCATCAAGGAGCGGAGGCTCTTCGGCTACGACTCGGGGGGTGAACCCGCCGGGGACGAAGAGCAGGCACCCGCCGGGGCGAATCTCGACGCGGTGTAGGCGCGCGCTTGGGCGCTCCCGCCCCGTCTTCCTGCTTGCTCCCGGCGCCGGGAATCCGATATTAAGAGAGCCAAACCTTTGAAATCCCGAAAAACCGATCGGGAATCAGGACAAATCCTTTATCGACCGCATAACTTATGAGTGACTCCGCCGTTCTGACCGCCAGCCAGCTTGACCAGCTCAAGAAATTCACCGTCGTCGTCGCCGATACGGGCGACTTCGAGACGATCCGCGCCTTCCACCCGCGCGACGCCACCACCAACCCGAGCCTGATTTTCTCCGCCACGCAGAAGCCGGAGTACCGCTACCTGCTCGACCAGGTGATCGCCGACCGGAAGACGTCCGGCCTTGCCGGAGCCGCCCAGGTGGAGGATGTCATCGACCATCTGCTCGTCGCCTTCGGGCAGGAGATTCTCAAGATCGTCCCCGGCCGCGTCTCGACCGAGACGGACGCCCGCCTCTCCTTCGACACGGAGGGTTCCATTAAAAAGGCGCGCCACATCATCGCCCTGTACGAAGCCGCCGGAGTCCCGCGCGAGCGCGTGCTCATCAAGATCGCCTCCACCTGGGAGGGCATCCGCGCCGCCGAGGTGCTGGAGAAGGAGAACATCCGTTGCAACCTCACGCTCCTCTTCTCGCTGCCGCAGGCGGTCGCCTGCGCCGAGGCGAAAGTGCAGTTGATCTCCCCCTTCGTCGGGCGCATTTACGACTGGTACAAAGCCGCCGAGAAGCGCGATTTCGTCGGCGCGGAAGACCCCGGCGTCCAGTCCGTCACGACGATTTTCAACTACTACAAGAAGTTCGGCTACCGTACGGAGGTGATGGGCGCGAGCTTCCGCAACATCGGCCAGATTCTCGAACTCGCCGGATGCGATCTCCTCACGATCAGCCCCGATCTGCTTGCAAAACTGGCGCATTCCGAGGAACCGCTCCCGCGCAAGCTCGACCCCGAGGCCGCGCAGTCGCTGGAGATCGAAAAGCTCGTGCTGGACGAAAAGACCTTCCGCTATCTGTTCAACGACGACGCGATGGCCACGGAAAAGACCGCCGAGGGCATCCGGAAGTTCGCCGCGGACATCGTAAAGCTGGAGAAGCTCATCGCCGCGCTGCTTTAAGAAAGCCCGCAGCCCCCTCTACAGGACGACGCCGAAGGCCTCTTCCTGCGACAC
>CAZYVL010000088.1:0-2038 GCA_964651005.1 uncultured Chthoniobacteraceae bacterium | reverse complement strand
GATTCGACGAAGGCGGTCAGAAGGTTGATGACCTTCTGCACGTCTTCGAGGTCGGCCATTTCCACCACGGAGTGCATGTAGCGCAGCGGGAGGGAGACGAGCGCGCTCGGGATGCCTTCGCGCGTGTCGAAGATCACGTCGGTATCGGTGCCGCTGTAGCGGGAGGACGATTCGTGCTGGATGGGGATGCCGTGTTTTTCGGCGACATCGAGCAGCCGCCGGACGACAACCGGGTGGTTGCAGGTGCCGTGCGTCACGCTCGGGCCGCCGCCGAGCTTGATCTCGCCGTGCTGCCCCTGGTCGATTCCGGGCGTGTCGGTGGCGTGGGTGACGTCGAGGACGATGCAGACATCCGGGTTGAGCCGGTGCGCCGCCATCTTCGCGCCGTGTCCGCCGATCTCTTCCTGCACCGCGTTGACGGCCAGGAGCGTGGCGTGGAACGCCTCGCGCCGCTGGCTCAGGTCGGCCAGCACCTGCGAGAGAATGAAGCCGCCGACGCGGTTATCCAGGGCGCGGCTCACGAGATGGCGCGAGCCGAGCATCTCCGCCTGGTCGCTGTAAACCGCCGGGTGCCCGACGCGCAGCCCGAGCGCGGCGACGCCCTCCGGGCTGGACGCGCCGACATCGACGTAAAGCTCATGCACCTTGGGCGCTTTCTCTTCCTGGGTGTCTTTGCGGAGATGGATGGCGGTGTTGCCGATGATGCCGCGCACCGGCCCTTTTTCCCCGAGGATTTCCAGCCGCCGCCCGCGCGCCGTGGCGGTGTCGGAGCCGCCGATCCGGTCGATGCGCAGGAACCCCTCGCGGGTGATCTGCTTGACGATGAACCCGATCTCGTCGGCGTGCGCTTCGAGCATGATCCGCTTGCCCCCCGGCTTGCCGGTCAGCGTGGCCCAGGCGGTGCCGTAGGCGTCGTTCTCCACCTGGTCCGCGAAGGGGCGGACATACTGCACCCATTTGCGCTGCCCGGGGACTTCGAACCCGGTGGGGCTGGGGGTGTTGAGCAGGTCGATGAGAAAGGATTTTGCGCGCTCGTCCATAGGCAGGGAAATCTGCCGCGAAATCGCGCCGCGTGCCAGCCGAAATCGGGGCGGGCTTCGCCCCCGGCCCGTTCCATCTCGCCCCTATCCTCCCGCCGCCCGGCGATCCGCCGCGTCGAGCCGGGAGGCAAACGTGTCGCTGGAGCGGAAGAGGCGCGGCAACGCATCGAGCGAGGCGCGGGCGAGCGGCCCTTCCTGCCGCCCCAGCCCGCTCTGGAGATAGACGGCCAGCCGTAGAAGCTCCTCCAGATCGCGGAAACGCCGCTGGGCAAACTCCTCCTCGGAGCCTTCAAACTCGCGCTCGGCGCTTTCGAAGTCGATCAGGAAAGGGCGCACCGGCGTGGTGCAGACGATGATGTTGTGCAGCTCCATGTCGCCGTGGAAAAACCGGCGGGCGTGGAGCTTCTCAAGCTGGGCAAAAATCTCCTCGGCCAGTCTCCAGAGGCCGATCAGCGCGGCGGGGTCGGTGTGAAGCGCGATCCCAAGGCACCGTTCGGGCGGCTCGACGTTGGTGAACGGCGAGAGGCGGCTGAGCGGCCTGCCCGGGATGAACGCGGAGCGGAACGAGTTTTTGTCGAAACCGATCGGCTCGGGCATGGCGAGAATCTCCGCCGCGGCCCGGCTGTTTTCGAACTCGATGGCCGGGTCGCCGTGCAGGCTCCACGGGTGGTACTGCTTGACGAAGTGTACCGGGTACTGGCCCGCGAGCGGAAACGCCGCGCGCGACTGCCTGCCCGCGATAACGAGCTGGCTGTGCACCAGGTCGCGCCCGTCCGGGCCGGTCTTGCGCGCGATGGTGTGGACGGGGAAATCCTTCTCCTGCGGTTGTGTCAGCAGCTGGCGCAGCCCCTCGGCGATGGCGATGCCGTGCAGCGGCGAGAGGGGGATCAGATCGTCGTTTCGGGAACTGGAGTCGGCCTCGGGCATGGGAAAACAGCCCCTTTCCTGGGGGCGCACCCAATCAACGGTCTTTGGCGCGCCTTGGCAAGTTTTGCCGC
>CAZYVL010000087.1:0-10486 GCA_964651005.1 uncultured Chthoniobacteraceae bacterium | reverse complement strand
GCGGAAATTGCGTTTGCGGGTCTTCCGGTCGCGGTACGACCAGTATTCCGCCTTCATGATCGCGTTTTTCGCGTAGCGGAAGAGTTTGGAGCGGCGGCCCCGGAAGCCTTTGGCTTTGTCGAGCAGGCGCTTGCGACGCTCGCGGCTCGCGGGGGCGTTAGTGGCTCTTGGCATGGTTGATCCTTTCTTTCAGCGGGCTGTTGGGTGTGGTTTTTGGCGTCCGCCCGGCCTCGCTCGCTGATACGGCCCCTTGATCGGTTTTATTTCCGTTTATCGGGGCCAGGGAGGGCGGATCGCTGTTGGCTCTGTCTGCGTGGCGAAAGGGGAAACCCCTTCCTCCGCCGGATCAGGCAAACGGCAGGTTCTCTTTGATCCGGGCCAGATCGGTGACGTCCACGAGACCGGCTTTCGCCAGCTGGCGTTTGCGCTTGGCACTCTTGCCTTGCAACAAATGTCGCCGGGAGGCGTGTGCGCGAAGCACCTTGCCAGTCCCCGTGATCTTGAACCGCTTGGCCACGGCCTTCTTCGTCTTGCGACGTGCGATTGGCTTTGGCATGGGGTGGGCAAAATAGGGCCGCGGCGGTAAATGGCAAGCGTTTTCTATGAAGCCGGACCGTGTTTGCCGATTTCCCGGCGTCAACGGCTCAAGAGCGCGAAAAGCGGCTCGTTGATGTAGTAGTTCGTCCGCCCGAACTTCCTTTTCCGCACCAAACCGGCCTTTCCCAACGCCTCAAGATACTTCGTGGCGGTGGGGCGGGAGACGCCGAGATCGCGCTCGATGAATTCGATTTTCGTATACGGATGCCGGAAAAGATTGTTGAGCAGGTCCTGGCTGTAGAGCTTCGGCAGTTCCTTGCGCAGACGTTGCTTGGCCCCTTGCATCAGGGCGCGAATCTCCTGGACCTGGGAAAGCGTTTCGCGGGAGGTCTCCTCGACACCCCGGAGCAGATAGAGCACCCAGGCTTCCCACGCCCCGGCCTCCCGCACCGCCTGGAGGCCGCGGTAATAGTCGGCCTTCCGCCTGACGATATAGCGGCTGAGGTAAAGGACCGGGAGATCGAGCAGCCCGTGCAACACCAGGTAGAGGAGGTTCAGAATGCGCCCCGTGCGCCCGTTGCCGTCGTAAAAAGGGTGAATGCTCTCGAACTGGAAATGCAGCACCGCCATTTGCACCAGGGGATCGGCACTCTCCGGCTCGCTGCGGTGAAAGTGATCGAGAAAATTGTCCATGAGCCGCTGCACCTCCTCCGCGTGCTGCGGCGGCTCGTAGACCACCTCGCCCGTCTGCTGGTTTTTCAGCACGGTTCCCGGCAGCTTGCGCAGTCCGGCCCGGTTTTCCTCCAGCGCGGCCTGGATGGCGAGGACATCCTCCAGCCGCAGGAACTCCTGGCGGCGTACCCGCTCGAAGCCGATCTTGAGCGCCGCCGAGTAGTTGTGCACCTCCTTTGCCGCCGCGCTCGGAAACTGCCCGGCGGCCTCGTCCCCCTGGAAAAGCTCGTCCTCGGTCGTGATGATGTTCTCGATGGCGGACGAGTCTTTGGCTTCCTGCAAGCCGAGGGTGTCGATCAGGATCGACTCGTTGGGGATGGTCCCCGCCGCGCCTTTCAGCTCGGCCAGATGCCGGTGTGCCCTTGCCGCCTGCCGCAGCACCTCCGGCGTCTCCAGAAGAACGGAGGCACGGACCGGCAGGGGATCGAGGCGGAAATCCATAAGGAAAGAATCCGCCCCAAATTTTACAGATCGATTTGAATCTGTAAAGAAAACCGCATTTTCTTTACACGTCGCGCCGCCCGGCTCACCCCAGATGCGCCAGGCTCGCCGCGAGGAACCCCTTGAAGAGCGGGTGCGGCTGGTTGGGCTTGCTCTGGAACTCCGGGTGGAACTGGCAGGCGAGGAACCACGGGTGATCCTTCAGCTCGATGATCTCCACCAGCTCGCCGTCGGGCGAGGTGCCGGAGATGACGAACCCCTTGCAGGTCATCTGCTCGCGGTAGTCGGGGTTGAACTCGTAGCGGTGCCGGTGCCGTTCATGGACCGCCTCGCTGCCGTAGACCTGGTGGGCGAGCGTGCCGGGGACGATCCGGGTGGGCCAGGTGCCGAGCCGCATCGAAGCCCCCTTGTTGGTGATGTCCTTCTGCTCGTCGAGGAGCGAGATGACCGGGTGCGGCGTGTTTTCGTCGAACTCCGTGCTGTTGGCGTCGTGCAGCCCGCAGACGTTGCGGGCAAACTCGATGGTGGCAATCTGCATCCCGAGACAAAGCCCGAGGTACGGCACGCGGTTTTCGCGCGCGAACTTCGCCGCGCGGATCTTCCCCTCCACACCCCGGTCGCCAAACCCCCCGGGAACGAGCACCCCCGCCACATCGGCGAGGTCCGCTTCCGTCACGGTTTCCGCGTCGAGGCGAACGAGGTCGATGCCGCAATCGTGGCTGGCGGCGGCGTGGGTGAGCGATTCGTAGATCGACTTGTAAGCGTCCTGAAGCTCGATGTACTTGCCGACCACGGCGATCTTGACGCGCTTCTTCGGGTTGATGATCCGCTGCACGAACTTCCGCCAGTTGGCCATGTCGGCCTGCGGGGCGACGCGCGGGTCGTTCTCCAGATGCAGAAGCCGCACCACCGTCTGGTCGAGCCGCTCTTCCTGGAGCATCAGCGGCATTTCGTAAATGGTATGGTCCACGTCGCGCGCTTCCACCACCGCGTCGAGCGGGACGTTACAGAACATCGAGAGCTTCTGGCGCACCTCTTCGTCCAGCGGCCTCTCGCACCGGCAGACGAGCACCTGCGGGTGCAGGCCGATCTCGCGGAGCTTCGCGATGCTCTGCTGCGAGGGCTTCGTCTTCAGCTCCCCGGCCGCCTTGATGTACGGGACGAGCGTGACGTGCATGATGAGCACGTTCTGCGGGCCGACTTCGAGCATGAACTGCCGGATCGCCTCCAGGAACGGCAGCCCCTCGATGTCGCCGGTTGTCCCGCCGATCTCCGTGATGAGGATGTCGCACCGCTGCTCCTCGCCCACTTCCCGCAGCCGCCGCTTGATCTCGTCGGTGACGTGCGGGATCACCTGCACGGTTTTGCCGAGGTAGTCGCCCCGGCGCTCCTTGTCGAGCACCGACTGGTAGACCTGGCCGCTCGTCAGGTTGTTCTCGCGCGTGAGCACGCCGTTGGTGAAGCGTTCGTAGTGGCCCAGGTCGAGATCCGTCTCCGCGCCGTCGCTCAGGACATAGACCTCCCCGTGCTGGAAGGGGCTCATCGTGCCGGGATCGACGTTCAGGTACGGGTCGAACTTTTGCAGCACCACGCGAAGCCCCCGGTGTTCGAGCAGCGTGCCGAGCGCCGCCGCCGCAAGCCCTTTGCCGAGGGAACTGATGACGCCGCCTGTGACAAAAATATATTTCATAAAATCGGAAAAAATCAGCGGTCGCCGCCGCTCCGGGGGGAGGACTTCCCACGCTGGCGCTGGCCCGCCCCGGTTGGTTTGGCCGGTTTGGCCGGTTTCAGGAGCCGTTCGGCCCGGGCGGCGTCCTCCGGCGTGTCTACCCCGACGGAAGGGCCGCGCGTGAGCAGCACGCGAATCTTGCCTCCGTTTTCCAGGGCGCGCAACTGTTCGAGCGCTTCGGCCCGCTCCAGCGGCGAGGGCTTCCACTGGACAAACCGGAGCAGGAAGGAGAGCGAGTAGCCGTAAAGCCCGTGGTGGCGCAGGACGGGGGCCGCCCCGTCGCCCGGGGTCGCGTCGCGGCGGTGCGGGATGACGCTGCGGGAAAAATAGAGCGCGTTGCCATCGCGGTCGAGGACCACCTTCACGGCGTTCGGGTTGGCGATCTCCTCGCCGGGGCCGAATTCGCTCGCCGCCGTGATCATCTCCACTGTCGCGTCGGCCTGCATCGTTTTCGCCAGCCGGTTGAGCAGCGCGGGGTCCACCAGCGGCTCGTCTCCCTGCACGTTGATGACGTGGGAAACCTCCGCCAGCTTCCGGGCGACCTCCGCCGCCCGGTCGGTGCCGCTCTGGTGGTGCGGGGAGGTGAGCGCCACTTCGCCGCCGAACCCGGTGACCGCCTCGGCGATCCGGATATCGTCGGTGGCGACGATCACGCGGCCAATCGCCCGGGCGCGGCAGGCGCGCTCCCAGACGTGCTGGATCAGCGGCTTGCCCGCGAGCGGAAAGAGCGGTTTGCCGGGGAAGCGGGTCGATCCCCACCGGGCGGGAAGGATGGCGACGACGCTCTTATCGGCGGAAGGCATGGCAATGCTCTAAGATGATCGCGGCGGCAGCGACAACATCTTTCGCGAGAAAATCGGGTTCCGCCGCGCTCTCCCGCGCGCCGTACCCGGTCTGGACGAGGATCGTCCGGGTGCCCGCGCGGCGTCCGCAGGCGATGTCCGCCGCCTTGTCGCCCACGAACCACGAGCGGGCGAGGTCGATCCCGAGGTCGCGCGCCGCTTCGAG
The DNA here is from genome assembly GCA_964651005.1 of uncultured Chthoniobacteraceae bacterium. Lineage (GTDB taxonomy): Bacteria > Verrucomicrobiota > Verrucomicrobiia > Chthoniobacterales > Chthoniobacteraceae > DATMFV01. The sequence goes on along the minus strand of CAZYVL010000087.1, from coordinate 6,039 downwards.
CACCATCCCCGGCTCCGGCTTGCGCCGGGGGGAGGGGGTCGGCGGGGCGTCGGGGCAGAAATAGGCGGCGTCGAGCGGCAAACCGGACGAACCGGACGAACCGGACGAGAGTTGGCGGAGCAGTTCCGCATGCACGGCTTCATACTGCGCCGGGGTGATGATCCCGCGGCCAATCCCGCTCTGGTTGGTGATGAGCACCAGGAGAAACCCCCGCTCCCGGAGCCGCCGCAGCGCCGGAGCCACGCCGGGGAAGAGGCGGACCAGCCCCGGGTCGGCGCAGTAGTGGACCTCTTCCATCAGCGTGCCATCGCGGTCGAAAAAGATGGCGGGCTGCATCGGCAAGCACGGTACAACGCCCGGCGGCCGGTTCAATGCGAAAAGGAGGCGTCCGGCTTGCCGCCTGCCCCCTTCCCCCGCCGCATCCCCGCCAGCAGCCCCCGTTTGGGCGCGAAGACGAAGGCAAACGCAAACACCACCGCCTGCGCCAGCACGATGCACGCGCCGGTGGAAGCGTTGAGAAAGAAGCTCGCGTACGTGCCCGCAAAGCACGAGAAAACGGCGGTGCCGACGGCGATCCAGAGCATCCGCGAGAAGCGGTGCGTAAAGAGCATGGCGACGCAGCCGGGCGTAACGAGCATGGCGATGACGAGGATCACCCCGACCGCCTGGAGCGAGGCGACGACGGTGAGCGCGAGCAGCGAGAGCATCAGGTAGTGCAGGAACGTGGTGTTGAGGCCGATGCTCTTCGCGTGCTTTGGGTCGAAGCAGAAGAGGAGCAGATCTTTCCGCAGCGTCAGCGTGACGAGTAGCGTCGCCGCGCCGATCCCCGCCGTTTGCAGCATCTGCGCGCGCGGAATCCCGAGCAGGCTGCCGAAGAGAATGTGCAGGAGATGCTGGTCGGACTCGATCTTCGTGAAGAGGATCAGCCCCAGCCCGAAGAGGCCCGTGAAGACGACGCCCATGATCGTATCCTCCTTCACGCGGCTGTTGTTCTTGATGAACCCGACGCCGACGGCGCAGAGCAGCCCGGAGGCGAACGCGCCGACCGCCAGCGGCACCCCGGCGGCGTAGGCAAGAACGATGCCCGGCAGGACGGCGTGCGAAATCGCGTCGCCCATGAGCGACCACCCCTTGAGGATCAAAAAACAGGAGAGAACCGCGCAGACCGTGCCGACGAGCGTGCCGAGGCCAAGCGCGGCGAGCATGAAGTCGTATTGGAAAGGAGTGAGCCAGTTCATGTCAGAGAGCGGCCGGGCCGACCGGGTTGGCCGGAATGGCCGGATTCTCCAGCAACCGCCGCCGCTGGGCGCGGGCGGCGAGCATCCCGTGCCGCGGGGCCAGGGCGAGCGCGGCGAGGAAAACAAGCGTCTGGAGCACGACGACGCAGCCGCCCGTGGAGCCGTTGAGGAAATAGCTGGCGTACGCCCCCGCGAAACTCGTGAGCGCCCCCATCGCCCCCGCCAGGCAGAGCATGACGCCGAAGCGGTCGGTGAGCAGATAGGCGGTTGCGCCCGGCGTAATCAGCATCGCCACTACCAGGCAGGCTCCGACCGTCTGGAGCGCGGCGACCGCCGTGGCGGCAAGCAGCGTGAGCAGCGCGAAGTGAAGCGCCGTCGTATTCAGGCCGAGGGCGCGCGCCTGGTTGGGGTCGAAGCAGAAGAGCGCGAAGTCTTTCCATTTCAGCCCGATGGCCAGCAGCGTCAGCCCGGAGATGGCCACCATCTGGATGACATCGGCGGTGGAAATCCCGAGGAGATTGCCGAGCACGATGGTCCGCAGGCTGATGCCGCTCGGAAAGACCGAAATCAGCAACGTGCCGAAAGCGAAAAACGCGGTGAAAACCACGCCGATCACGGCGTCGCCCCGCAGCGGTGTCTTCGCCTTGACGATCCCCATCCCGGCGGCGGCCAGAAGCCCGGAGAGAAACGCCCCGACTGCGAAGGGGGCCCCCATCATCCAGGCGAGCGCCACGCCTGGGACGACCGCGTGCGAGAGGGCGTCACCCATGAGCGACCACCCCTTGAGCGTGATAAAGCAGGAGAGAAAAGCGCAGACGGCCCCCGTGAGCGCGCTCACCCACATCGCCTTGAGCATGTAGTCGTACTGGAACGGGATGAGGAGGGTTTCGGCGCTCATGGGCGCTTCTCCTCGTTGCCGCCCTCGCCGCCCTCGCCACCCTTGTCTTGGGGCTGGCCCTCCTCGTCTTCGAGCGCCCGGCGCTCCTTGACAATCTCTTCGCGCCCCGCGCGGCGGCTGAACTCCAGATGCCCCCCCTTGCCGAAGACCAGGGGCCGTTCGTCGTCGGTCAACACCGTCACGGTGCGGCCGTCGTGCTTCTGCACCGTCGATTCGTCAAAGCGGAAATGCCGCAGCACGCCGCCGAAGGCGCGGGTCAGGTTCGCTTCGGTGAACACCTCGGCAATCGGCCCCGCCGCGAGCACCGTCCGGTTGATGATCACCGCGTGATCGCAAAACTCCGGCACGGAGCCGAGATTATGCGTGGAGACGAGGATAAGGTGCCCCGCCGCGCGCAGCTCCCGCAGCAGCGTGACGATCGCCTCCTCCGTCTTCACGTCCACGCCCGTGAACGGCTCGTCGAGCAGGATGATCGAGCCTTGCTGCGCCAGGGCGCGCGCGAGAAAGACGCGCTTCTTCTGCCCGCCGGAAAGCTCGCCGATCTGCCGGTCGCGGAACTCCCACATCTGCACGCGGCGCAGGCTCTCCTCGGCCATCCGCTTGTCCTCCGCCCTCGGGATGCGCAGGAAGTTCATGGAGGCGTAGCGCCCCATCAGGACGACATCCCAGACGCTGACGGGGAACGACCAGTCCACCTCCTCGGACTGCGGGACGTAGGCGACCTGGTTGCGCTTGCGGGCTGTGGCCACCGGCTCGCCGTTGAGCGTTACGCGCCCCCGCACCGGTTTGACAAACCCCATGATCGCCTTGAAAAGCGTCGATTTGCCGCTGCCGTTGACGCCGACGAGCGCGCAGATCGACCCGGGTTGGAGATGGAACGTCGCGTCGGCGATGGCGACGGTGCCGTTGTTATAGGCGACCGTCACCCCCTCCACGGCAACGGCGGCGGAGGACTGGGCCGGGGACGCCGGTGTGGCCTGGCTGGTTAAATCACGGTTCATGGCAGTTCATGGGCGGTTTGCGAAGAATCCTTCCACGATCCGTTTCGCATTGGCTTCCAGCAGTTTCAGGTAGGTCGGCGCCGGTCCATCCGGGCCGGTGAGCGAATCGACATAAAGCACGCCGCCGTAGCGCGCGCCGGTCTCTTTGGCCACCTGGCGCATCGGCTTGTCGCTGATCGTGCTTTCCGAAAAGACGACGGGGATTTTATTGGCCCGGACGAGATCGATCACCTTGCGCACCTGCTGCGGCGTCCCCTCCGCGTCGGCGTTCACCGGCCAGAGGTAGAGTTCCTTCATCCCGTAGGTGCGGTTCAGGTAGGAGAACGCCCCCTCGCTGCTTACCAGCCAGCGTTGTTCGGGCGGAATCTCCCCGAGCTTCTTGCGCAGCGGCCCGTCGATCGCCTTCAGCTCCTCCGCATAGGCGGCGGCGTTGCGGTCGTAAATGGCCGCGTTGGCCGGGTCGATCTTCCCGAGCGCCTTGCGGATGTTCTCCACGTAGACTAGCGCGTTGGCGGGCGACATCCAGGTGTGCGGATTCGGCTTGCCGTTGTAGGGGCCTTCCGTGATCCCCATCGGCTCGATCCCCTCCGTCACCACGACGCTCGGCACCCCCTTCACGTTGCTAAAGAATTTTTCAAACCACCGTTCCAGCCCGAATCCGTTCCAGAGCACGAGGTCGGCGGACTGCGCCTTTACAATATCGAGCGGCGTCGGCTCGTATTCGTGGATTTCCGCCCCCGGCTTGATGATGGATTCGACCACGGCTGCGTCTCCCGCGACGTTTTGCGCCATGTCGGCGATGATCGTGAAGGTGGTCAGGACGCGCTTGGGCTTTCCAGCCGCTTGCGCGGGGGTGGGCGCGCCGGTCAGCGCCACCGCGAGCAGGCCGGAGAAGAGGAGTCGAAAAAACGGTTGAAACATAAATTGTGCGGAGCGGCGGACAGGAAGCGGGGGGCGGGGGGATTGCCCCCGTGGACCCGATTAGTTCCGTCTATAGCCCCGTCTACAAACCGGACCCGAGGCCCAAATTTGTAGCGCAGGCTACAAATTTCCGGCAAGTTGTCAACCCGCTTTTTTTCTGTTTGGATGCGGGGAGTGAATCGCCCCTCCAGCAAATCGGCCCTTCCTGTCGCCCCTCCGGCCTCCCGCCGCCGTTCCGGCCCGGGTTCTGGTTCCGCCGCAAAGGCGAAGGCGGGGCGCACCCCCCCGGCCCGTTCCCCCCGGCCCGCCACTCGCGAGGAGCACTCCCGGGAGACGGCGCAGGACTACGTGGAACTGATCGCGGAGCTGATCGCGGAGCACGGCGAAGCGCGCGTCATCGAGATCGCCCGCCGCCTCGGCGTCACGCATGTCACCGTCAGCCGCACGATCCAGCGCCTCAAGCGCGAGGGGCTGGTCACCGCGCAGCCGTACCGCTCCATCTTTTTAACCAGCCTGGGGCAGGCGCTGGCGGAGGAATCGCGGCGGCGGCACGAAGCGGTGGTCGCGTTTCTTCTCTCGCTGGGCATCCCGAGGGCGGTTGCGGAGTCGGACGCCGAGGGGATCGAGCATCATGTGAGCAAGGAGACGCTGGAGGCGTTCCTCCGGCATCTTGCCCGGCAGAAGCGGAAAGCACTGTAGATTCGCGTCTGCTTATCGTTTGCGTTAACCCCCGGTATACTCGATCACCTGCGCCACGTCCTTGTCGCCCCGGCCGGAGAGGTTCGCGATGAGGATCGCATCGGTGGGCATCTTGCCCGCGACTTTCAGAACGTGGGCGATGGCGTGGGCGGATTCCAGCGCCGGGAGAATCCCCTCCAGGCGCGCGAGGGTGCGGAAGGCTTCGAGCGCCTCGGCGTCGGTGGCGTAGTCGAAGGCGACCCGCCCCTGGTCGCGCAGGTAGGCGTGCTCCGGCCCGATGGCCGCGTAGTCGAGGCCCGCCGAGATGGAGTGGGTGAGCTGGATCTGGCCGTTCTCATCCGCGAGGAGGTAGGTCTTCGTCCCTTGCAGGATGCCGAGCCGTCCCCCCTGGAACCGCGCGGCGTGGCGGCCTTCGCGAATCCCTTCGCCGCCCGCCTCGATGCCGACCATCTTCACTGTCGCATCGGCGAGGAACGGGTGAAAAAGGCCGATGGCGTTGCTCCCTCCGCCGACACAGGCGACCAGCAGATCGGGCAGGCGTCCCTCGCGCTCCAGGATCTGGCGGCGCGCCTCGATGCCGATGACCCGGTGAAAATCGCGCACCATCATCGGGTACGGGTGCGAGCCGAGCGCGGAGCCGAGGATGTAGTGGGTATGGCGAACATTCGTCACCCAGTCGCGCATCGCCTCGTTGATCGCCTCCTTGAGCGTCGCCTGCCCGGCGGTGACGGGGACCACCTCCGCGCCGAGAAAGCGCATCCGCGCGACGTTGAGCGCCTGCCGCTCCATGTCCACCGCGCCCATGTAGACGACGCACTCGAAGCCGAACCGCGCGGCCACGGTCGCCGTCGCCACGCCGTGCTGGCCCGCGCCGGTTTCCGCGATGATCCGCTTCTTCCCCATGCGGCGGGCGAGGAGGATCTGCCCCAGCGCGTTGTTGATCTTGTGCGCGCCGGTGTGGAGGAGGTCTTCGCGCTTGAGGTAGATCTTCGCCCCGCCCAGCTCGCGCGTGAGGCGTTCGGCGAAGTAAAGCGGCGTGGGCCGCCCGGCGTAGTCGCCCAGCAGCGCGTCGAGTTCCCGGCGGAAGGCTTCGTCTTCGCGGGCGCGGGCGTACTCCTCCGCCAGCTCATTGAGAGCGGTCATCAGCGTTTCAGGCACAAACATGCCGCCATAGGGGCCGAAGTGGCCGTGCGCGTCGGGGAGCGTCTCGAAGTTCATGGGAGCCTAGAGGTATAGGCGCAACCGCCCCTCCCGGCAACCCGCGATTGGTGTGGAGTTGGTG
>CAZYVL010000086.1:0-10954 GCA_964651005.1 uncultured Chthoniobacteraceae bacterium | reverse complement strand
GCTGTCGATCTCCACGCCCCGGTTGATCGGCCCCGGGTGCATGATGAGCGCGTCGGGTTTGAGGCGCGCGGCGCGCTCCTTCGTCAGTCCGAAAAGCGCGGTGTATTCGCCGAGGCTCGGGAAGTATTCCTTGCGCTGCCGCTCGTGCTGGATGCGCAGGAGGTTCACCACGTCGGCGCTTTCCAGCAGGTCGGGCACATCGTCGAGCCGGTGCGTCACGGTGACGCCCATCCTCTCGAAACAGCGCGGGACGAGCGTGCTCGGGCCGACGAGCGTGACGCGCGCGCCGAGCTTGAGGAGCGCGTGGATGTTGGAGCGCGCGACGCGGGAGAAAAGGATGTCGCCGATGATGACAACGTGCAGCCCGGCGATGCGCCCTTTTTTCTCGCGGATGGTGAAGGTGTCGAGCAGCGCCTGGGTCGGGTGCTCGTGCGCGCCGTCGCCCGCGTTGATGATGCTGGAGCCGAGCCGCTCCGCGAGGAACTGGGCCGCGCCCGCCGAGGAGTGCCGCAGGACGATGATGTCGGCGTGGAGCGCCTGGAGGTTGAGCGCCGTGTCGCGGAGCGTCTCGCCTTTGGTGAGGCTGGAGGCGCTCGCCGTCATGTTCACCACGTCGGCGCTCAGGCGGAAGGCGGCCAGCTCGAAGGAGATGCGCGTGCGCGTGCTCGGCTCCACGAAGAAGTTCACCAGCGTCTTGCCGCGCAGGGAGGGGACTTTCTTGATGTCGCGCGCGCCGACCTCCTTGAAGGCGGCGGCGGTGTCGAGCAGGAAGACGATCTCCTCCGCAGAGAGCGCCTCGATGGAGAGCAGATCCTTGCGGTGCCAGGGGGAGGCCACCGGAGCGGAGGCGGCGGTGTTGGTTTGGGCGGGCGCGGAGAGCATGGAAAAGGGCGCTGTAGTACCGGGCGCTGGGGGGGGGTTAGGGCTTACCAATCCAAACGGCGTCGGGGACGTTGTCCACGGCTTCGAACCGGACGAAGACGCGATCGCGGGGAGCGGTGGGGATGTTCTTGCCAACGTAGTCCGCGCGGATCGGCAGTTCGCGGTGCCCGCGGTCGATCAACACGGCGTACTGGATGCGCGCGGGCCGCCCGAAGGAGGAGATCGACTCCATCGCGGCGCGGCAGGTGCGGCCCGAGTAGAGGACATCATCGACGAGCACGAGGGTGAGTTCCTCCAGGTTCGGCGGCAGGTGCGAGGCGACCACGGGGAGGAGCCGCTGGCGCATCCGCAGGTCGTCGCGGTGCATGGAGACATCGATCACGCCGGTCTGCACCGGGTGCCCGCCGAACTCGCGGATCAGCGAAACGAGCCGGCGCGCCACTTCCACGCCGCGAGAGGGGATGCCGACGAGGGCAAGGTGGTCGAGATCGGGGTTGCGCTCGATAATCTCGTGCGCGATGCGCCGCAGGATGCGGTCGATGGCAGCGGCGTCCAGAAAGAGAAGCGCCGAGGGGGCGGGCGGAGCGCCGGAAGGGGAAGGGGAGGGGGAGGGAGAAGGGGAGTCGGAGTCGGACATGGAGGATTCCTTGGCAACCTCGCGGGATCGCCGTTAAAGGAGAAGGGGAAAGGGAAGCGGAGGATTGGGCAGGGGTATCAGAGGTGTTAGGGGGAGGGGGTCAGGAAGCGGGCGTGGAGCCTTGGTCGTTGGGTTGGGGCTGCTGGCGTTTCTCGCGCCAGGCGGAACGATGCCGGACGATCCAGTCCAGCAGGGCGCGCTCAAAGCCGATGTCGTAACCGGCCTTCTCGCTTTCGATCCACTTGTGGCAGAGAATTTCTTCGCGCTCGGCCAGGAATTCTTTGTAGAGCACCGAATTTCTGACGAGATCCGAATGGTCACTGTTCGGATGGTCCATGATGGTGGGGTCACTTTTCATAAGAAACACCAGCCCGTCAATGCTGCTCTTGCTCCGTTTCCTCTACGGAGGTTTCGGATGCGACCGGCCGCGCGGTCCGCTTCGGGGCGGCGGCCCCGGAAAGACGGAATGGTGGGGATGGGGTCGGGGGTGGGGCGGGGGGCTCTTGGCATTGCGCGTTGCGGCTACGCGCGCAAATCCTCTCTCAAACGCCGCGCGATGGCAAGAAATGCTTGGGCTACCCAGCTTTCCGGGCTGGCTGCGGTGATCGGCAACCCCCGGTCGCCCGCCTCGCGCGTCGGGATGTCGAGCGGGAGTTCCCCCAGCAGCGGGACGCCGAGGCGCTTCGCCTCCCGCTCGCCGCCGCCGGTGCCGAAGATGGCGTGCCGCTGGCCGTCGCCCGGGGAGAGGAAATAGCTCATGTTTTCGATCAGGCCGAGGATCGGGACATTCACCTTGCCGAACATGGAGGAAGCCTTGCGCGCGTCGATGAGCGCCACTTCCTGCGGCGTCGTCACGATCACCGCGCCGGAGAGGGCGACGGTCTGCACGATGGTCAGCTGGATGTCGCCCGTGCCGGGGGGGAGGTCGAGGATGAGAAAGTCGAGCTCACCCCACTCCACCTGCCGCAGGAACTGCTGGGTGTAGCGCGTCACCATCGGGCCTCGGAGCACGGCGGGAGAGCTGTCTTCGAGCAGAAAGCCCATCGACATCAGCCGGAGGCCCGCCGTCTCGATCGGGATGATATACTGCTCCTCCGTCGCCATCGGCCGCTCGCGGCTGCCGAACATTAGCGCGATGCTCGGGCCGTAGAGGTCACAGTCGCAGAGGCCGACGGTCGCCCCTGTCTGCCGGAGCGCGATGGCGAGATTCGCCGCCACAGTCGATTTGCCCACGCCCCCCTTGCCGCTGGCGATGGCGAGGATGTGCTTCACGCCCGGGATCGCGCTGGCCGTGTGGGTCGGGGCGGCCTGCGGCGGCGCCTGCACGTCGATTTTCACCTGCACGCCGCCGATGCCGGGGAGCGCGCGCAACGCCGCCTCGCTCTCCTCCTTGATCGTGCGCGGCACCTGCGCGTCGGCGGTCGCCAGCGCCATCTGCACGCTCACATCGGCCCCGGTGATGCGGATCTCTTTCACCAGGCCGAAGGAGACAATATCCCGGCTGAACCCCGGGTAACGGACTTTCGAGAGGGCGGAGCGGATCAGGTCTTCGGAGATGGGCATGGGAAGGGGCGGTGCTGCTGCGGGATGGAGTGAACGAAAAAAATCGGGCCTTGGGTCTGGACTAAACTCTATGCGGACCGGTTTTGCCGCTACAAGGGGATTATCGTTTCAGCGAAGGCGCGGGAGCGCCGATTGACGGCGAGGGGGTTGATTTCGGCCCGTTGGCACCCTTGGCCCGTGGCTCTTTCAAGGCCGCTCGACCCTCACCGGTATTTGGGCAGGGCGGATCAGGCTGCACCAGATGTTTTCTTGATGGGTTGATGAGTTGATGCTTATCCATCTTGACGTTTTCCCATCAAACGCGACATTGAGGCATGCGCACGACGCTCGATTTGCCCGATCCGCTCTTTCGGGAACTCAAGGCCCTGGCGGCCCGACGGGGTGTTGCCATGAAGGACCTGATCGCCCGGTATATCGAAGCGGGGCTTTATGGCAGCCTTTCTGCCGCCTCGGGGTCCGCTGCGACGCCCGGAGGGCATAGTCCCATCCCCATCGCCCGCCGCGCCACGGGGCGGATGATCCCCGCGATGAGCAACGCCCGGATGCAGCGGCTCCTTGATGAAGACGATGCCCGGCACTGATCTTCTGGATGTCAATGTCTGGATTGCCTTGGCGTACGAGGATCACCAGCACCACCCTGCGGCCCGGGTTTACTGGGAAACCCAAAGCGCCGCACGGTTTGCTTTCTGCCGCACGACCATGCTTGGCTTCCTGCGGCTGATTACCCATCCACGCATCATGAACGGCCAGCCGCTGACCCCGCCCGAAGCATGGCAAGCCTATCGTGCTTTCCGCGCCCTGCCCGAAGTCGTGTTCCTGGCAGAGCCTGCCGGAATCGAACCGCTCTTTGCCGCCAGTTCGGAAACGCCCGCATTCCCCAACCACCGCTGGACGGACGCTTACCTCGCCGCGCTGGCCCAGGCGTCGGGCGCGCGGCTCGTTTCCTTTGATACGGATTTCCGCCATTTCGCGGAGATCCGGTTTCTCCAGTTATAGACTGGGCCCTGGCCGCCAAGATCGAATTTACAGAAAGTTTGTTACGTCGGCGTTTTTCAATCATCTTCCTTGCGATTGTTTGAAAATTGCGTTTATTTTCCACCTATGAGGGTGGTTTCACGACATTCCCTAATCAAGTCACTGAATACGAAACTGCCTCGTGGCGTACCGTTGGATCTTGACGCGCTGAAATCGGTGGGGATTTCCTCGAAGCAGGCCGCTCGATATGTGGAGAGCGGCTGGCTCCAACGGTTGGGACAAGGCGTGTATGCGTTCCCGGATGACACCCTGAGCTTGCACGAGTGCATCAAGCTGCTTCAAAAACGGGTACCCGGCCTGCATGTCGCCAGCAAAAGCGCCCTCGCCTTGCAGGGAGTTCGCCATAACCTTGGAGCCAGGGAGCGGGTGCTATTGTGGGGCGATGTCCGGGTGGAATTGCCTGGGTGGTTTGCATCGCGGTTTCCGGCCCGCTACTCGCGCTCTCGGCTCTTCAAGTGGAAGGACCGGTCTCTTCCCTCGAAAAGCCTGACGACTCCACTTGGAGTGGCGGAGGGTTTGCAGGTATCCGTCCCGGAGCAAGCCGTTCTGGAAATGCTCTCGGAGGTGGGACGACATCAGGATCTTGAAGAAGCACGGAATATATTCGATGGATTGCGCAACCCCCGCACCAAGGTATTGGGGGATCTGCTCACCTGTTGCGTCAGCGTGAAAGCGGTTCGTCTCTTTCTTGCCTGGGCACGGGAAACCAAGGTGGTGGACGTCGATCAACTGCTGAAGGATTACCCATTGCCGGTTGGCAGTGAAAAGCGTTGGATCAGTCGCCTCAAAGACGGCACTCTCTTGAGTCTGAAACCGCATGGATAAAGCCTACATCGACACCGTTCGCCTCCTGCTGCAAGCCGCTCCCGAGGTTTTTGCCAACCCGATTTTCGCGATGAAAGGGGGAACGGCCATCAACTTGTTGGTCCGCGATATGCCGCGCCTTTCGGTCGATATTGACGTGGTTTATCGCCATTGGCAGACGGAGCGACAACAGGCTCTTTCCGAGATCACGCAGGAGTTGGGCAAGCCGGTGTAACAAACGTTCTGTAAGTTCAATCTTGGCCGCTTTTCTCGGTGGCTCCGTAACGGTGAAGGGCGGCATCGCCCAGGGCGCTCCCCGGGAGGGTGGCGAGCAGGGTAGGCCGTTTGGCGCGCGAGGAAGCCAGGGCAAAGGCTGCCGACGCATTCGCCCTGGGGCGGGCGTGTTTACCTCGTTCTGAGGTCGGGGTCGTTGGTGAGCTGATCTTCCAGCTTTTGGAAGTACGAGGTTAACTCTTTTCGATCGCTCAATATTTTTTCGTAAAGCTTTCGGTTGAATGCGGAAAACTGATTGGGCTTGATTGAGGACAAATCACTGCGGAGTCTCATCACGACTTCGACCAGAAGCCGCTTCTTTTCTTGAAGCATTTGTGCTTTTGACGTTCTGGACCCACGCGCCACTACCTTCTGCCAATGGTTGAGGATGTTCACGAAGTGATTGTTTTTCCGCGTATGCTCGCGCCAGTTTGTGACCCTTCCGTTCTCTGCAATATCCACGGCGAGCTTCCAGGCGTCTTCGGTGCGGTCCTGGAGTTGTCCGATCACGGCGGATTCCCGTGAAAACGCAGCCCAGCTTATGTCATACCATGCCGGGACGTTATCGAGGCGGTATGCGAAACGGCGTTCCACGCTGTTGAATTTCGAATCCTCGCCGAAACCTTCCAATTTTCTGACCGTGGCAAACGTCGCGATTCCGATGATCTTTCCGGTCTTGACGTGAATGACCGGGCTGCCGCTGTTTCCCGATACGAACTTGGAATCGATCTCAATGAGTTCAGGCCCGATGCCGGTCACCTTTCCCTTCAGTTCCGTCACAACGCCCGCCCCAAGGCTGTTGCCGAGGACAACAACATCGTCGCCGATGGAGACGTTGGCATCCACGTCTTTGAGGATTTCGAGCCCTTCTGGAACGGATGTTTGCTGAAAAACGGAAACATCATACCCATCCGCGACCGAAAGACTGCTCAGGGTGAGGGGGGTTCCGTTCAGGAGTTTGGCCTGGATTTTTGTGTTGCCGCTTAGAACGTGGGAGTTCGTGAACAGAACCGGCTTCCCGGAGAGCGTGGCGACGAAGCCGCTGCCCAGGCTGTGGTCTCCTTCGATGATCGCCAGGCGGGAGGAAAGTTTCTGAAAGCTCACCTGCGGGGGAGGCTCCTGCGGGGGAGGGTCCAGCGTCAAGGTTTGGCTGAGGAGAGTGGGGGCGAATGCGAGGAGAAGGGTTGAAGTGTAGAGGAGAGCTTTCATGCGCTAAATCCGAGGCTCGAAGGTGGTACAAAGGCCAACCGTGTTCCGAATATCTCCTTACGACGAGGAAAAAATCCCCGTCGATCAGCACGCAAGGCCCATCCAATCGGCGCTTCGAGGCTGCGGGAACGCTTATCGCGCCGCTTCCCGGTAGGCGCGTGCGAGGAGGCTAACCGGGTGGACGGCCTCGATCTTGCGCCCCGAGGCGCGGAGGCCGGAGACGATCTGGACGAGGCACCCGGGGTTGGCGGTGGCGACGATGGGGGCTTTGGTTTTGTCCACGGCTTCGAGCTTGCGCCGCAGGAGTTCGCCCGCCATCTCCGGTTGCGTGAGGCTGTAGACGCCCGCGCTTCCGCAGCACCAGGTCGATTCCGGCAGCTCCACCAGCTCCAGGCCGGGGATGGCGCGGAGCACGTCACGGGGCTGGCGGGTGATCTTCTGGCCGTGGCAGAGGTGGCACGCTTCGTGGTAGGTCACTTTCAGCGGCTCGATCCCCGGGCCGGGCGGGACGATCCCGATTTCGCCGAGCCACTCGTGAATGTCCTTGAGCTTGCAATCCCACTGCGCGGCGCGGCGGGCGTACGCCGGGTCGTCGCGCAGCAGCCGTCGGTATGCCTTGAGGTGCGAGCCACACCCGGCGGCGTTGCTAATCACGGCATCGAGCTGGTCGAGGTCGAACGCGTCGAGGGTGCGCCGGGCCAGTTCGCGCGCGGTTTCCAGGTCGCCATTGTGCGCATGGAGCGAGCCGCAGCAGTTCTGGAGGCGCGGAGTATGAACCTCGCAGCCGTTGGCCAGCAGCACGTCAGCCGTGTCGCGGTTTACGCCGGAGTAGAGCAGATCCTGCACGCAGCCGGTGAGCAGCCCGACCCGGTAACGCGGCGCCGCTCCGGCGGGGCGCTCAATAGGGCGCTCGATGGGGGCGATGAGCGCGTCGGAGAAATGCCGGTTGACCGTCGGTGTGAGCGCCTCCAGCTCGCGCAGCCTGCGCGGCAGCAGCCGGGTGAGCCTCGTCGCGCGCGCCAGCGACGGCAGCCCCGTTGCCTGGCAGGCCCAGAGAAGTCTCCCGGCGAGGCGCAACCGGCGCGGGTGAAGAAAAAGTATCCGCAGCGTGAGCCGCCGAACCCAGTCGCGCCGGGGAGTGGCAAGCACGCGGGCACGCTCGATGTCGGCGCGCGCCGCTTCGAAGAGCGTGCCGTATTCCACCCCCGCCGGGCAGGCCGTCTCGCACGCCAGACAGCCGAGGCAAAACGCCATTTCCCGCCCGAACGCTTCGGTCACTTCCAGCTTGCCGTCGGCGATTCGGCGCATCAGCGCGATGCGGCCTCGCGGGCTGTTGCGCTCCAGCCGCGTGGCGTCGTAGGTCGGGCAAGTCGGCAGGCAGAGGCCGCAGTGGATGCACTGCTGGAGGAGCGGATAATCGAGGTCTTTGAGGTAGAGCGGTCTCCTCTTTCCCTTTGCCGCGTGGCCCTGCGGGGCGGCGCGACCGATCCGCGCGATCGCGCGGAGGGTGGGCGTGGTGGCTCTCCGGCGTGGCTTCATGGCTCGGGATCGAAGATTTTCCCCGGATTGAGAACCCCCTCCGGGTCGAGCGTTTTTTTAAGCTGCCGCATCAGGTGGAGACTCGCCTCGCCGACGGCGGCGGGCAGGAACCGCTTTTTCGCCAGGCCGACGCCGTGCTCCCCGGTGATCGTGCCGCCGAGTTGCACCGCGAACTCGAAGATCTCCTGCATCGCCGCTTCCACCCGGAGCATCTCTTCCCCGTCGCGCTCGTCGGTCAGGAAGGTGGGGTGGAGATTTCCGTCGCCCATGTGGCCGAACGTGCCGACCCGCAGGCGGTGGCGCGCGGCGCTCTCCTGGATGAAGCGGACCATCCGCGCCAGTTCGCTGCGCGGCACGGTGGCGTCCTCCAGGATCGTGGTCGGGGCGACGCGTGCCAGCGCGGAAAAGGCGCAGCGCCGCGCGAAGGCGAGCCGCGCCGCTTCGTCTTCCGTCCGGGCTAGGCGCACCTCGCTCGCGCCGTGGCGGCGGGCGAGCGTCTCCATCCGCGCGGCTTCCTCGGCCACGGCGGCGGGGTGCCCGTCGCTCTCCATCAGCAAGATCGCCCCGGCGTCGAGCGGCAGGCCGATCTGCGCGAACTCCTCCACGCAGAGGATCGTCGTCTGGTCGAGAAACTCCAGCGTACACGGGACGATCTTTTCCGCGATGAGGGAGGAGACCGCCTCGGCCGCCGCGTCCATGCGCGGGAACGCGGCGAGCAGCGTCGCCCGGGCGGGCGGCTCCGGCACGAGCTTGAGGAGGATTTTCGTGATGACCCCGAGCGTCCCTTCGCTGCCGACGAAGAGGTCTTTCATCGAGTACCCCGCGACATCCTTCACGCACTTGTTGCCGAGCGCGATCACCTCGCCGGAGGCCATCACGACCTCCAGCCCCATCACATAGTCGCGCGTGACGCCGTACTTCAGCCCGCGCAGGCCGCCGGAGTTTTCCGCGACGTTGCCGCCAATCGTGGAGATCTTCATGGAACCCGGGTCCGGCGGGTAGAGCAGGCCGACGCGCCCCGCCTCTTCCGCCACCGTGGCGGTGGTCACTCCCGGCTCCACGAGGATCGTCAGGTTCTTCGCGTCGAGTTCCAGCACGCGGTCCATCTTCGCCAGGCAGAGGACGACGCTCCCCGGCTGCGGCACGCTGCCGCCGCTCAGTCCCGTGCCGGAACCCCGGCTCACCACCGGCCTTTTGCGCGCGGCGGCCCGTTTGACGACCTCGGCCACTTCCTCCGTGGTCTGCGGGAAGACGACGCACGCGGCTTCCCCGGAAAGGGCCGCCGTGCCGTCAAACCCGTAGACGGCGAGGTGCTCCGGCTCGAAGAGGACTCTCTGCTGACCAAGCAGGGCGACCAGATCGGATAGGAACGGGTCCGTAGGGTCCGTAGAGTCCATTGGGTCCATTGGGTCCATTGGGTCCATTGGGTCCATTGGGTCCATTGGGTCCATAAAAAGGTGGAAAGGATCGCCGAGACCGGGGGACCGCGAGGGCGCAGACCAATTTCGAACCGGTCGCGCCGGGCCGCAACGTGAAATTCAGCATCGACTGGGCCGCCGGGAGCGGTAATCTCCCGGGCCGATGCACCCTTCCGCCTCCCTGATTTCCGCCAAACCGATCCCGGTTCGGGAACGGCTGATCTTCGCCCTTGATGTCGGGAGCGCCGCCGAAGCGAAGGCGCTCGTGGAAACCCTTGGGGAGACGGTGCTCTTCTACAAGATCGGGCTGGAGCTTTTCATGGCAGGGGGGTACTTCGAGCTGATCGACTGGCTCGCCGCGCGCGGCAAGAAAGTCTTTGTCGATCTCAAGTTCTTCGACGTGCCGGAGACGGTCAAACGCGCCGTGGCCGCGCTCAAGGGGCGGCCCGTGGAGTTCGCCACTGTGCACGGCAACCAGGGGATCATGGAAGCCGCCGTGGCGGCTGGCAGCGGCGTCAAGATTCTCGCGGTCACGGTTTTGACAAGCCTCGACCGGGGCGATCTGGCCGATCTCGGCTTCGCCTGCGACACGCCCGAGCTGGTGCTTTCCCGCGCACGGCGGGCGCTGGAGGCCGGTTGCGCCGGGGTGATCTCCTCCGGGCTGGAGGCGGCGCGCCTGCGCGAAGAGATCGGGCCGCGGCTTCTCATCATCTCCCCGGGCATCCGCCCGGTGGACAACGCCGCCGTGGACGACCAGAAGCGGATCGTCACCCCGCGCGCCGCTTTCGAGGCCGGGGCGGATTACATCGTCGTGGGCCGTCCGATCCGCAACGCCGCCGACCCGCGCGCGAAAGCGGAGGCGATCCAGGCGGAAATCGCGGAGGTCTTTACGCGGTGAAGTGGCGGTAAAGCGGCGGTAAAGCGGCGGTAAAGTGTCGCTGCGCTACGGGGCGCTACGGGGCGCTACGGGGCGATCTCGACGGGCGTTTTCAGGCTGACGTTGCGGAAGAACGCCTCCGCCATGAACTCCGGCATCCGGATGCAGCCGTGCGAGGCGGGGTAGCCGGGGAGAAAACCGGCGTGCATCCCCGTTCCGCCGACGATCCGCATGAAGTACGGCATCTTCGCCCCGTCGTAGCGCGCCCCCTTGGGCATCTTGTCCACGCGTCGGTCGGCATCTTTTTTAACGACCTCGCCCGTGGTGGCATCGACATAATCGCCGAAGACGGAGGAGACGTGATCCTTGTCTTTCTGGATGATCCGGAACTTGCCCGTGGGCGTGTCAAAGCCTTCGCGCCCCGTGGAGATGGAGGAGACGCCGACAAGCTGGTTGCCCTTGTAGAAGTAGGCGCGCTGCTCGCTCAGGCGGATGAGCACGAAGGGATCGCCCTGCACGTTGTCGCCATCCCAGTACGAGATGTTGTCGAAGTTGGCCCGCTGCCTTTGCGGGACGGCCACGATCCCCCCTTCGTCAGTCAGGTAAAGGATGCCCCGGTCGGTGCGGGGATCGGTGGCGCACCCCGCCAGGAAAAGAAGGGAGGCGAGGGCGAAAAGAGTCCGGAAGATCATGGGAAAAGCGGGCAAAAAGCGGGCA
>CAZYVL010000085.1:9330-11076 GCA_964651005.1 uncultured Chthoniobacteraceae bacterium | reverse complement strand
TGTTCGTGAGCGGGCAGTCGATCTACTCCGGGTTCATGTTCTCCATCCTGAGCTATCTGGTGGCGATCCCCTCGGCCATCAAGGTGTTCAACTGGACGGCGACGCTCTACAAAGGCTCCATCGTTTTCGACACGCCGATGCTGTACGCGCTCGGCTTCCTCGGCCTCTTCACTGCGGGCGGGCTGACGGGGCTGATGGTCGCCGCGACGGCGGTGGATGTACACGTGACGGACACCTACTTCATCGTCGCGCACTTTCACTACATCATGGTCGGCGGCATGGTCCTCGCCTTCATGGGAGGGCTGCACTACTGGTGGCCGAAGATCACGGGGAGAATGTACCCGGAGCTGATGGGGCGGCTCGCGGCGGTGGTGACGTTCATCGGCTTCAACCTGACGTTCTTCCCGCAGTTCGTCATGGGGTATCTCGGGATGCCCCGGCGCTACCACTCCTACCCGGAGCAGTTCCAGTTCTACCACATCCTCTCCACCGCCGGGGCGAGCATTCTCGGCGTCGGCTATCTGCTGCCGCTCGTTTACCTGCTCTGGTCGCTCAAGCACGGCAAGCGCGCGCCCGCCAATCCGTGGCACGCGACGGGGCTGGAGTGGAGCGTTCCCTCGCCGCCGCCCACGCACAATTTTCCCGATCCGCCCACGGTGACGGAAGGGCCATACGCCTATCCGATGCCCGCCCAACCACCACCGGAAAGGGGGGCCGCCTCGTGAAAAACCGGGACGGCGGTGCGCAACGGCTGCACTCGCACTTCGAGACGCTCGGCCAGCAGGAGGCGGCGGCGACGCTCGGGATGTGGGTTTTCCTGGCGACGGAGGTGCTCTTCTTCGGCGCGCTCTTCCTCTGCTACGCCTATGTCCGCTGGTCGTACCCGGCGCAGGTGGAGGAGGGGAGCCGCCATCTGGAGACCGTGCTCGGGACGATCAACACCGGTGTGCTTCTTACCAGCAGCTTCATCATGGCAACGGGGGTTCTTTTCGCCGAGCAGGGGCGGCCACGCCGGGCGGCGGTCGCGCTCGCCGTGACGGCAGCGATGGGGGTGGTTTTCCTCGCGATCAAGGGGACGGAGTATGCCGCCGTCATCCGGGAGGGCGATCTGCCGGGGTTCACCGCGCAGCTCCAGCGCCTTTCGCACCCGGGGGGCGGCGCGGTCGGCCTGCTCTCCCAGGGCGGCGGGCCGATCCCGGGGCAGCGGGAGCTTTTCTTCTGGCTCTATTTTATCATGACAGGGTTGCACGCGCTGCATGTCGCCATCGGCGTGGTCCTCCTCGGCGGGTTGGCGTGGTGGCTGCGCGGCGAGGCGCGCGCGTCGGTTTCCGTGAACGCGATCCGCAACGCCGGGCTTTACTGGCATTTCGTGGATCTCGTCTGGGTTTTTCTTTTTCCGCTTCTCTACCTGGCCGGGCACCGGCTCTGAACCCATGCACTCCGCCGCCTCTTCCCCCACCGTTCGGACCTTCGCCCGCGTCTGGGCCGTGCTGATGTTCCTGCTGGCGTTGACGGTGTTTGCCGCGCAGTTCGACCTTGGGCGGCTCTCGCTGGCCGTGGCCCTGGCGATCGCGGTGGCCAAGGCGGTGTTGATCGTCCTGGTGTTCATGCACGTCGGCTATGGCAGCCGGGAGGTGCTCGTCTTCGCGGGCGCGGCGTACCTCTGGCTGGCGATCATGATCGTCGGCACCCTCTACGATTACGCCACGCGCAACTGGGTGCCGCCGCCACCCCCTCCTCCAGCCG
>CAZYVL010000085.1:2734-9230 GCA_964651005.1 uncultured Chthoniobacteraceae bacterium | reverse complement strand
CTCTACGATTACGCCACGCGCAACTGGGTGCCGCCGCCACCCCCTCCTCCAGCCGAGGCCAGGGCGGAGGCTCACAGCGTCGGGCAGTGAAGCACGTAGCCGAGTTCCGGCAGCCGCCGGGAGACGACGCGCTGGCTCTCCAGCAGCGTCGCGCCGAACTCGCCGAGGCCCGCCCGGATGACGAACGCGGGAATGCGCAGCCGCGCCTTGCGATGCCACTTCCGGGCCAGGGCGTCGGTAAAAGCGTCGTGGCGCACCGGAGCCTCCGCCACTGCGTTGTAAACGCCTTGCGCGCCCGGGTTGAGCGCGCAGAGGAGCGCGAGCTGGGCGGCATCCCCGGCGTGAATCCACGACACCCACTGGCGACCGTCACCAAACTTCGCCCCCAGCCCCACCAGAAAAAGCGGGCGCAGCTTCGCGAGCGCGCCTCCCTCCCGCCCCAGGATCACGCCGAAGCGGAGGATCGCCACGCGCACGCCCCCTTCGGTCTGCGCCCGCAGCGCCTCGCTCTCCCACGCCCGGCAGACCTCCGCGAGAAAATCGTGCCCGGCGGGGGTGGTCTCGTCGGCTTCCGTCTCGCCGGTCGGGCCGTAGTAGCCGATGCCGGAGGCGCAGACGAGTGCGCCCGGCCCGTTCCCGGCGTGCCGGGCGGCCAGGATCGCCTCCACGAGCGCCCGCGTGCCGTCGCGGCGGCTCGCGAGGATGCGCCGCTTTTTCGCAGCGGTCCAGAGCCCGAAGATCGGCTCGCCCGCGAGGTGGATCACCGCGTCGAGCCCCGAGACATCGAGCGATTCCGGCTCCCACTCCCGCATCTCCGCGCACCCGGGGATTTCCGCGCCGCGGTTGCGGGAAAAGCCGCAGACATGGTGCCCCGCGCGCGCGGCGACCTCCGCCACCCGCCTGCCCAGAAAACCGGAGACGCCGGTGATGCCCAGGTTGAGGCGGGATGCGGAGGAGGGAGGCATGGCGTCAGTCGAAGCGGCTGTGCAGCCAGCGGTAGGGGAAGTGTTTGCCGGGGCACTGGGTCGGCACCGGGTTGATCTCCTTGTGGGGGAGGACGGCGGCCTCCTTGCGGTTGGTTTTGCCCACGCGCTTGCGGAGATAACGAACCAGTTCGTCGAGCGCCTCAAGCTGCTGCCGGGTCGGGTTGTCGTGATTGAAATCGCCGACGAGGCAAATCCCGAGCGCAATGTCGTTGAGATAATCCGAGTGAACGTGCCCGCCGTTGATCTGCCGGGTCCAGCGCGAGCCGATCTCGATGGCGCCGTTGCCCGAGGAGGTGCCGTTGCCGATCACGAAATGATACGCCAGCCCGTTGGGCATCTTGCGCACATGCCGGTGGTAGTAGTCGAATGCCTTTGCGTTCCCCTGGCGCGTGCCGGAATGGTGCACGACAATGTAGACCCAGCGGTGCTGCCGGACGCGCGCACGGTCGAGCGCGGCGCGGACGGAGGGGGTCAGGTATTTGTAGCTCGGGTGCCGCCAGCGGCTGAACCAGCCGCGCTTTTCGGGCGGCGGAGGCGGGACGACTTCATCCGCATGATCCGGGGCGGATTTTTCCACCAGAATCGCCGCTTTCGGCGTTTTCGTCACTGGATGGGGGCGCGGGGTCGGCTCGGGGCGCGGGGTGTTCCTCGGGGCAGGGGGGAGCGGGGGCGGCGGAGGTGGCAGCTTGGAAGAGGGGGAGCGCGGCCTCCGCACGGCGGGTTTCGGCTTCGGCCTCGGCCTCTTTTTGGGCGCGGCCTGCCGGACTTCGCTCCGTGGAGGAGGAGGGGGAGGAGCCACGGGCGACGGTTTTGCCACGCTTGGCGCGCTTGGCTTGGCGGGTACGCGCGGAGCATCGTTGTCCCGCGAATGAAGAAAGGCCGCCTTCCTCTCCGTGTCGGTCATTTCCCTGGCCCGGGTTTGCCGTGGCGTCGGGAGAAAGGCCGCCACAAGAAGAGTGACGGTGACGAGGAGCGATGTTTTACCCACGGCGGGTGGATCGTAGCAGGAGATGCCGGAGGCGCAAGCATCGGGCAAAACTTGCCGCATTCTGTTTGTCCCGGTTTACTCTCCCCCGGACCCGCTCATCCCGCATTCCATCCCTTGTTCCGTTCTCCCCTCCAACCCGGCTTCGCCGAGAAATCTCCGCCCCGTGCGGGCGCGAAGACGATCCTCCTCCTGAGCGCGGGCTACGGCGAGGGGCATAACACCGCAGCGCGGAGCGTCCGCATGGCGCTCGATGCCGTGGCGCCGGGGGCGGTGGAAGCGAAGGTGCTCGACCTGCCGGAAATCACCTACGGCCGCGCCAACGAGTGGCTCAAGAAAGCCTACCTCGCCACGATCAACCGCGCCCCGGCGGTCTGGGAGAAAATCTACGGGGCGATCGACTCCAGCACGGCTCTGGAAGGGTTGCTCGGCGCGTTTGCCCCGCTGCGGCGCGCGATGGAGGCCGTGCTGGAGGAGGAGAAGCCGGACGCGGTGGTCTGCACGTTCCCGCTCTACCCGTGCCTGATCGCGGAGATTTACCGCAATCGCCCGCGCCCCTTCCCGCTGGTGACGGTGATCACCGATTCCATCACCATCAACGCGATCTGGTACCGCTGCCGCAGCGACGGCTTTGTCGTCGCCAACGCGGAGACGGAAGCGGTGCTGCGCGCGGCGGGGATCGCGCCGGAGACGATCCACCCTCTCGGGTTCCCGGTTTCGCCGCGCTACGCCGGGCTGGCGGGCCTCAAGCCGCCCCCGGGAGCGGGCGAGCCGTGGCGCGTGCTTTATGTCGCCAACGGAGGGAAGCAGGAGGAGGCGCTCGGGATGGCGCGGGCGCTCGCGTCCCTGCAAGGGAAAGGGGTTGCGCTGAAAGTCGCGGCGGGCCGCGACCCCCGGTGGCAAGCGCGGATGCGCGCCGCCGTGGAAGAGGGTGCCCCCGCCGGGAGCCGGCCAGAGGTTCTCGGATGGACCGATCGGATGCCGGAGCTGATGGCTGGGGCGCATCTGCTCGTCGGCAAGGCCGGGGGGGCGACCGTGCAGGAGGCGCTCGCGGCGGGGACGCCGATGCTGATGACGAAGGTGATCCCCGGCCAGGAGGAGGGGAACGCCCGGCTGCTGCTGGAGAACGGGTGCGGCATGTTGGCGGAAAGCCCGGAAGAGGCCGTTGCCGCCGTGGAGAGCGCGTTTGCGGTGGGGGGCGTGCTCTGGGCGAAATGGCGGGCGAACGTGGAGCGCCTCAGCCGCCCCGGCGCGGCGGAGGCGATCGCGCGCTTCGTCCTCGGGCTGGCGGAGGAGCGGAGGGCATAGCCCGCGCGAAAGGCTTGTGCTTCGCCGGGAAGCGATCCACTGTTTTCCACCCCATGATCCGCGCGTTCGTTTTCGACATCGGCAACGTCTTGCTCCGCTTCGACTTCAGCCTCGCCTTCCGGCAGCTTCTCCCGCTCTGCGGGGCGGAACCCGCCGCCGGGTTTGCCGAGCGCGTGGACGCGATCAAAGTGCGCTACGAGGCGGGGCGGATCGACCGGGCCGCGTTTCTGGGCGAGGTCTTCGAGCTGCTGCGCTTTCGCGGGACGGAGGAGCAGTTCGTGCAGGCGTGGGAAGGGATCTTCGAGGTCCACACGCCGATGGCGGAGCTGGTGGGGGCGTTGCATGGCCGTTACCCACTTTATCTTCTCTCGAACACGAGCGACATCCACGCCGCCTATTTCGAGAGGAGCTACCCGCTTTTCGGCTGTTTTGCAGACGCGGTTTATTCCTTTGAGGCGCGTTGCGCCAAGCCCGAGCGCGCCATCTACGAGCTGGCGGCGTCACGTTTCGGCGTCGCGCCGCAGGAGACGGTTTTTATCGACGATCTCCCGGCCAACATCGTCGCAGCGCGCGAGGTCGGGTTCCGGGCAATCCCGTACGATTTCCGCCGTCACGACGCGCTTCTGGAGGAACTCGGGCGCCTCGGCGTGGAGACGGGGGAGAAGTTGCCGCTTGAAGGAGGCCAGCGGCTCCACTAGCGTGAACGGGAAAGCGCGAAAACGCGCCTTGTTTCTCCCCATTCCAAACTCCAAACCCCTGGCTGTTGACGTCGCATGGCAGAAGTTCAGAAAACCACCGTTTCCTCGGGCGAGATGACCTTCCGGTTCATCGAGTTCGTGCGGATGCACACGCACAGCGCCGGGCTGTTCCTGGGAAGGACCCCGCACCCCCAGACCGGCCAGCCGCAGGTGAACCTTGAGTTTGCCCGGATGTTCATCGAGCAGCTCGCCGCCATCGAGGCGAAAACACGCGGCAACCTCAACGGCGACGAGCAGGCGGCGATCACCGGCAGCCTCACCGGGCTTCAGGAAGAGTTCGCCAGGCTTTCAGAGCGGAAAACCCCCTGAGCCATGCCGCGGAAGTCCCTGAAAATCGGCCCCCTGACCCTTGGGGGGCGCAAGCCGGTCTTTATCCTGGGGCCGTGTGTCATCGAGTCCGAACGGTTCGTGCGCCGCATGGGCCGCAAGCTCGGCCGGATTTGCGGCGATCTCGGCGTCCCGTTCGTTTTCAAAGCCTCCTACGACAAGGCGAACCGCACCTCTGTGGATTCCTTTCGCGGTCTCTCCGTGCGCGACGGGTGCGAGATCCTCGCCTCCGTCGGGGCGGAACTGGGCGTGCCGGTGACGACCGACGTGCACTCCTCCGAAGAGGCGACCGCCGCCGCCGAGTTCATCGACATCCTGCAAATCCCCGCCTTTCTCTGCCGCCAGACCGACCTGATCCGGGCGGCGGCGGAAACGGGCCGCGTCGTGAACGTCAAGAAGGGGCAGTTTCTCGCTCCCTGGGATGTCAAAAACATTGCGAAGAAGATGGAACGCTTCGGCTGCCGGAGCTTCTTTTTCACGGAACGCGGCGTCAGCTTCGGGTATAATAACCTTGTCGCGGACATGCGTTCGTTGTATTGGATGAGGGAGGCCGGTTATCTTGTGATGTTCGACGCGACCCATTCTGTCCAGCGTCCCGGCGGGGCGGGGGACAAGACTTCCGGGGACGGCATTCTTGCCCCGGTGCTCGCGCGGGCGGCCGTGGCGGCCGGGTGCGACGGGGTTTTCATCGAAACCCACGAAAATCCGGCAAAGGCGCTCTCCGACGGGCCGAACCAGATTCCCCTGGCGCGGCTGCCTGCCCTTCTCAAAAAACTCACGGCGATCCATGAACTGGTCCACTCGGCGCGCTGATTTTCCGGTTTTCTCCCGGACGCTCCGCTCCGGGGCGGGGGTGCTGCTTGCCTTTGCGCTGGCCGTTGGGGCTCCGTCGGTTGCCGGGGCGAAATCGAAGGATAAAAAGAAAAAAGAGCACCGGGAGGAAAAAGCCGACGGGGCCGACGGGGCCGCCGGAATCTTTGGCGTTCCCTTTCCCATCGGGCATGGGGCGAGCGGGATCAAGCTCCCCGACCGCGGCCCCGATGGACACCTGCGGATGTCCTTTGAGATCGGTTCCGCCTTCCGCGTGGACGAAACGCACCTCAAGCTGCAAAACCTCCGGATTGAAACCTTTGACGAGGCTGGAAAACTGGACATCATCATCGAAATGCCGGAATCTCTGATGGATATTCAAACCCGTGTGCTTACCAGCGTGAATCCCGTGACCATTCGCCATTCCGACTTCGAAGTGACCGGGGGGAATATGACCTTCGATACGAAAACCCGGGAGGGGAAGTTCTCCGGGCCGGTGCGGGTGCTGATTTTTAACCGCGACAATTTTGACCTGGCCCAGAAAGGAGAGATTTCCGGTGAGTAACACCCATCCCGCATTTTTGGCCGTGGCGCTCTCCGCGTGGACCCTCTGGACCGCTTTGGGCACGGCGACCGGCCACGCCGACAACGAGTTCCAGATCACACGCTCGACCGGTCTGGAGCTGGGGGGCGAGGCGGCATCCGTCTCCCGCCCTGCCATCGCGCCGGGGAGCGCCGGGGAACCGGGAAAACCGGGCGGCACCGCAGCGGATCGCCAGCCGACCGAGATCACCGCCAGCCGTGAGACGACTTTCGACGAAAAGGCGCGCGTCGCCGTGTTCACGGGGGACGTCAAGGTGGTGGACGCCCAGTTCAACCTGAGCTGCGACAAGCTCACCGCCTACCTCCATAAACCATCCGGGCCGGACAAAAAGGGAGGGGAGGGTGCGGCTGCCATCGTGACCTCATCGACTCCCACGACTTCAGCGGTTGATCCCGCCAAACCCGGGCAGAAGGCCAATCCGCACAAGAGCGGCGGGCTGGAGCGGGTGGTCGCGGAGGGGAACGTCCTCATCACCCAGGACAAGGTGGCCGCCAACGGCGAGGTGACACACTACGTCGGCAAGGCGGCGCGGGCCGAGTACAACGCCACCACGGGCGATGTCACCCTCACCGGCTGGCCGCAGATCCAGCAGGGGATCAACAACCAGGTCGCCACCGAGGAGGGGACCGTGATGATCCTCAACCGGGCTGGCCGCCTGAAAGCCATCGGCCCGACAAAGACGGTCATCCAGGAGTCTTCCGATCCCCCCCGCTCGACC
>CAZYVL010000085.1:0-2634 GCA_964651005.1 uncultured Chthoniobacteraceae bacterium | reverse complement strand
CCGCTTTCCCGATGGCCAGGCCCGAATCCCCCCGTTTGCCCTTGACGCAGTGAGCACCGCAACCGACAACCGCCCCCTTTCCGTGCAGCCCGCGGCCACGCCCACCCGGCAGCCGATCCTCCGGACGGAAAAGCTGGTCAAGATCTACGGTGGCCGCTCCGTGGTCAACGGGGTGGACATTCACGTTCACCCGGGCGAGATCGTCGGGGTGCTCGGCCCCAACGGCGCGGGCAAGACGACGACGTTCTACATGGTCGTCGGCCTGGTACGCCCCAACGGCGGAAAGGTCTTCTTCAAGGAGCAGGACATGACCAATTTTCCGATGCACCGTCGCGCACGGCTCGGAATGGGGTATCTTCCCCAGGAGGAGTCGATCTTCCGCAAGCTCACCGTGGAGCAGAACATCATGGCGATCCTGGAGACCACCAGCCTCGGCAAGAAGCAGCGCAAGAGCCGGTGCGCGGAGCTGCTCACGCAGTTCGGCATCGAGCATGTCGCCCGGCAGGAGGCGTTGACGCTCAGCGGCGGCGAGAAACGCCGGTTGACCATCGCCCGCTCGCTGGTGGCGGAGCCGAGCCTGCTCATGCTCGACGAGCCGTTCAGCGGCGTCGATCCCATCGCCGTCTACGATGTCCAGCAGATCATCGAGAACCTGCGCAAATCGGGCCTGGCGATCCTCATTACCGACCATAACGTCCGCGAGACTTTATCCATCGTGGACCGGGCGTATCTTATCTTTGAAGGGCGCGTGGAGAGCGAGGGGACCAAAGACTTCCTCATCAACGACCCGATCAGCCGCCAGCTCTACCTGGGCGAACGCTTCCAGATGTAAAAATTTTCAACCCAACAGAACAGGAGGATAAAAAGCATGCAAATTGCCAACGTAAACCTGCCCATCCAAGTCACCGGTCGCCATCTGAGCGTCACGGAGGCGATGAAAGACTACGCCACCAAGAAAGTGGAGGGGCTGCATCTCGATTACCCGCGCATCATCGAGGCGCAAATCATCCTCGACGTTCAGAAATACCGGCACATCGCCGAAGTGATCCTTTTTTGCGCCAACCACATCACCATCGAGGCGGAGGCCGAGACGACCGACATGTACGGCTCCATCGACCAGGTGATGGACAAAATCGCGCAGCAGATGCGCAAGTATAAGACCAAGATCATGCGCCAGCACCGCCCGCGCAAGGGCGAGGTGCGCCATGTCGAGGAGCAGGTGCTCAGCCTGGACGGCTTCCACGAGCACGCCGAGAGCGAGCCGAGCGTGATCCAGACGGAGAAGTACCCCGTCAAGCCGATGTACCTGGACGAAGCGGTGCTCCAGCTCGAAATGTCGAGCCGCCAGTTCGTCGTCTTCCACAACCCGAAAACCGATCGCATCAACGTCCTCTACCGCCGCAAGGATGACGGCTTCGGCCTGATCGAGCCGGTTTTCTCCTGAAACCCACAGCCGGGGCGGTGCCGGTGGCGGCCCGCCCGGAAGTGTCAGCGCCAGCGCCCCTCCCCATGCCCGTGCAGCCCCGCATCCGGTATCCGAAGATCACCGTCGGGGATTTTTATGCCCGCCACGCCGCAAAGCTCGCGCTTTCGCTGGCGGGCTCCGCCACCGGGTTCGAGCGGCGGATCCGCGAGCCGACGATCAACCGGCCCGGGCTGGCGCTCTCCGGGTTCTTCGACTACTTCGCCCAGAAGCGCATCCAGGTGCTCGGGAGCGCCGAGCTGGCGTACCTCAAAAGCCTCCCCGACGCGGAGGTCCGCAGCCGGTTGCGGGCGATCCTGGAGCGGCGCTTCCCGTGCCTGGTCATCTCGCGCGGGGCACGCCCCTCCAGAATCCTTCTGGAAGAGGCGGATGCGATCGGGACTGCCGTTTTCCGCACGCCGATGGTGACGATGAACTTCATCAACGCCGCCACGCTCACGCTGGAGGCCGAGTTCGCCCCGACCCGCACCGAGCACGGCAGCATGGTGGACATCATGGGGGTCGGGACGATGGTGCGCGGCTCCAGCGGCATCGGCAAAAGCGAGGTCGTCCTAGGGCTCATCGAGCGGGGGCACTCGCTGGTGAGCGACGACGTGACGCGGCTGCGCGTGGTCGGCGGGCATGAGCTCGTCGGCACCTCCCCGGAGCTGACCCGCTACCACATGGAGGTGCGCGGCCTGGGGATCATCAACGTCCGGTCGATGTTCGGCGCGGGGTCGGTACGGATCGAAAAACAGCTCGATCTCATCGTCACACTAAAAGATTGGCAAGAACTCGAAGAAGTGGATAGAATCGGACTGGAACAGGAATTCTACGAAATACTGGACATTCCCGTTCCGCACATCACGATTCCCGTGCGCACGGGCCGGGATCTGGCGCGGCTGGTCGAAGTGGCGGCGCTGGATCAGAAGCTCAAGGGCATGGGGCAGAACTGTGCGCGGGAGTTTAATGAGCGACTTTTGAATTCAATGCAGAAACCAAACTAATGGGCCTACTTAGCCGCAGAACACCCAGCAGTCAGGAAGAGAAAATCAGCCGGGAGGTGACGATCCAGAACCGCCTGGGGCTGCACGCGCGCCCTTCGGCGATGTTCGTCAAGGTGTGCAACCGCTTCAAGGCGGACATCTGGGTCGAGAAGGATGGCGAACAGG
>CAZYVL010000084.1:0-11130 GCA_964651005.1 uncultured Chthoniobacteraceae bacterium | reverse complement strand
CGGGCTTTCAACGGCTTCCCGCCTCGACGGCGGAGCCGGGGGACCGAAGAGCAAGACGGTTGCCGGTGGCTGCGCGCGCCGTCCAAACCGTAGCCGATCCGCACTCCGAAGTTGACTCCGGCAGCCCGCCGAAAGCACGCTGGAGGGCCGGGCGGCCCGCACCCTCCCCGCACCCTCCAAGACCCCCCCAGCCCCCAGCTTCCCTAGCCCTTCAAGTCTTCCAACGCTCTCCACTTCCCAAGTCCTCCAGCCTCTTTCCATGACCGATTCCAGCATCCAAACTCCAGCCGCTCCCTCCGGGGAGACGGCTTCCGCCTCCACGGGAGAACGCGCCGTCTACACCATCGGCAACAAGACTTTCCGCCTCGACAAAGCGAAGGCGCGGGAGCGGCTCGCGGGCAAGAGCGTCATCAACGGGTTGCGCAGCGCGGAGTTGAACGTCCTCCCCCTGAAGTATCACGAGGCGTACCGTATCTATAAACAGATGAAGGCGAACCACTGGGAGCCGGATGTCATCGACATGACGAAGGATTGCACCCAGTGGAACACCGGCGCGCTCAGCCCGAAGGAGCGTTGGATCATCGAGATGGGGGTCGGCTATTTCTCGGCGGCGGAGGGGATCGTCGGCGACAGCGTGCTCCATGTGATCGAGGAGAACCTCACTGCGGCGGAGCTCAAGCACGCCGCGCTCCGGCAGATCGCCGAGGAGTCGATCCACATGGATTCGCTCCTCCACATCATCGGCAGCCTGAACATCGACCTCGACGAAGTGACGGCGAAGTTCCAGGACATTCCGAGCATCCAGAAGAAAAACGCGTTCATCACCCGGCACATGCCGGAGTTGAAAATGGGGATCAACCTCACGGTGACGGAGAACAAGCAGAAGTTCGCCAAGGCGATCTTCGGCATCACGCAGGTGATGGAGGGGACGCAGTTCTACGCGCTTTTCGCGATGATCCTCTCGCTCCACCGCCAGAACAAGATGACCGGCATCGGCCAGATGTTCCAGTACACGCTGCGCGACGAGTCCAACCACATCGCGCTTGGGCGTTACATTCTGACGGAGCTTTTCGCGGAAAACCCCGACATCCGCACCCCGGAGTTCGAGGAGGAGCTCGGCGCGTTCATGCGCGAGGGGGTGGCGCTGGAGAAGGAGTTCGTGGCCGACTGCCTGCCGGAAGATGGCGTCGGGATGACGCAGAAGGATTTCCTCGATTACGTCGATTTCAACGCCGACCGGCGGCTCGACAGCCTCGGGCTGCCCGCGCAGTCTGCCGTGAAGGCGAACCCCTTCCTCTGGCTTGACGAGGTGATTTTCCTCAAGAAAGAGAAAAACTTCTTTGAAACGCGCGTGACCGAATACCAGACCGGCGGCAGCATGAAGAACACGCGCGAGGACGACTTGATCTAATCCAGGTCGCCGCCAAGCCGCTGCAAACCGCCGCTCCCCTCCCAACCTCGATCCCGGATACCCCGGACACCCCGGACCCACGCTTTTTTATGGAGACTTTTACGCTTACGAACACCGCCGAGGAGGCTGGGGAGCTTCCCCACGTCATCCGCCGCGACACGCCGGAAACCGACTCTGCCGCCCCGGCCAGCCTCACCGGCCAGGAAGCCCCGGCGAAGCCGCGCGTCGTGCCGTGGATGGGGCACAAGATCGCCAACGCCGTGCGCGCGGCGGCGCTCGCCTCCGGGGTGGAGGCCTCCATCGGCGAGCAGGTGCAGGCGGAGATTGAGTTCCGGCTTAAAAAGGAGCGCCCGCTTTTCATTCACATTGAGCAGCTTCAGGATCTTGTCGAGGAGACGCTCATCGAGATCGGCCACGGCAAGACGGCGCTCGCCTACGCCAAGTACCGCGCCAAGCGCGCCGCGCTGCGCGAGGTGGAGGAGGGGAAATTCAGCGAAGCGCAGGAGCAGCTTGAGCTTGCCTCCCGCGAGCAGCTTGCCGACATCCGCGCGCGTATCTCCTTCGCCAGCATCGGCCTTGGGCTGGCGCTGACGGAGAACGACCTTATCGCCCGGCTGCTGCGGAGCATTTCCATGAACCTCACGCCCGAGGAGCAGCGCGAGACGATCATCCTCAACGCGAAGAACCTGCTCGACGTGGATGCCGACTCGCGGTTCTTCGCCGGGCGCATCCTGCTCACCTACATCTACGAGGAGACGCTGCCGTGGCAAATTTCCGACGGGATCGGCGCGCTCAAGGAGGCGCACCGCCGGGCGTTCCTCGCCTACATCCCGCAAGGGATTGCGCTCGGGCGGCTCGACCCGCGCCTGGCGGAGTTCGACCTGGAGACGCTCGCCAACGCGCTCGACCCGTATGCCGATCTCCAGTTCGACTTCATCGGCATCCAGAACCTCTACGACCGCTACCTCATCCACATGCGGGAGCCGAACACCGGCAAAAAGCGCCGTCTGGAAGCGCCGCAGATGTTCTGGCTGCGCGTGGGGATGGGCCTCTCCCTGCTGGAGAGCGACCGCGAGGCGCGCGCCCAGGAGTTCTACGGTCTCTACAAGAGCCGCCGCGCCTGCTCCTCGACGCCGACGCTCTTTAACTCCGGCACGGCCATCCCGCAGCTCTCCAGTTGCTACCTGCTCTACTGCGGCGATTCCATCGAGGAGATCACCGAAACGTGGAGCCGCTTCTCCTTCCTCTCCAAATGGGCGGGCGGCCTCGGCTGCTCGTGGACGGCGGTGCGCGGCACCGGCGCGCACATTCACGGCACCAACGGCGAGTCTTCGGGCGTGATCCCGTTTTTGAAAGTTTCCAACGACATCGCCATCGCGGTGAACCAGGGGGGGAAGCGGCCCGGCGCGCTTTGCAGCTATCTGGAGCTTTGGCACGCTGACATCGAGGATTTTCTCGATCTGCGCAAGGAGACCGGCGACGACCGCCGCCGCACGCACAACATGAACACGGCGCACTGGATTCCCGACCTGTTCATGAAACGGCTCAAGGCGATCTCCGAAGGCACGCTCCCGAAGGACGCCACCTGGACGCTGTTGCGCTCCAACGAAGTGGCGGACCTGCCGGAGCTGTATGGCCGCAAGTTTGAGGAGCGTTACGAACACTACGAGCGGCAGGTGGAGGAGGGGCTTCTCTGGGGCCGGAAGGTGCGCATCCTCGCGCTCTGGAAGAAGATGCTCGAAATGCTCTTCGAGACCGGCCACCCGTGGATGACCTGGAAAGACCCGGCCAACGTCCGCTCGCCGCAGGACCACTGCGGGGTGATCCACAACTCCAACCTCTGCACGGAGATCGAGCTGAACACCAGCATGGACGAGGTGGCCGTCTGCAACCTCGCCTCGGTGAACATCCCGAACCATCTGCGCGAGGACGGCTCCATCGACCACGACAAGCTCCGCGCCACGGTGACGACGCTCATGCGGATGCTCGATAACGTCATCGATATCAACTTCTACCCCGTGCAGGCCGCCGCGAACGCCAACCTGCGGCATCGGCCCGTCGGGATGGGGGTCATGGGGATGCAGGATGCGCTTTATGCGCGCGGCACCCCGTTCGATTCCCCGGAGGCTGTCGCCTTCAACGACGAAATCCTGGAGGCGATCGCCTTCCATGCCTACAGCGCCAGCAGCGACCTGGCGGCGGAGCGCGGCCCGTACTCGACCTACAAAGGCTCCAAGTGGGAGCGCGGCATCCTGCCGCTCGACTCGCTCGATCTGCTGGAGAAAGAGCGCGGCCTGCCGGTCCAGGTGGACCGGGGAAGCCGCCTCCCGTGGGAGGAGCTGCGGGCGAAAATCAAAACGCACGGAATGCGCAACTCCAACTGCCTCGCCATCGCGCCGACGGCGACGATCTCCAACATCATGGGGTGCACGCCGTGCGTTGAGCCGGTCTACAAGCACATCCACACCAAGTCGAACCTCAGCGGGGAGTTCGTCCGCACCAACGACCATCTCGTGAAGACGCTCCAGCGGCTCGGCCTCTGGGACGCCGAAATGCTTGCCGACCTGAAATACTTCGACGGCTCCATCCAGCCGATCGACCGGATTCCCGACGAGGTGAAGCGGCTCTACAAAACCGCGTTCGAGATCGAGCCGACCTGGATTTTGCAATGCGCGGCGGTTCGCCAGAAGTGGATCGACCAGGCGCAGAGCACCAACCTCTGGCTCGCCGAAAACGATGCCCGCAAGGCGAGCTTCATGTACCGCGAGGCGTGGGAACGCGGCCTCAAGACCACCTACTACCTGCGCACGACCAACAAATCCTCCATCGACTCCAGCCACCGCGAACGGCGCGCTGACGGAGCCGCAGCCCCCAACGGCACACCGAAAAGCGACGCGCAGATCGCCTGCTCGCTGGAAGCGATGCGCACCGGCGGCGTGTGCGAAGCCTGCCAGTAACCCAACCCAGGAATTTAACCACGACCAACCAAAATGGGAGTTTATTCAGACCGCTGGATCCGCCGCATGGCCCAGGAGTGCGGCATGATCGAACCGTTCGCGCCCGAGCAGGTGCGCCGGGCCGGAAACGACGCGCCGACCATCAGCTACGGCCTCTCCAGCTACGGCTACGACCTGCGCGTCTCGCGCGAGTTCCGCGTTTTTACCAACGTCTTCAACACCGTGGTGGACCCGAAGCGGTTCGACGCGCAATCCTTCGTGGAGATCGAAACCGATGTCTGCGTCGTGCCGCCGAACTCGTTCGCCCTCGCGCGGAGCGTGGAATACTTCCGCATCCCGCGTAACACGCTGACCATTTGCGTCGGGAAATCGACCTACGCCCGCTGCGGCATCATCGTGAACGTCACCCCCTTCGAGCCGGAGTGGGAGGGGCATGTCACGCTGGAAATCTCCAACACCACGCCGCTGCCCGCCCGCATCTACGCCAACGAAGGGCTGGCGCAGGTGCTCTTCCTGGCCGCCGCCGATGAAGTCTGCGAAGTTTCCTACCGCGACCGCGGCGGGAAATACCAGGCGCAGACGGGGATCACGACGCCGAGGATCTGACGCGGGCGGGGCAAAACGGGGCGGGCGATTACCACTCCGGGATCAGCACCGCTGTGCGGCCGCCGAGCCGCCCGTGGCGCAGCCGTTCCAGTGCTTCGTTGGCTTGGGCCATCGGGAAGCGTTCGATCGCGGCGCGAATCCCCGCGCGCGGGGCGAGCGCGAGGAACTCCTCGCCGTCGCGGCGGGTCAGGTTGGCCACGGAACAGAGCGTGCGTTCGCCCCAGAGCAGCGCGTAGGGGAATGCGGGGATGTCGCTCATGTGGATGCCCGCGCAGACGGCCACGCCTCCCTTGCGCAGCCGCCGGAGCGCCTCCGGGACGAGGCGGCCATCGGGCGCGAAGAGCATTGCGGCGTCGAGCGGCTCCGGTGGCGCTTCGTCGGAGCCTCCGGCCCAGACCGCGCCGAGCCGCCGCGCATCCGCCTGCCCGGCCTCGTCCCCCGGGCGGGTGAAGGCGAAGACCTCCCTGCCGAGAAACCGGGCCGCCTGCGCGACGAGATGCGCCGCTGCGCCGAAGCCGTAGAGCCCCACTCGCCGGGCGTCCCCCGTCTTGCGTAGCGAGCGGTAGCCGATCAACCCGGCGCAGAGCAGCGGCGCGGCTTCGGCCCCGGTGTACCCCTCCGGCAGCGCGAAAGAGTAGGCGGCGCGCGCGGTGACAAATTGCGCGTAGCCGCCGTCGCGGGTGCAGCCGGTGAACCCGGCGTGGTCGCAGAGATTCTCCCGCCCCGCGCGGCAGAAGGGGCAGCGCCCACACGTTTCCCCCAGCCACGGGATGCCGACCGGCTGGCCGATTGCGAAGCGATCCGCCCCGGCCCCGGCTCCGGCTCCTGGCCCTTTCTCCACCACGCGGCCCACGATCTCGTGCCCGGGGATGCGCGGCAGCCGGGCAAAGGGGAGTTCCCCATCGACGAGGTGCAGATCGGTCCGGCAGACCGCGCAGGCGCTTACCTGCACGAGAATTTCCCCCTCCCCGGGGCGGGGCCGCTCCACCACGCGCTCGCGCAGCGCGGTCCGGGGCGCTTCAAGAACCATCGCGTGCATCTTCCTCACCGAAGGGAATCGCGCCGAATCACGGCAACGCTCCCTCCTGCTGCTGTCCTGCCGTCTTGCCCGGTGGTTTACCGGGAGGCGAGAATCCCCCTGGCGATCGCCTCGGCGATCCGCTGGCGGTGGGCGGCGCTCCGGCAGAGGGCGGCCTCGCGCCGGTTGGTCAGGAACCCGCACTCCACCAGAACGGCCAGGTTGCGCGTCCGGCGCAGGACGTAGAAGCTGCGCCACTTGGTGCCCCGGTTCTCCGTCCGGTGCGTGCGCATCAACTGTTTCTGGATGCGGGCGGCGATGCGCCCCGAGGCAGCCGACATGTAGAACGTCTCGTAGCCGCACGCGCCCCGGCGCGGCGCGGAGTTGAAGTGGATGCTCACGAGCAGGGAGTTGCGCCGGGCGTTGGCGACATCCACCCGCCTCTGGAGCGAGACATAGACATCGCGCTTGCGCGTCATGACCGTTTTGACCCCCTTGGCGCGCAGGATCTTGTCGAGCCGCCGGGCCACATCGAGTGTGATCGTCTTCTCCGGGGTCCGGTAGCGGGAGATGCCGCCGCGATCGTGGCCGCCGTGCCCGGCGTCGATGATGACGGTGCCGAAACCGAACGCCTGCCCGGCGAACGCGAAAAAGAGGAGGACAAGAAGCCGCGCCATGAAGCGTGTTTACCCGCCGGGCAGGGTAACGGGCCGGTCGGAAAGCTTCGGGACGTCCGGGTTGGTCAAGGGGTTCTCCTGCGGCTGGTTGGTTTGCAACTGGCCGCCGAGGATGGTGACTACGCCCGTTCGGTTGCTGCGGAGGGTGGGGCGCGTGGTGACGGCGAGGTAGTGTTCCTGCCCGAGCAATTCGCCGTTGAGGCCGATCTCGCTGTGCAGGAAGAGCTTGGCCCCGTCGAGCTGGAGGATGTGCAGGTGGTTGTGCCCGTCAAGCCGCACCTCCGGGTCCGCCCCGGCGAGAACCTTGCCGAGAGAAGTCGTGCAATAGACCAGCCCCTGCTCGGTGTTCTCCACGCGGATGTAGAGATAGTTGGCGGCGGGATGCCGGAAGGTCATGAGCGAATAGCGGCGGTTTTCTCCCGCGCCCTTCTCCCCCTCCGGGACGCCGACGACCTGCCGCCAGATCGTCCGCCCCTCGCTGATCTCGAAGGTACGTTGCGCGGACTGGTAGAACCGGTCGAACGGGCCGAAGTAGATGCTGGCGCGAATGCGGTAGAGGCCGAAGTCGGTGACCGGGTAGAGGCGGTTGAGCACCACCTTGCGCTGCACGGTCCGCCCCGGGGGAACGAGGATCGGGCTGAAACGGGCGTCGGCGTCGAGCGGCGGGATCGGTTGCCCGTTGGCGCGCAGAATCTCGAAGCTGAACCAAGACTGGCCGTTTTTATCCATCAGCGGCAGATCGCGGCCCGCGAGATTGGTGATGCTCACGGTGGCGACGATCGGTTCATAAGCCACGAAGAGCCGACGGGTGATCTTCAGGTCCACCTGGACCTGCGCCTGGAGCGCACCGGCAAAGGCGAAGACCAGGGCGAAGACGAAAAGGGAGAGGAGGGAACGGGGGAGACGGAGCATGGGAGGAGCGATGATTTTTTCTGGAGGGATGACGGCGGAACGGGGAAGCGGAGGCGCCTGCGGCGTTCCGCGTTTTCATAAACCGGAACGGGCCGGTTTGCATCTGGTTTTTGTAGACTGGACTGGACTACGGCACGGGCGGTTTGTCGGAGGCGCACCGGAAGCCGAGGTACGGCAGCATGGTTTCCGGGTAGGCGTCCGGTTCGGTCACGCGGTTGGTGAGGCTCACTTTCGGGTTATGGAAATTGCCGCCCCGGATCACCGCGGTTTTTCCGCTCTCGTCCGTGGTCCACTCGGAGACGTTCCCCGCCATCCCCACCACGCCGAAGGGGCTGCTGTCGCTGCTCATCGCGTCCACGGGGCACCACCAGAAGTAGCCGTCCACCTTTCCGGCGGAGTGTGGGTTGGGCTTCGGGTCGTAGTCGGCGCCGTAGTTGACCTTGCGCCCCTTGGGATCAAATTTGTCGCCCCACGGATACGCCTGTCCCTTGAGGCCGCGCGCCGCCTTTTCCCACTCCTGCTCGGTGGGAAGCCGCTTGTTGGCCCAGCGGGCGTAGGCGTAGGCATCCCAGAAATCGACGTTGAAGATCGGGCAGTTCAGGTCGATCGGGACGAACCCGGCGGGCAGCCCCGCCCGGGCGCGGCCGAGATAGATCTCCCACTCGGTCTGGCCGCTGCCGGGGATGTGCGATTTCCCCTTGGGCTGGTTGGGGTGGTCGAACTCGTCATCGGGCTTGCCATCCTGGGTGGGGTTCGCATCCAGGTACGCCAGAAAGCGCGCATACTGGCCGATGGTGACTTCGTATTTGTCGATGTAGAACTCCCCCGTGCTGGCGGTCTTGCCGTCCTGGTAGACAAACTCCCCGGCGGGGATGCGAACCATGTCGTTGAACTGCCGCTCGTTGCTGCGGAACTTGAAGTAGAGGACCGTCCCGGCCACCCAGAGGAAAACGAAGATCCCGACGGTGGAGAAGAGAAGCGTCCGTTTCTGCTGCCGCTTGGCTTCCTCCACGGCGCGGATGGCGGCGCGCTCCTGGGCGGTCAGCTTGATGGCGTCGGCGGGGATCACCTTCGGTTCGAGCGCCTTGGCGGCCTGCTGGAGCGCCGTCCACGAAAGGAAGCCGGATGGCCCCTCCGTCTCCATGCGCGTGAGCAGCGCCTGGAGGCCCGGATCGCGCGCGATCCCGTTGGGGAGCAGATCCGTGACGGCGCCGGCCAGTTCGTGGATGTCTTTCTGGATTTCCGGCTGCTCGCCGCTGCCGAGCACGGCGAGGTTGGAGAGGTGCGGGCGGTTGTCCTTGCCGAGATAGATCCGGTGCGCCTCCAGCGGAGAGTGCGCGATCTTGTGGTGGTGCAGATAGGCGCACCCTTCGGCCACGGTCTTGATGAGGCCGAGCACGAGCGGATCATCGAGCGTGCGCCCCTGCTCCTTCGCCTCGGCCAGATGCATCCCGTCCACGTATTCGTAGGTGTAGTAGGAATGGCCGCTGGCTTCCCCGGCTTCGTACACGGAGAGGATCGAGGGGTGCTTGACGGCGGCCTTCGCGCGCGCGGTGGCGATGAAGTGCTCCTTCGCCGTGGGGTCGGTGCGTTGCCGCTCCTCGGAGAGCACTTTCATGGCGACCGGGCGGGCCATCGAGGTCTGCACGGCCACGTAGACCGGCCCCCACTCGTCCTCGCCGATCTTCCAGACGATATTATAATTGCCGACGCGCTTGTTGAGCAGGTCGTCACTGCCGAAAATCTCCTCCTCGGTGGTCTCCAGCGGCGGGACGGCGGCAGAGACAGTCGGAACGGCGGTCGCGGTGGGGGTTCCCGGCGCGGCGGCGGGGATCGCCACCGGCTGCGCCACGACCTTTGGCCGGGCGACCACGCGCGGGCGGGCGACCGCCTGCGGCTTCGGGACGAGCGGCTCAATCTGGGCGACGGCCGCGAGCAGCGTTTCCGCCGCGATCGGCTTCGCCAACACCTCGCACCCCTCGGTCTGTGCCGCATACCCGCTCAAGTCGTAGCCGGAGATGAAGAGCGTCTTCATCGCGGGGTAGATCGCCTGGAGCTGCTGGCGCAGGGTGAACCCGTCGGTCGGCTCCATCACCACGTCGGTGATGAGCAGATCGACGCCGCCCGCCGACTCCGCGTTTTCAATCGCCAGGGGGCCGTTGGTCCCGATGGTGATCTGGTGGCCTTCGTTCTGTTTGAGGATGGCAAGCAGCGCCTGGAGCACGCCGGGATCGTCATCGACGAGGAGGATTTTCATTGCGGTAGATCGGGGGAAGGCAACGCCGCGGGCGGGGGGAAGAGGGTCAGGAGGTTTTCGGGGGTCGCGAATGAGGCGTTGAGGTCGCCTTTATAATAGACGCGCACCGCATAGCCAAAGTATTTCCGCCCTGCCGCGTTCTGCCGGTTCTTGGGGTGGTTTTTGGCCCCGCGCGCGCGGGAGCCGGTGGCGGGCGGGGCGGAGTCTTCCTGGTCGTAGCCGACCTCCAGCACCTCGGGATCCGTGCTTTTCCAGTCCACGGCGAGTTCGGTCCCGTTGGGGGCGATCCGCCGGACCCACGAGGAGCGGACATCCGCGTTGGTCTCCACGACGCTCTCGTTCTTGAGCTGGTCGTAGAAGTAGACCTGGATGACGACATCGCGCACGTCGATCCTCGCGCCCGGGCGCGCCTGGATCGGGATGCGCACCTTGAGCTGGCGCAGCGGCTGGCTCTCGCCGTTGTCCTCCACGGTTTCCACCTTGCCGAGCGAGAGCAGCGGCTCGCGCGGCGCGGCGGCGGCGAGCAGCGGGTTCTCCTCCGGGTCCGCCTCTCCGGCGGCGGCGTGGGGGGCGGAGGCGCTCCCGTTGGTTGCGGGCGGCGGGACGCGGAGCTTCGCCTCGGCGGCGGCGTAGTAGATGCCCGCCTTTTCGCCGATGGTGTAGATGCGGCGCCACTGCTCGGTCGCCTTGCCCGCGAGGCCCATTTTTTCGTAGGTCATCGCCATTTCGGAGATCACCTGCGGGTTCTCCGGGGAGATTGTCTGCGCTTCGCGGAGCCGGGTGAGCGCGGTGCCGGTGTCGCCCCGCTCGCGCAGCGCGCGCGCGAGGTTCACCAACCCGCTGATCCGTGCCTCCTGCACGGTTTCATGCCGGAGCGGGAGCGGCGTCGGCTTCGGCAGGCTGGCGATCAACTCCTTCTCCGCTTGCCGGGCGATGAGCTGCTTCTCCGCTTCGGCGGCAGCCTGCTCCGCGCCGGGGGAAGAGGCGGCACCGGCGAGCGGCGTCGGGGAGGGGAGCGCCGCAGGGTCTGCCTTGGGTTCCGCCTTGGCGGTGGCCTGGAGAGGCGGCGGGGCGGTGGCAGCGGCGGAGGGGGCAGGCTTCTCCTTGGCCGGGTGAAAAAGCTGCCACCCGAGCGCGCCGATCTGGACGAGCGCGACGATCCCGAGCAGGGACATCGCGGCAAGGAAAGTCCTGCCCACGGTCTGCCGGTGCCGGGTCATGGGGGGAGCAACGTGCATGGGCCAGAGAATCGGCAAAGGTAGATGCGCCGCCCGGGGCTGTCAACGCCCCCC
>CAZYVL010000083.1:0-11309 GCA_964651005.1 uncultured Chthoniobacteraceae bacterium | reverse complement strand
GAGCTTCCTGCATCCGCCTCCTGCTTGCCAGATGCGGTTGACCGGGCGGTTACATTATTTCTGTGAACGGGTTGGCTCTGGCGAAGTGGTCGGAACGGGTTCGTTGGCTTTCGGCTTCAGAAGCTCGTATTCGCTTTCGAACTTGTCAATGATTTCGCTAATGCTGGCTTTGTCCAAGAAATCGGACTTGAATTCTCCGGCCTCTTTCTTTTTCTGCAAAATCGCGAATCGCCGCTTTTCTTCATCGGTAAGAGTTGGCTTCTCTTGAATTACATAATTAAGAAAAATTTCTTCAGAATTAATTAATGATTTATATAAAATCCTTATTTTGGAGCGATAAATTTCCTCCGCTTCGGCTTTTGATTTTGTTTTTAAACTATCCTTGAATTGTTGGGATGTTATTTTCAATAAAATCGGAATGGAATATACCTGCCATCCAAGGCCGTCAATCGGAGTTAATTGCTTGTGGAACGGGAGTGTTTCAGGTTCCTGAGATTGAGTGCTCAGAGGGATTCCTGCAATAGCTAAAATGAGATAACAGACTTTCATTGTTTCGGGGAAGTAGTCTCAATGGTTTCCCTGGCCCGGCGTGGCGCGTGGGGAAGGGGAGGGCGTCGGCTCCGACATCTTTTCCCGGAATGCCTGCTCGCAAGTTCTTGGGTCCACGGCGATTTTATATTGGTTGGAAAGTTTGGAAATGTCGATCTCGGTCATTTTGATGGAGCTGCTTCTGGCCTTTTCGGCTAAATAGCGATTCCAGAGGGGGCCCCCGCCAGCTTCCCCGGTATCGGGGTTGCGGGTAACCCTTCCCAAGATCGTCTGTTTGATTTCCGACCCATTCAACACAAAGGCAACGACGGCCCCGGTTCCGCCTCCGCCCGGCCCGAATGTAACCAATCCATAGCGGCCCAGGCTGTCGATTTTTCCAAGATAGAAAAAATCGCCGTGGAATATCATGCTCGCGATGGGGGCAAAGTTTGATCCCTTTTTCTGGTAAACGCTCCAGAGGTTCCCTTGCCCGCCATCCCGGAGACGGGCCATCGACAGGAGCATTTCCGGCTGCCCGTCATGATCCAGATCAATATCCAGCCGAAGGAGTCGATCGCCAGAATAGAGCGTTCTGTCTCCGGCGAAATCCGCAAATCCCAGGATGTAGTCTTTGATGATCGCCTCTTCATTCGAGGTATTTGCGTGGGATATGCGGCTTCCAAGGAAAACAAATATCAGAATAAGCAGTCTATTTTTCATTGTTTCCTTTATTGGGAAGGATTGCTGTCGTTCGCTCTATTGTCTAGGCTGGATTCTGGATTTTTAATGGCGTTTTCCACAGCATTAGCGCTGGAGTTGTTTTCTGTTTTCGGCTTCAATTCATTGTATTCGCTCTTTAAGGCGTCAATGATTTCGTTTGCGCTGGCTTTGTCTAGGAAATTGGTCTCGAATCCGCCTTCCGTTTTCTTTCTTTGCAGAATCGCCAGTAGTCGCTTTTCATCATTGGTGAGGCTTGGCTTTTTTGCGATAACATACTGGATAAAGTCTTCTTCGGCTGTGATTACTATTTTGTATAGTAATTGAAGTCTTTCAATATTGTATTCTTGAGCGACCTCATTGTTTGCTGTCTTTGCCTTTTTTTTAGATTGTTTGGAAATTAGTTCCAAATGAACGGGGATGGAGTATATTTCAGAACGAAGAATATCAATCGGAGTTAGCTCTTCGCGAAAAGAAAGCATTTCGGGCTCCTTGGCCTGAATGCTCGAAAATATTCCTGTAATAATTAAAATGATATAATGAGCTTTCATTGATCGGTGCTTTTAAATGTTCCTATTGAAGGGGTTAGGATGGGCGTGGCTGAGGAAGTGTCCCCATCATAAATTGGAGACATCGAAGTTTGGCCAACCCATGTCCCGAATGAACCTACAGCGCAGGTCCCGGATAGACTCCAAGTGACAAGTCCGTAAGTCTTCCATTTGGCATCTGATTCAGATTTTAACTTCGCTTGCCTATATACATTGAGATGATCATTCATGCTTGATGAAAAAATTAAACGAGGTTCCGCATCAGGCAAAAAACGATGCGACGACAATAAAAAGAATGGCGAATGGCCGTCGCCGGAACCGGGCAACCCGGAATTATTTCTGTGAACGGGTTGGCTCTGGCGAAGTGGCCCGAACGGGTTCGCTGGCTTTCGGCTTCAGAATCTCATATTCGCTTTTTAATTTATCAATGATTTCGCTGACACTGGCTTTGTCCAGGAAATCGGACTTGAATTCACCGGCCTCTTTCTTTTTCTGCAAAATCGCGAATCGCCGCTTTTCTTCATCGGTAAGAGTTGGTTTTTCTTGGATTACGTAATTAATAAAATTTTCTTCAGATTTAACCAAAGATTTATATAAAATCCTTATTCTGGACCGATGAATTTCCCCTGCTTCGGTTTTGGATCTTGTTTTTAAACTATTTTCGAACTGTTGGGATGTTCTTTCCAGCAAAATCGGAATAGAATGTATTTCCTGGCCAAGCCATTCGGCCGGAGTTAATGGTTTGTGAAAAAAAGGTGATTGTGACTCCTGAGCTTGAATGCCTAAGGGTATTCCAACAATAGCTAAAATGATATAATAGATTTTCATTGTTTTGGGGAAGTGGTCTCAATGGTTTCCCTGGCCCGGCGTGGCGCGTGGGGAAGGGGAGAGCGTCGGTTCCGACATCTTTTCCCGGAATGCCTGCTCGCAAGTTCTTGGGTCCACGGCGATTTCGTATTGGTTGGCAAGTTTAAAAATGTCGATCTCGGTCATTTTGATGGAGCTGCTAAAATCGCCGTGGAATATCATGCTCGCGATGGGGCAAAGTTTGATCCCTTTTTCTGATAAACGCTCCAGAGGTTCCCTTGCCCGCCATCCCGGAGACGGGCCATCGACAGGAGCATTTCCGGCTGCCCGTCATGATCCAGATCAATATCCAGCCGAAGGAGTCGATCGCCAGAATAGAGCGTTCTGTCTCCGGCGAAATCCCCAAATCCCAGGATGTAGTCTTTGATGATCGCCTCTTCATTCGAGGTGTTTGCGTGGGATGTGAGGCTGCCAAGGAAAACAAATATCAGAATAAGCAGTCTGTGTTTCATGATCTGGTTTATTCTTGCTGCGGGAATGGCTTTGCTATTCATCCTGTATTCAAGATGGATTTTGGAATCAGTTTATTT
The DNA here is from genome assembly GCA_964651005.1 of uncultured Chthoniobacteraceae bacterium. Taxonomy (GTDB): domain Bacteria; phylum Verrucomicrobiota; class Verrucomicrobiia; order Chthoniobacterales; family Chthoniobacteraceae; genus DATMFV01. The sequence continues at coordinate 8,119 of CAZYVL010000083.1, read as the reverse complement.
CCTTTTGTGCGCCGTATTTTTTGATATTTTCTTTTGTCGAGTTTATGAATTGGTTTATTGATTCTGCCTGCTCGGGGTATTTCAGCAGGAGCTCTTGGTAGCGGTCCAGTTTTTCTTGTAGGCTTTTGCTGCAATAAGAGGCAAAGATTTCTTCTGCAAAGTACTTGTTCAGCCTGATCTGAATCCGCTCTGCGGCGGCATACATTTTCTTCTCATCCTTTAGCAGCATATATAGGCTTGCCAGTTGGAGTCTTGCCCAATCTCTCTTATCAGGATCGCTGGTGGTTGCGATCTTGTTCATGATCTCCTTTTCCTGCCCGGTTCGGTAGGCAACCAGAACGGGATCGTCGTCCAAGGCGTAGCTTTCCTTCGGCGTTGGGTTTCCCTCGGAATACTCCTTTATACGGATGACGCCGAGTTCGTCCACGAAACGGATCTCCCGGCCCTGTTCATCGTAGGCATAGCGTCTGATGGGGCGCGTTTTTCCATTCTCGGTTTGAGTCACCATCCTGACCCGCCCTCTCATGCTGCCTGTTACGAAGCGATAGGTGGTCTTGGTGATCCCCTCCTTGGTTGTTTCCATTTCCGTGCCGTGCTCGTTGTCCAGATACCAGAATTCGCGCTGTTTGGCCGGGTTTGTCCTTCCGATTTGTGCGTTGGCCCAGCGGTCCGTGCGGTTGGGCTTGATGTCGTAGCTCCATTCCCCATCCCGTGCCAATATTCCGGTGGCGGGGTCCCAGGTGAAGGAGCGCTCCGGTCGGCCCGAAATTTTCAGCGTGGGCCGCTTCTGGTCGTCCACGCCAAAGTCGTAGGTCGTTTGCTTTCCGTCCGGGAAGCGGACTGCGTGCAGGGCCATTTGCGGCACGCCGAGCGTATTGGTGCCACCAATCACCCGTACGCTGGGCTTGTTCCCCATCTCGATTTTCACACGATGGCCCCCGAAGCTCAGGCTATCGAGAATCCCCGTTGCGGGGTTGCCGTTTACTTCAAGGAGGGTTCTGCCGTTCTCCAGGAGTTTCATCGGTCTGCCGTGGACGGAATAGATGTTGAAGGTGCGCCCCTCGGGCGTGGAGAAGGAGGAGAGCTTGCCGTTTCGAAACGAGAGCTTCCAGCCGCAGCTTGCCCAGAGGGTGGTGACGCTCCCTTTGATCTCGCCCGCCCAGTTGCCCTGGCCTACAAGCACGGTGTCGGTGGCCGTTTTCCGCCAGAACTGCCGGATGGTTCCCTCGGGCTGGGTGAGCAGGAATTTCCGCTCGTCAATCTGGACGAGGTTGGATTCGAGCACCGGGATGATGAAGCCCCGGCCCAGCCACGAGTTGCCGCCACGGTTTGGATTGAAACCGATGACGAGCGGGATGTCCATGTCTCCGCCGAGATCGAGCTGGCCGAGATCGCCCCAATACGAGAACTCCCCCATCTCGTTGACGCCGTTAAAGTGATTGGAGGGGGCGTTCCAGTTGATCCAGCACGCGAAGGCGGAGTGGAGGGCGGCGAGGAATACCACCCCCGCCATGCCTAGTTTGCGGTGAAGCACGGCGGTCTGGCGTCTCCCCGCAGGTTCTGCGGGAAGGAGGGGGCCAGAGACGGGAGAAGGCGCGGCTGTCGAGCCGCCGCTCATTCGCAGCTTGTGCTGGTGGGGTTCCAGGTGCCGTCGCAGCAACAGCCGTCAGCGCGGGCCGCGTGAACACTGCACACGCAAAGGGCGGCAAGGGCCAGGAAGAGAAGAAAAAGTTTTTTTGTCATATTCCACGTCCCGGGGAGGGCTTCAATTTTCGATGCCTCGTCCAATATCTGGCGGCTGGGATTGTCGCCCGACCGGGACCAGGGAGTCAAGCGTTTCTAAATTTTTATCACGCAACGAAGCTGCGATCCGGCAAAGGCGGGGGGGTGGCGTGCCTCGGTTTTGCGGTGTGCCGTGGGCGCGGGTTTCTCCTTGCAAAAGGAGTCTGGAAACCTGATTTTACCAAAGCTGGCGAGAGTCAGCCGGGGCATAACAACCCCGCACAAAGCGTTACGGCATTTGCCGAAAAAATGCCGTCTTCTCGACCGTAAGGCCGGGGAGACGGCGACGCATGTCCAGGGTGCTGCCTCACGGCGGCACCTAAAGGTCGTCGTGGCTGTCTTTGTGCGGCTTGTTAACTCCCCGGTCACCTTGAGCAATCAAGGTGGCCGTTTTGTTTTTCAGGAAGCTGGATATGCTATGAAGACCGCCCAATTTCATGCTCTTTGCGCCGAGAGCGCACAAGGGGTCGCCGAGTGCCTCGGCATTCTCCTCGCCAAACTCGATGTTGCGGAGCTTTCCGCCGAACGGCTTGAGGTGCTCAGCCTCGAAATGCACGCTCTTTCGACCCAGAACTTCGTTTTCAAAGTCCGGGCCGTCGGGGAAATGACAGCCCGCAAAGAGACGCCGCGCGCTTCTTGACACTCCGGGCGAAGCCGTTACCGTGGCCGCTCCCGGACGAGATGCGCCGTACCCGGTTACGACAAGACGACGCGAGAACATTAACCGCCGTCGATTGCCGTCGATTACCGATTTTGTCACGCCATGAACTGGGTTTTTCTGATTGTTGCCGGGCTGCTTGAATGCTGTTGGGCCATCGGCCTCAAGTACACCGAGGGCTTTACCAGGCCGATGCTCTCTGTGGTGGTCGTTCTGGCGATCCTTGCCAGCATGGGGCTGCTCGGCCTTGCGCTGCGGACGGTGCCGGTCGGCACCGGGTATGCCATCTGGGTTGGCATTGGCGTCTTGGGGACTTCCATCGCCGGGATAATGCTCTTCAAGGAACCGGCCACTTTTGCCCGAATCGTTTTTCTCGCCCTGCTGGGCGTTTCGATCATCGGGTTGAAGCTGACTTCCCCCTAATTTCCCCCTAATAAAGAGCGAAGGGGCGGGAAGGCGAGAGCGCCTATTTTTCCGCTTCCGGGTCTGCGGAGAGACGCTGGAGGATTTGGTCGAGGTGATCGACGCAGATTTGCGACCAGGTTTCGAGCTGGTCGCGGCGGGCGAGGAGTTCCTCGCGGGTCAGGAAGCCGAGGTTGGTAATCATCTGCTCGCGCTTGGAAACGGCGTCCGTGGCGAGCTGGAAGACGTGCACGACGCCGAGGTGCACCTGGCCGACGGGGTTTGAGTCGTCATTGAGCAGCGCGACGATCTGGTTGGTGTAGCGGCTCTCCAGCTTGAGTTCCTCGTTCACCTCGCGGCTGACGCCCGCCTTGTACGCCTCTTCGTCGAGGGCGAAGAGGCCCTCGTCGCCGTCGTTCATGTGCCCGCCGATCCCCACTGATCCCTTGGCCGCAAGCCGCTGCTCGCCCGCCTTTTTGCCGCGCACGTAGTGGAGCACCCGGCCATTGTGGATCAGGAGGACGTACGGGATGATCTGCTTGAGCTCCGGGTTGGTTTCCGCCGGGCCGCGCGGGGTGAAGAAATTGTTTTCGCGCGAAAGGAAAGCGGGGAGGTAGCGTTCCACGTCGAAGTTAAGGCCCTGGAACGCGCCGAGGCGGTCGAAGAGCGCGCGGCGCACCACGAGGATCTGTTCGTCACTGTCACTCATGGAGCCACTTTTCCGGGGAGGCCGCCGGGATTCAATCCCCAAATCGTGGGGGGACAAAAAATCGCCTTCCCCCCGGGCAGAACCAGAGGGAAGGCGCGAAAGATTCTGCCCCTACGCAGCGTGGCGGGCGTGGAGGCGGCAATGCTCCTGAAGATCGGAGGGCCGTGCTACTGCGCTTTTGCGCCGGTGAAGGGGCACTGGGCGGCGGCCTTCGCGCCCTTTTTGGCTTTTTTGCACTTCGCGCCGCAGCAGTGGTCGGCTTTTTCGTGGCACGCCTGCACAACGGCCTTGCCGTCGGGGGCGGTGCACTGCTTGGTGGGTACGGAGCGGCACGCGGAAAGGCTGGCGGTGACCGCGATGGCGAGGGCGATGAGGGTATGTTTCATACCCTTCAAGAGTACCCGGTACCGGGGAAACCTTCAAGCGGGATTCAGGGGAAAGATAGGAGCGGGGAGGAGGCGCGCCTACTCCCTATTTTTTCGGATCAAAGGCGCGGCGCAGGGAGTCGCCCAGGACGTTGAGCGAGAGCACGAGCAGGAAGAGCGCGCCGCTGGCGGAGGTAACGGTCCACCAGACTGCCGGGTCGCGGCTGAGCTCCATCCGCGCGGAGTCGATCATCGCGCCCCAGCTTGCGGTCCCCACCGGGGCGCCGACGCCGAGATAGCTCAGGATCGACTCCGCCATGACCAGCCCGGAAAAGCCGAGGACGGCGTTGATGATAACGAGGTGCATCACATTGGGGAGGATGTGGTAGGTGATGATGCGCCGGTGGCTCTGCCCGAGGGCGCGGGCGGCTTCCACGTAGGGGCGCGACGCCTGCCGGAGCGTTTCGCCCCGGACGAGGCGGCAGAGGCCGATCCAGGCGGTGATGCTCAGGGCGAGCGCCATGTTGCCCAGCCCCCGGCCGAGGATCATCAGCACGGAGATGAGCAGCAGGATGCCGGGGATGGAGGCGACGGTGCTGTAGAGATACTGGATGGCATCGTCCACGCGCCGCCGGTAGTACCCCGCCGCGATGCCCAGGAGCGTGCCGACGGGGATGTAGAGCGCGCTGGAGACGCCGCCGATGATGAGCGCCGTGCGGCATCCTTTGAGGGTCTGGAGGAAGACATCCTTCCCAAGCAGGTCGGTGCCGAGAAGGTGAAGGCCGTGGAGCGGCTCGGGCTTGCGCTCGTCGTAGGTGACGCGGGCGAGCGGCGCGCTGTAGCCACTCTCCTGCGGGATGCCCTGGAAGGCGAGGTCAAGCAGGCTCTGGCGCGGGTTCACGCGCAGGCAGTCGAAAAGCCCGATGAGCAGGTAGGCGATGACGATCCCCCCGCAGACCAGCCCCCACCGGTCGCGCCGCAGCCGCGCCAGGGCGCGCCGGGAGCGTTCCGAGAGGAGGGTGCGCCGGATCAGCGCGGCAAAGCCGAGGCAGACGATCAGCAGCAAGGTGTTCTGGAGCCAGATGGGCATGGAAGAAAGGTTTATTGCAGGCGGATGCGGGGGTCGGCGATGGCGTAGCAGACGTCGGTGAGCAGCAGGCCAAAGAGGAAGAGGAGCGAGCCGACGTAGACGCTCGCCTGGATCAAGGCGAAGTCCGAGTTCGTGATGGCGGTGGTGGTCATGTTCCCCAACCCGGGGATGCCGAAGAAGTTCTCGATCACCAACGTCCCCATAATCAGGAACGGCAGCGAGGCGACGACGAGGGTGATGAGGGCGATCATCCCGTTCTTGAGGACGTGCACCAGCAGGATGCGCGCGGGGCCGGCGCCCTTGGCCTGCGCGGTGCGGACGTAATCGGCCTTGATCTCCTCAAGAAAAATCGCGCGGTAGAGGCGGACATCGTTCCCCAGGGCGCTGAAGACCATTACCGCCACGGGCAGCATCAAAAAGCGGATGGTGGAGAACCCCTCCATGTTGAAGCCGAACGCGGGGAAGTACGCGAAGGCGTTGGCTGCGAGCCATTGGCCGAAGATCACGTAGACGATGATCGGGATGCTCATGATGCTGACGAAGAAGACGACGCCCCAGCGGTCGAGCAGCGAGTCGCGCACGAAGACCATCAGGAGCGAAAGGAGCAGCGAGAGGCCGAAGCCGAGGACGAAGGCGGGCAGGGTGATGAGGAGCGAGGGGAGGGCGCCCCGCCGGAGCATCTTGACGATCGGCTCGCCGGTGAAGTCCGAGGCGCCGAGGCGGAACGTGGCGAAGTTCTTCAGGCTGTGAAAGAACTGCGAATCGACGAGGTTTTTCCCCGGCTCGGTGTTGAAGAAGACCGGCTTGTCGTAGCCGTGGTTATGCAGCCAGTTCTCAATGGATTGCGGCGAGGCTTTCGGCCCGAGGTGGCGCACCGCCATCGCGCGCGAGTCGTTGACAAGGTAGAAGAGCACGAACGTGAGGAACATGACGCCCAGGAGGATCGGGACCATGTAGAGCACGCGGCGGATGAGGTAATTGAGCATGGCTAACGGTTCTGCCTGCGCACCCACGCGGCGACGTAGAGGGCCGTCCCGCCCAGGGCGGCGAGGACGACCCAGGTGGGCCACATCGGCGCGCGGTTCCACTCGCGGCGCTTTTGCGCGCGCAGGACGGGATCAAGGCGCACGTACTTCATTCCGCCGCCGGTGTTGAGCATGGCGTTCTCGGAGATGCGCGGGACCCACGGCTGGCTGAGGACGAAGGTGACGGGGTTGGAGAGGAAGATGACGGGGCACTCTTCGACGAGGATTGCGTTCATCCGGCGGATGATCGCCAGCCGCTCCGGCCCGTTTTCCATCGTGGCCATCTTTTCGAAGAGGCGGTCAAACTCCGGGTTGAAGAAGCGCGCGGCGTTGGCGCCCATCGGCGGGATGTTTTTGCTGTAGAAGAGGAAGAAGAAGTTCTCCGCGTCCGGGTAGTCGGCATGCCAGCCCGAGCCGGTGTTCATCTGGAACGTCCCGCGCTGCTGCTTGTCCTGAAAGAGACCCCAGGTGTTGTCCACGATCTCGCACCGCACGCCGAGCTGCTCGATCTGGCGCATGTCGAACTCCGCGCGCTGGCGGCCTGCCGAGTCGTTGCTGACGACATCGAGCCGGAGGTGGAGCGGCTGGCCGGTCTGCGGGTCGATGCCGCCGGGGTATCCGGCTTCCGCGAGGAGCTGGCGCGCTTTCTCCAGGTCGAACTGGCGGTACGGGTTTTTGAAATGCGGATCGTAGCCGATGACGTTCGGGGGGAGGAGCTGCTCGGATTTGAGGTCGGTCCCGTTGTCGAAAATCTCGTTGGCGCGCTCCCAGTTATACGCCATGGAGAGCGCCTGGCGCAGCTTCCGGTTCTGGCCCAGCACCGGGTCGTCCATGTTGAACTGGAGGTACGCGGTCGAGGGGTCCACGTCGCGGTAGAGCCGCACGCCGCGCTTCTCGTATTGCTTGGAAAGGGTCAACCCGGTGGTGAGGGCCGAGCTGAAGTTGTCTTTGGTCACGCCGACGTTATCGAGGTACCCCTGGCGGAAGAGCAGCCAGCGGGGGACCGCTTCGCGGATGATCATCATCTGCACTTCGTCCACGAACGGCAGCGGCGCGCCTGCCAGCGGGCGGAAGCGGGCTTCTTCCGACACGGGCCAGCCGCTTGTGGGGAAGCGGGTGGCGGTGTAGTGCGGGTTGCGCTCCAGCCGGATGAGGCGGCCCCGGCTCCATTCCGCCAGCCGGTACGGGCCGGTGCCAACGGGGTGGAACTTGAACTGGTCGCGGTCCTCCTTGCCGTCGTAGGTTTCCACCGCCTCGCGCGGGACGGGGGCGGTGGCGGGCATCGCCAGCCAGTAGAGGATCTGCGGGTACGGCTTGAGGAGGTTGATGCGGAAGGTCTGCTTGTCGAGGACGGTGACGGCGGCAATCGGCCTGGAGTAGTCGAATTTCCCTGCTTTTTTCGCTTCTGCGTAGGCGGGGGCGAGGCCCGCGACAAATTCCTGGAGCACGGAGAGGACGGGGCACTCCACGGCGGGATCGGCAATGCGCTGGAAGGTGTAGGCGACATCCGCGGAAGTCACCTCCCGCCCCTTGCCGCCGGGGAAGGCCGGGTCATCCTGAAAACGGAGGCCGGGCCGCAGCCGGAATTCGTATGCCTCGGTGCCGTCCGGGTTGCGAATGTGCCGGGGCATCGACTCGGCGAGGCACGGTTCCAGTTCGAACGGGTCGGTCTTGAAAAGGTTGTATTGCAGCAGGCTTTCGTAAATCTGGCTGATGACGATGTTGCCGAGCACGTCGTAGCTGTACTGCGGGTCGAGCGAGCGGGGGTCTTCCGGCAGCGCCCGGTTGCTGACGATCCAGGGGGAGCCGGAACTGTCCGGGCGGGTCGTGTGGAGCGGGGCGGGGTTCGGGTCATTCGAGCAGCCGGCAAGCAGGAGCACGGCGCAGAGGCACGCCACGGCGAAGGAGGCCGCGCGGCGCGCCGTGGTGCGGTTGTAGGCGGGGCTGGAAATGGAAACGCTCATCCGGTGGTCGGCAAGAGGGGCGAAGGGCGGGGTGAGGGCGACTATCGGGTCTCGCGCGCCGGGAATCAACCCCGATGCGCCGTTTTGCCCCCCGGCATTAATGGCTCACGCGAAGGCGCGAAGG
>CAZYVL010000082.1:3853-11475 GCA_964651005.1 uncultured Chthoniobacteraceae bacterium | reverse complement strand
GGATGTTCGCGAGGATCGCAACGTCGCTTTGGGGGCGCTCGCACGCCTTCGGGTGGGTGTGATCGCAGGCGATCAGGCCCCGGAGCTTGAGGAACTGCGCGGCGTTGTGCTTGTAGGCGGGCACGGGCGGGCGGAAGGCGAGGAAGCCGAGGTATTGCAGCAGGTCGTTGAGAGCGAAGAACTCCGCGCGGTTCTCCTTCCAGAGCCGGTCGCGCAGGGCGAACGCCTCGGGGTAGAACGCGGAGAGGCCGAGCAGGTAGTCGCTCCCGTAGATCACCATGTCGATGGCGAGGTCGTTGCCGGTATAAACCTTGAAGCCGGGGCGCGCCCGGTCGCGCAGTTCGAGCCGCTGCCACTCCAGCACGCGGTCGAGCGAGGAGTGCTTGGCCCCCTGGAGGCTCGGGATCTGGAGGAGCTTTTCGTACGTCTCAATGGAGTAGATGCGGCCAAAGGGGACGAACATCTCGCCGAGTTCGAAGGCGAGAAACGCGGGCGTCGCCTTGCCGAGTTCCGTATAAAGCGCAACCACCTGCTCGTCCGACATCGCCTTGAGCGCGGTGCACTGGAAAAGGATCGGCGTGCCGCCGCGCTGGGTAATCTTCTTGATCTGCCCCTCGTAGGCGGAGCGGAGATCGCCCGTCTTGTCCTCGACATACGCGCCCGCGACGAAGGGCCGCCCCTGCGAGGCTTCCTGGACGAGATCGAGGATCTGCTCGCGCTCGCCCTCCGTGAGCAGGTTGCTGTAGCCGGTGTCCATGTTCACCGCCGGGGTGATTCCGGCTGCCCAGGTGCGGAGCAGCAGCGCACGGTAAGCGTCGAGATCGAAGGAGCCGTCTTCGTGAAACGGCAGCAGGACGGCAGACATCCCCTCGATGGTCCGCCCGGGGCGGATGCGGGAGGCGGCGGACTGCGCGGAGAAGGAGAATGGGGTAACGGAGGCTTGCATGGAGAGCGACCCTACCGGAACGGTTCCGGCAGGTGTTAGAACAAGAGGATTGATCTTAGCACAAAATCGCTCTTTTTTTGTCCCATGCCTTCGCCCCGCAATTACCGGGTCTTCTCCGTGCAGCCGGAGGGTGGGATCGCCCTGGACGGGTGCCGCCTTTTACGGCTGGCGCTGCACCGGCATTCGGACCTGCCGCTCTCCACCGGCACGCATCGCCACCAGCACCACCAGATCCTTGTCTACCTGCGCGGCGGCGGCTGCGTGAGCACGGGGGGGGAGGTGCGCGAGGTTTCCGCCGGGACGGGCATCCTGCTCCCGGCGGGGTGCGGGCACCGGTTTATCCGGCATTCGCCGCGCAACCCGCTCTGCCTGATGATCGATTTCTCCTGCGCGCAGCCGATGGCGCTGACGTTCCGGCGGCCCGGCATTTTTCAGATTTCGCTCCTGCGCAAGCTCGTCAACGAGCTGGCGCACTTCAAGGAGGGGGGCTCCCTCCCCGAGCGGCTCCAGCGCGACGGCATCGCCGCGCAGTTGCTGGGGGTCTGCCTCGGGATGATGCTGGAGGAGGGAGCCGGGGGCGGGGCGAAACACCCGGTCCATCTCCTGCTGCGGCTCGAAGAGCTGGTGGAGCAGTCCCCGCACGCGAAGCTGACGCTCGCGGAGGCGGCGCAACGCTGCGGCTACCAGCGCGATCACCTCAACCGCATCCTCAAAGAGCAGAGCGGCATGACGTTCGGCCAGCTCCGCTCCCAGGTCCGGTTGCGCCGGGCGCAAGCGGCGCTGCGGCGGCACGGGGCGGTCGGCGTGGCGGCGGAGGCAACCGGGTTCGACGACGTGAACTACTTCGTGCGCTGGTTCCGCAAGCAGACCGGGCGCACGCCGGGGAGCGTGTTAAGGGAGCTGGGAGAGATGGGGACGCGGGCGGCTGCGGAGGTGTGACACCGTAGCGCCGTGGCGGCCCCGGTTTTCCGCCCTTCTCATCGCGCGCCGCCTTCGCTATCGTGGCGTTTCCCCATGATCCCCAGGGAGGTTATCGAACAGATCGCATCGGCCAATGACATCGTGGATGTCATCAGCGGCTATTTCCCGCTCCAGCGCGCGGGGGCGCTCTACAAGGCGATCTGCCCGTTTCACCGGGAGAAATCGCCCTCCTTTACGGTGAGCCCCGCCCGGCAGACTTTCAAATGCTTCGGGTGCGACGCGGGCGGGACGGTGTTCAAGTTCGTGGAGCTTTACGAGAATGTCTCCTTCCCGGAAGCCGCGAAACGGCTTGCGGCGCGGCGGGGCATCCGCTTCGAGGATGAGCCGCTCTCCGCCGAGGAGAATGCCCGGCACCGGATGAAGAGCCGTCTCATCGCCCTGCACGCGGCGACGGCGGAGCGGTTCCACCGCCTGCTGCTCCGAAGCGCGGGGGCGCAGCACGCCCGCGACTACCTCAAGAGCCGCGGCCTCTCTGCGGAAGTCGCGAAATCGTGGAAGATCGGCTACGCGCCGGAGTCGTGGGATGCCTTCACGCTCTGGGCGCGCGGCGAGGGGTATCACGATGCGGAGCTGATCGCCAGCGGGCTGGTGACGGTGAAAGAGAGCGGCCAGCCCAACCGCCCGCCGCATCTCTACGACCGCTTTCGGGATCGGCTCATGTTCCCGATCTGCAACGATTTCGGCGAGGTGATCGCTTTCAGCGGCCGCGTTCTGCGCGCCGACGCGCCGGGCGGGAAGTATGTCAACTCCCCGGAGACGCCGATCTTTACGAAGGGGAGAGTCCTCTTCGGCCTGCACAAGACCAAGCGGGCGCTCATCGACGCCGGGGCCGCCATTGTCTGCGAAGGGCAGATCGACCTCATTACCGCCTTTGAGGCCGGGGTGGGCAACGTCACCGCTTCGCAAGGGACGGCGTTCACGGAGGAGCAGGCGCGCCTGCTCAAGCGGTTTGTCCGCGAGGTGGTGCTCTGCTTCGATTCCGACGCCGCCGGGCTGAAGGCGTCCGAGCGGACCCTCCCCGCCCTGCTCGACGCGGGGCTGGGCGTCCGGGTCGTCGCGATGCCCCCGGGGCACGACCCCGATTCGTTCATCCGCTCGGAAGGCGCGGAGGCGTTTGGTGCGCTCATCGCCGGAGCGCGCGATTTTTTCGACTTCCAGGTGGAGCGTTTCGCCGCAACGCCCGCGTTCTCCACCGCGCGGGGGAAGGCGGAGTTCGCCCACCGGATCGCCGCCTGGGTTTCGCTGATCGCCGACGGGGTTCTCCGCGAAGAGGTGGTCAAGACCGTCAGCGCCCGGCTGGAGATCCCCGCCGAGCGGTTCGTGACGCTGCTGCGGCGCGCCCGCTCTTTCCCCCAGCCGGGGAGCGGTGGCGGTGGCAACGGACGCGGGACCGGGCGGGATGCCTCCGACGCCGCGCCCAAACCGCCGCCGATGAGCAACTCCATCCGGCTTCTTTGCCAGTTCGCGCTGCTCGATGCCGCCGTGCGCGAGCGGCTGCTGGCGCGCGATTGGAAGCCGCTGCTCGCCGAGCTGCCCGACGGCGAAATCCTGGCCCACGTCCTGGAGGGGCGTTTCGATCCCGCCGATCCGGCCTCCCTCGCCGCTTTCCTGGCTGGGTTGCCCCCGGGGGAACAAGCCGCCCTGGCCGAACTGCTCGCGGGAAACCGGGCGCTGGCGGAAACCGGCGAGCCGCCCGCCGTGGCCGACGATTGCTGGCGCGACTTGGAGCGCCGCGTCTTGCAAAACCGGCGCGACGCCCTCACCGCCCGGCTGCGCCAGCCCGATCTCCCCCCGGACGAGGCGATAAAATTGCAAAAACAAGTCCTTGACCTCACGCAGCGGCTTACCCATATTACGCGGCCTTTGTCCCCTCCCCCGTAGGCTCTCTTCCCTGTTTCCAGGGAGCCTGAACGCGAGATGGGACAATCGTCTGAACTCGCGTGGGTATGACCAAACCGACCAAGCCTTCCTCTCCCAAATCGAAACCAGCCCCAGCAGCGAAATCCAAAAAGGCTCCTCCTCCGAGCCGATCCGGTAATAAACCAACCCCGACATCGACCCTCAAGGCTTCTGCCTCCAGCAAAGGCCAGGCAGGGAAAAAGGCTCCCGGCACTTCCGGAAAAGAGGCCGCTTCGACCGCGTTGAAAGCCGCTTCGGCCAGCTCGAAACCGACCCTGAAAAGCAGCGCCAAAGGAGCTACCGGGCCTGCCGCCCAGGCCCAGCCAACAGCCGCCAAGGTTTCGCACCCTTCCAAACCCGCTGGCAAGCCGTCGAAGCCCTCCCCGGCCGTTTCCAAGGCGACCAAACCGGCGGCCCCGGCTCCCAAGGCGAAACCGGCAGCCAAACCCGCGAAGGCAGACGCTCCTTCCAAGGCTGCCAACGCCGCCAAATCGGCCAAACCGGCCAAACCGGCCAAATCCGCGAAGCCCCCCGGCAAAGCGGCCCCGTCGTCCAAGACCAAGACCGCAACTGCGACTCCCCCCGCCCGGCCATCCGGCGATAAAAGCGGCAAAAAGGAGCCCAAGGATTCCAAGGATTCCAAGGATTCCAAAGCCTCCCGCGCGAACGCGGTGAACGAAAAGACTCCCGGCGCGTCGGCAGCAGGCGCGGTCAACGTGGCCAGCGCGGAAGCGATCGCGGCGGCCTTCAGCGCGGACGCCCCGGAGATGGCGGAGAAAATCCGCGAACTCATCAAACTCGCCAAGGAGCAGGGCTATCTCACTTTCGACGATCTCAACGAGGCGCTGCCCGCGAGCGTCAGCGACCCGGACGAGATGGATACGATCCTTGGCCGCCTGCGCGGACTGGAGATCGACATCATCGACGCCTCCCAGGTGGACTCCTACAAGGACGGCAAGAAAGACTCCGAGGAGGAGGAAGAGGAAGACAAGACCGACACGAAGCTCGACATCCTGGATGACCCCGTTCGCATGTACCTCAAGCAGATGGGCCAGGTGCCGCTGCTGACCCGCGAGCAGGAGGTGGAGATTTCCAAGCGGATCGAAGAGGCGGAACTCAGCGTGCAGAAATTCGTCAACCGCTTCGGCTTCATCGCGCGTGCGTACCTTGATCTTGCCACCAAGCTCAACGAAGGGCGCGAACGCTTCGACCGGGTGATCCTCGACAAGAAGATCGAGAGCCGCGAGCGTTACATGAAAGCGCTCCCGAAGCTGTGCGAGCAGGTCGAACACGCCTCCACCGAGGCCGCCAGGGCGTACAAGATTCTCATGGGGCAGACCCGGAGCGCCGGCACCAAGGCGCACCAGGAGTTCACCAAGGCGCACGCCACGCTCCAGAAGCTTTATCCCAAGTTCTACTTCAAGCAGAAGGTGACCGAGGAGTTCGTCAACCTGGCCGACGAACAGTTCCGCACCGTCTCCTTCCTGCGCGACGAAATCGCCAAGCGCACCCAGTCCGGCAAGCCGGAATCCGCCGCCGCCTACGCGGCCAAGCAGAAGGAGATCCAGTCCCGCGCATGGCTGACGCCCGATGAATTCGTCGCGGAGTACCACTCTCTGAAAACCTGGCTGCGCAAGGCGCTCAAGGCGAAGACGGAAATGGTGGAGGCGAACTTGCGGCTCGTCATCTCCATCGCCAAGAAATACACCAACCGCGGCCTTTCGTTCCTCGACTTGATCCAGGAGGGGAACATGGGGTTGATGAAGGCGGTGGAGAAATTCGAATACCGCCGGGGCTACAAGTTCTCCACGTATGCGACGTGGTGGATTCGCCAGGCGATCACCCGTTCCATCGCCGACCAGGCGCGCACGATCCGCATCCCCGTGCACATGATCGAGACGATCAACAAGCTCATGCGCGTGCAGAAGCAGCTTGTGCAGGAGTACGGGCGCGAGCCGAGCCCCGAAGAGGTGGCCGAGGAGATCCAGCTCCCCGTGGAGCGGGTGCGCGCCGTGCTCAAGATGGCGCAGCAGCCGATCTCGCTGCAATCCCCCGTGGGCGACAGCGACGACACGAGCTTTGGCGATTTCATCGAGGACAAAGGCGCGGAGAACCCGAGCGACATGACGGCGATCACGCTGCTCAAGGAGAAGATCAAGGACGTGCTCGAAACGCTCACCGAGCGCGAACGACAGGTGCTCGAACAACGCTTCGGCCTCGTGGACGGCTACAGCCGCACGCTCGAAGAAGTGGGCCGCCAGTTCAAGGTCACGCGCGAACGCATCCGGCAGATCGAGGCAAAGGCGCTGCGGAAAATGCGCCACCCCACCCGCATCCGGCAGCTCGAAGGCTTCCTGGAAGCGGATGTCTATTGAGGGAGCGTGGCGGTTTCCGAAATTCCCGGACGCAGGACTCCTCCCCTGGCATGAAAAAGATCGGTTTTTTCTTTCAGGGAGCGGGGTTTGTGCGCCTTGCCGTATTCGCCGCGTTGCTGGCGTTGGGCCCCGCCGTCTTCGGAAGGGAAGTCCCCCAGTATTCCCTGTTCGTTTCCTGCCAGTTCGGGGATGCGATCAAGGAATGGACGGGGGAACCGAAGGCTCCATGGGAGTTGAACGCCAGCACCGACTCTTCGAGCTTTGCGATTGTAGAACCAGGCAAGCGGCAGCTTCGCATTTCCGTCAAAGCGATTGAGGTTGATGAAAGAGGGTTTACCGCTTTTTTCGACACTCTTCTGGAAGATGGAAAAGGGACAAAGCTCAAGGAGTCTTTCTCGGAAACCATTCCCTACGGCGGGAAAAAGAATATTACCTTTTTAAATAGTGCTGTTCGCTGCCACCTTTGGGTTGGCGATGCTTCCAAGGGGCGGTTCGCGCTGATTGATCCCGATTCCGCCCGGAGGAAGCTCGCCTCGCCCAAGGTGGTGGGCTTCAGCTTTGTCCGCAAACCGTCCCTTCCCGAAGGAGTTCTTGCCGACCGCCCGCAGTTTGAAAAATCTTCCTTCAGGGTGGGATACCTGCTGGGCTATTTGCATAGCCGTTGCGCCTCATCCCTGATCGTATTCACGTCCGAAAAGAAACTGAAGGAAGCCAGGATATTGGCCCAACAGATGGTACGCACCGGGACAACGGTTTCGATTTGTGTTTTTCCCCGGGAATAACCGGATTGCAGTCCCTCTGCGCATACAGCATACCCTCCATAAAAAAGGAGCAAATCAACTCAAGCAGCCAATCATGTTTAGAAGGCTCCATTCCTGCGGGGTGTTTTTCACGCTCCTGATGCTCCCGCTCTCGCTGGGCGCCGTTTCGGAAGACGCGCTGCGCCAGTATGTGAAGCAGGCCGTTGCCGATCCGGGCGTCTTCGTCGTGAACCCGCCTGCCGAACTGCGGGCCTATGCCGGGCTTTCTCCGGAAGAAATCCAGAAACGGCAGATGGAAACGATGCGCAACGGCTCATGGCTCTCGCTCTATCCCAACGGGATTCCCTTCAAGCTCCAGAGCCGGAAGGAGTTGAAGGAAGATGGCCCCGCGAAAACCTGGTATCCCGACGGCACACTCCAGACGGACGAGGTTTTCGAGAACGGGAAGCTGATGCAAGGGCGTTACTATTCAAGCGACGGCAAGCTGTTGACGGAACTCAAGGAGGGCCAGGGGAAGCGGATCGAGTTCGCACCCGCCGACGGCGGCAAGAGCACTGTCATCCGGCGGGAAACCGAATATGCCGACGGGTTAAAGAATGGGCGCGAAATTTTTTATCACGACTACGCCAAAGGAAAAATTTCGACGGAGACCGAATATCT
>CAZYVL010000082.1:0-3753 GCA_964651005.1 uncultured Chthoniobacteraceae bacterium | reverse complement strand
AAATTTTTTATCACGACTACGCCAAAGGAAAAATTTCGACGGAGACCGAATATCTTAACGGACAAAAGAACGGCGTCGAAAAACAGTGGGCGCCTGCGGGCTGGCTCAACAGCCAGACCTCCTATGTCGCCGGGAAGCTGGAGGGGGAGACGACCTATTGGTACGAGAACGGGAAAATCCAATTCCAGGCACACTACAAACAGGGCCAGGCGGTGGGCACCAGCAGCCGCTACGCACAAAACGGGCAGAAGCTTGAAGAGACGGTTCGCGACGGGGTGAACACACTTAGAGGAACGCAGTGGTATCCCGAGGGAGCGGTGATGGTTTCCAAAAAATACGATCCCCTCACGCACCGCCTCGCCGAAGCCGCGAGTTTTGACCGGAATGGCACCCCAAACGGGAAAGTCCTCGACGGCGAGGGCGCGCTGATTCTTTCCGACGGGACGGATGGCTCGGGTTCCGAATCCTTTCACCGGGAGATTTACCGTAAAGACGGGCCGCCTTCCCGCAAGCCGCTTCCCGGCGTGCGCTGGAGTTCGGCGAATGAAAATGAAAACGCGATTGCCATGCAACTCGCCGTCGTGGAGGCGGCGGATTTTGAGGAACTCGAATGCGTGATCCAACCACCTAAGCCGGGCGAGAAACCGATCAAGATTCATTGTCGGCTGGAAGACCCGGACCCCAAAGCTCTTTCCATCAAAATCCCGCTCCCGAACCCGTATGCCCAATGGGCGGGCGCGATCTACGGCCAAACGACCGTCAAGGGCCACGCTGGCACCTTTCACTTTACCCAGATCGTTTATTCGAAAAAGCCGGAAAGGCCCGCGAGCAGGACACCCAGCCAAAACAAGCCTGAAAAGCCGAATCCCGTCCCGCGACCCATCTCTTCCGCCTCGTTGGGAAGAATGGGAGCCGCTTCGAAGACACGAATCGAGATCGACGGCCTTGCCTTTCCGCCGCTTGCGAAAAGCCTGGCCGGATGGTCCCTTGAAGACGGCCTCTGGGTGCTCTTTCGCGATCCCGCCGCACTCATTTACAGGGAATCCCGTCGCGCGCCGTGGGTCGTTGTGCGGAAATTCGATTACCGCCCCGCCGGGTTCGTCCTGCTCGCAAAAGACCAACTGCTCCTTTGGGGCACCCGGCCCACTTCGACTCCCCAACGGGGCATTCCCTACGTGGTTGAGCGTTCCCTCGACAGCGGAAAAGAGTGGAAGCCGCTTCCGGTGCCATCGGTTGACTATTTGACGGCAATCAAGGCGGACCGCGCCATGTTGCTTGTCTCGGGAATCCGGCTACCGAAAGAGGGTCTCCCTCCGGGCAAGGATTGGTTCGCGCTCCCGAAGACCCACTTCATCTCCAATGACAAGGGCCAGCACTATACGGAAATGGTTGGCCCCGGTTTTCCGATGAGCGCCGTTGTGATCGCTACCGTCCCCTCCCCGGATGGCCGCAAGCGGGCCTATGTGGCGGATGCCAGTTTTCTCGACCCGGGCTATGAAATTGATCTCGCCGAGGAACCCGATGCCATCCCCCGCCGTGTTCTTTTCGTCGGCATCAAACCCGAACTCGTCTGGTCGGCAGACTCCCAGGTCATCGGCCTGCGACATGAGGACACTTTCTTCGCCTGCTACGACATTGCCGAGGGCCGGATGGAATGCGGCGAAGAGGAACTCTTATCGGATCAGCCGCTTACCCGAAAGCAGCAGGAGGCCGTCGCGGAGAGAGACCGAAAAATTCGCCTGAAACTCGGCATTCCGCCCAAAAAATAGCGGCTGCGCGCCGCGCTACTCTCCGCGCGACGCTCCGAGGACGCCGATCACCTGCCCGGGGGCAACGGGATCACCGAGGCGCAATTTCAGGCCCGTCCCCGTCCCCGTTCTGGCAGGATCGCCGGGGGTGAAAACGCCTTCCGTGGCGGCGCGGAGGACGGCTTTTTTCAGCAAAGCGGCCCAATGGTCGCGCTCCTCTTGGAGCGACCGGAGTTCCGCTTCCGCGCGCTCGGCGGCTTCCTTCGCGGCGGCGGCGTCCGCCGTCGTGCGCGCCTTGAGCTTTTCCACGGTTTCCTTTTTTCCCGCGAGGGCGCGGGCGAGTTTGGCGGTGGTCTGCTCCTTGTCGTATTTGGTGAAGGCGGCGAGCTTGATTTTCGCCTCTTCGAGGGCCAGCGTCGCCCTCTTGAGGAGCACCTCCTCGTTGTCGTATTCGACCTTCTGGATAAAGCCTTTGGCAAGCAGCTTGTCGCGCGCGTTGAAGCGATCGGTCTGCCCTTTCCAGGTGGCTTCCGCGTCGTGCAACGCGAGCTGGAGCGCCAGTTCTGTCGCCGGGCCTTCGCCCTCCTTGTATTTGCCCAGCGCGCGTTCGGCGTCCTTCACGGCTTCTTCCGCTTCGGCCATCTCCCGTGCCTGATCTTCCCGGGCGGCGGCGGCGGCTTTTTCTTCCTCGCGCGCTTCGGCGCGTTTCGCTTCGAGCGCGGATTCCGCCCCGCGCAGTTTCGCCGCCGGGGCGCTACAGTCGAGCACGGCGACGATTTCGCCCCGCTTCACCGTGCCCGCCGGGGCGAGGTATTCGAGCGTGGCCGGTTCCGACAGGGCACTGGCAAGCGGTGTCCCCTTCCCTGCATGGGTTTGAGTCCTGGCCTGGGCAAACGATGCCGCAGAGGGAAGGAACGCGGTGGCAAAAGCGGAAAAAAGGAGCGGGCGGAATTGCATGGGAAGGGATTATTGCAGCAGCAGCGCGGGGGCGGCGGTATCGAGCAGCCCCATGTCGCGCCGGAGCTGGAGCGAGGCGATGTAGTGGGCCAGCCGGAGGTCGAGCCGCGCGTTGATGGCGTTGGAGAGAGCGGTGTTGGCGTCGATCACGGTCCGGTTGGAAGCCTCCCCGCGCTCGAAGCGGAACCCGGCGATTTTCACGCCCTGGAGGCTGGAATCGACGATGGAATCCTGAATCTTGAGCGCGTTTTCATAGCTCTTGATCTGGTTGGCGCCGTACCGGACCCCGGCGGCGACGTTGGCGCGCGCCGTCGCGAGCTCCCGCTGGCTCTGCGCCAGCGTCAGCACGGCGCCGAAGACGGAGAGGCGCTCCTTGGTCCGCTCCAGCGGCAGCGAGAAGGTGAGGCCCGCGAGGTACTCCTCGGAGAGAACCCCCGTGCCGGTGCGCACGTCGCTGTTGGAAGCGTTGGCGGCAAGCTTGAGATCGAGATCGGGCAGCAGACCGCGCCGGGCGAACTTGAGCTTGCGCGTGCAGTCCTCCACGGCGGCGGCGGCGCTGCGCAGATCGGGCCGCGCCGCGAGCGCCCGCGCCACGATCTCCTCGGGCTGACGCCGCAGGGTATGGACGGGAATCTCGAACTCCACAAGCTCCAGCGGGGGCATGCCGTTGAGGTTGAGGGTGACGGCGAAGAGTTCCAGCCGGTTTTTGAGGTCAAGCTCCAGGTCGAGAAGCTGCTGCTCGACGAGGAGGCGCTCCTGGGTCGCGCGGAGCACCTCAATCTCCGATTCCCGGCCCAGCTTGTAGAACGCCTCGGAACGCTTGATGAGCCGTTCGAAGGCGTCGCGTTTGTCTTCCCGGCTGCGGATCTTGGCGCGGAGATTCTGGATGGTCAGGAAATCGCGGATGACGCCGATGGCAAAGTTCTCCACCGTCAACCGGTAGCCGCGCAGCGAGTCGAGCAACGCGTGCTCGGCGGCGACGCGCGGCTCCCTCTGCAAATCGCGCCCCGCGCCACGCAGCAGCGGCTGGGTCAACGAAACGATCGCC
>CAZYVL010000081.1:0-11584 GCA_964651005.1 uncultured Chthoniobacteraceae bacterium | reverse complement strand
GGTTATAAACCGTGATCGCAGGCTGCGCCACGGCGAGACCGCCCGAAGCGGCAAAAGCAAGCGCCACGGCCAATGCAAGCGGGGGAAGGGGGTGCATCATGACCGGTTTACGTTTGAAGGGGGGAGTTTCTTTGAAATTTTTTCCACTCCGCGCCGCTCTGCCCGGTTGCTCTCACCCGGCAAGCGCCTCGGCCACGGCGCGGTGGCAATGCCGCTGCCAGACCATCAGCGGATGCGCCAGGCACCAGAGCCTCCGGCAGCGCGCCGCCGGGAGGACGGAACGGCTCGCCGGGAGCACCATCGTGTCGAAAGGGGTCCAGAGGCTGGTAAAGCCGACGGCGGTGAGCCGGGCGGCGTCGCCGTTGAGGTCTTCGAGAAAATCGCTCCCCGGGCGCATCTGGCGGATGCCCGGAGTGCGGAAAAGCCACGCCAGCAGGCTGCCCCGGTGCGGGGTGGCGAGCGTGACAAAGCGCCGCACCCGCTCCAGCCCGCCGAGGCGTTGTAAATAGTACCGCCCGACCAGGCCGCCCATGCTGAAGCCGACCAGATCGCACCGCTCCCCACCGGGAACGCGCTCTTCCACGAACGCCCGGAGCTGCTCCGCGAGGCATTCCAGCCCTTTCTCCCCCCAGTTCGGCGTCAGCTCGCAGCAATGGGTGCGCCGCCCCTCCGCCTCCTCCAGATACCGCGCCAGGCGGGCCATCTTGGTCGCGCGATCCTTGAGCCCATGCACAAGAATGACAGAGGCATCGGCATGGGCAGGAGCGGCGTTCTCCGCGACGCACCGGGAGGTCATGCGGAAACGCTGCTCCGGTTTTCCGCAAAAGGGAAGCTCCAATCCGGCGACGCATTCTGGCGGGAAATCACCGATTTTTTCCTTGCACCCCAGCCTTTTTCCGGCTAACGGTGCACGGTTGCTGGGCTTGCCGACCTGATGTTTGCAGCTCGCGGCGCATGGATTCCGCGATGGATGCGGTCCGGGATTTGCCGGACTTGCTTTATCGCCCTTCTCGCGTTTCAGCGGCGTCGATTCGCCGCCGGTTTTGCCGGGTTTTGGCCGAATTTTGGCCAAAAAGCGGATAAAAAATCCGGGATAAAATGCCTGCCGCTGCCGCTCTCGTCGCCGCGCGCCTGGCACACCTTGGGCGGAGTTTTTCTGCCAGCCGTCGTCGTCCGGATTCACTGCGGACGCCGGTTGGTCGATCCGTGCATCCCGAATGCGCTTCGCCGATCCGACAAAAAACACCCGTACTCAAAAGCAGTACGTTTCAGCACGTTCTATGAGATCAGAAACTCAGCAGACCGGCCGCCGCCGCCGTGGTGGCCGCCGTCATCGCGGACCCCGCAGTTCCGGGGGGTCGCAATACGCGCAGAGCACGCGCGGCGCGCAAGGTTCATCCGCCGCCCCCGCCTCTGCCTCCAAAGCTCCCGCCAAACGGGGGTTCTTCCAGCGCCTTCTGGCGCTTTTCACCGGCAAGCCGAAGCGCCGCGAGGTGCCGGGCAGCGTCTACGGGCGCGTCCCCGCCCACGACACCGCCCGCCCTGTCTCCCCAAGCCCGAACGGCTCCTCCAGCTCCGCCAACGGGGCGGGGCGCAGCCGGGTCTTTGAGGAAACGGAACCGGCGCGGCCGAAACCGGCCCGCAAGCTGGAGTTGCTGGAGGTGACTTCGCCGAAGCTCTACGTCGGCAATCTCTCCTTCGACGCCACGGAGAGCGACCTTTCGGAACTCTTCTCCGGGGTCGGCCTGGTGCAGAGCGCGGAGGTCGTCAGCCATCGCGAATCCCACAAGTCGAAAGGCTTCGCGTTCGTGACGATGAGCAGCCTCGACGAGGCCAAGCGCGCGGTGACGGAACTCCACGACAAGGAGTTCATGAGCCGCCGCCTCGTGGTCAGCGGAGCGAAGACGAGCGACGTCCGCGACGCCCGCCATGTGGCCTGATGGCTTGATGGCTTGATCCCTTCAGGGAAAGCCCCAATCACCCCGATTGTAAAAAAGACCCGCCGCTGCAAAGTGGCGGGTCTTTTCGCGTCATCCCCCTTCAGAGCGGGGATTGCTTCCGGCGCACGGCGAGCATGGCCACGTCATCGTCGAACGTCTCTCCCGGCCCCGCCGCGTCGGCGACCCGCGCGAGCACTTCCTGGATCGCCGCTTGCGCGCCCGGAGGACGGCAGCCGCGCAGGCTCTCCAGAAGGCGCTCGAAGGAGAGGCGCTCCCCACGGGCATCGACGAGGCTGTAGAGGCCGTCGGTCAGCATCAGCAGCGTGTCTCCGGGGGCGAGGGCATTTTCCACCGGGTGCGGCTTGTCGGCCTCCAGCAGCAGGCCGACCGGCGGCGCGGTGGAGGCAATCGACTCCGGCGCTCCGCCGCTCTCCCTCAGCAGCACCAGCGGCGGATGCCCCGCAGCGGCTGCCCGGAAGCGGCCCGTCTCCGGTTCCAGGACGATGCAGGCGGCGGTTAAAAAAGAATGGCCTTTGAAAAAGGCGCGGAAATCGTCGTTCACCAGGCGAAGAATCCGGTCGGGTTCACCCATCTGACCCACCTCATTTGCCGCGTAGCGAAAGAGCAGTTTCGTGAAGGCGGTGAGCAGCGCCGCCGAGACGCCGTGCCCCGTGGCATCAGCGATCCAGACGAGCAGCCCCCCTCCCGGTAGGCGCAGCCAGTCGTAGATGTCTCCCCCCACCTGAATGAGCGAGCGGTGATACGCCGCGAACTCCCACCCCGCCATCTCGGGCATCCGCCGGGAGAGGATCGCCCGCTGGACAAGCCGCGCCGCCTCCATGTCCATCTCGTGCAACTCGCGCCACTGGGCGAGCTGCCGGTTGCGCGCCCGGAGCTGCCCCCGCAACGCCGCGAGACGCCGCTGCGTTTCGATCCGCGCGTGGAGCACGGCGAGGCTGGGCGGCTTGGTCACGAAATCGTCCGCGCCCGCGCGCAGCCCCGCGATCTCGTGCGCCTCGTCGGTGTGCGCGGTCAGCAGGAGGATCGGCGTTTGCGCGATCCCGGCGTCGGCATGGGCGCGGACGGCTTTGCAGACGCCCGGGCCGTCGAGCACGGGCATTTCATAGTCGAGCACCAGCAACGCCTCGCGGCCCAACCCTTCCAGCGCGCGCAACGCCTCCGCCCCGTCGGCGCACGCCACCACGGAAAACCCGAGCCGCTCCAGCGCGCGCGCAAGCGTTTGCCGCAGCAGCGGGTCGTCGTCGGCCAGGACGATCTGCGGCGGTTCGTTCATGCCGGTTCCGTGGGGAAAGGGTTTCCGAAAAAGGAAAATCCGGTGAATGAATGCGCGGGGGTTCCCGTCTGATGAGCATGATGAATCGACTCTTCAAACCGCTCGTTTATGGAAGCGCGATCCTCATGGGGCTGGCCGGGGTAACCTCCGCGCAGGCCCGGGATCGCGATCACCGGCGCAGGCACGAATACCGCCAGGACCGCCGCCATGACTATTACCGTCATGATCGCAGATCGTATCGCGGCTACCGGTATCATTATTATCCGCGCTATCATTACAACCCGTACTACGTTCCCGAGCATCCCTATTACTACGCGCCCCGGATCGGCTTTTCCTTCCATCTGTAGAAACGGATAGAATGCCGGATCGCGGGAGGGCGGGGCGAAGTCCGCGCGCGGCGGACTTTTTGCCCCGCCGGCCCGCGTTTGCTCAATTATCGCTGGCGGAGGCTCCCGTCTTCCTGCTTTGCTGGCGGAAATGAAAGTTCTTGTCATCGGCGCGGGCGGCAGGGAGCACGCCCTGGTCTGGAAACTCCGGCAGTCGCCCCGGGTCACGGAAGTCTTCTGCGCTCCGGGCAACGCGGGGACCGGCGCGATCGCCACGAACGTCCCGATCCCCGTGGGAGACCTGGAGGCGCTCGCGCAGTTCGCAACCGCCCACGGGATCGGCCTCACCGTGGTCGGCCCCGATGACGCGCTGGCGGCGGGGATCGTGGACCGCTTCCAGGCGGCGGGGTTGCGCATCTTCGGCCCCACGCAGGAGGCCGCGCGGCTGGAGTCCTCGAAAGTTTTCGCCAAGGAGTTCATGCGGCGCAACGGGCTGCCCACCGCCGCGAGCGGCCATTTTTCCGACAGCGCGGAGGCACACCGCTTCTGCCAGAAAATGCGCTACCCCGTCGTCATCAAGGCGGACGGGCTGGCGCTCGGCAAGGGGGTGTTCGTCGCCGCCACGCCGTGGCAAGCCGCCGGGGCGATCCACGCGATCATGGAACGCCGCCAGTTCGGCGAGGCGGGCAGCCAGGTGGTGATCGAGGAGTTCCTCCCCGGCGAAGAGTGCTCCCTCCACGCGCTCGTGGACGGCAAACACTATCTCCTCTTCCCTGCGGCGCAGGATCACAAACAGATCGGCGACGGCGACCGGGGGCCGAACACCGGCGGCATGGGCGCCTTCTCCCCCCCGGCGAAACTGGTGACGCCGGAGATGGAGGCGCGGCTGCGCGCGGAGGTGATGGAGCCGTTCATGGCGGGGCTGCAAAAAGATGCCGTCGGCTTTGACTTCAAGGGGTTGCTTTTCCCAGGGCTGATGATGACCGCCGCCGGGCCGAAGCTGCTGGAGTTCAACTGCCGGTTCGGCGATCCGGAAACCCAGGCGCTCCTGCCCCGGCTCAAGAGCGACCTGCTCGACCTGCTGGAAGCCACGCTCGACGGGCGGCTGAACGAGGTCCGGCCCGAGTGGGACGACCGCGCCGCCGTCTGCGTGGTGATGGCCTCCGGGGGGTACCCCGGCTCCTACGAAAGCGGCAAGGAGATCAGCGGGATCGCCGAGGCGGAAGCGGACCCGGAGGTGCTCGTCTTCCACGCCGGGACGAAGCGCGCCGACGGGCGGCTCGTTACGGCGGGCGGGCGGGTGCTCGGCGTTACGGCGCTCGGGGCCGACCTGCGGGCCGCGCGGGAGCGCGCCTACGCGGCAGTGGCGAAAATTCAGTTCGAGGGAGCCGCCTTCCGGCGAGACATCGCGGCAAAAGGGCTGTAGGGTTGCGGCCATGAACACCGCCCCCCGCGCCTGCGTTGCCTGGATCGCCGCGCCCCTCGGGATTCTGCTTCTCTGCGCCGCGCCGCTCGGTCGGGCGCAATCTCCGGCGGCGGCTCCGGCGGCGGCTCCCGGTTCGCCCAACGCGCCGCTGCCCCCTTCCCCAACTCCCGCCGCACTCCCCACCTTGCCGGTGGTCCCCGCCGCTTCCCCCGGAGCCACCCCCGCCGCTCCCTCGCCTTCCCCGACCCCGGCGGCCCAGCCTGCTGCTCCCCCGCACGCCGCCCCGCGCCCGCTGACGAACGCCGAAGCGGTCGATTCCCTTTCCAACGGCGATGTCCGGCAGGCGATCGAGCTGATCCAGACCAACTACATCGACGCCCGTTCGCTCACGGAGGACACCCTAAACCGCGCCACGCTCCAGGGGCTGCTGGAACGGCTCGGGCCGGGCGCGGCCATCGAGTCGGGCCAGGGAGCACCCGCGCCGGAGCGGTTTCTCGCGGAGATCCTCGACGACCGCATCGGCTACGTCCGGCTCGGCTCGCTCTCCCAGGATTCGCTGGCGGAGTTCGATGCCACGCTCGGCAGTTTCGCGGAGAAAAAGATCCACGCGCTGATCCTCGATCTCCGCGCCACTTCCACGAGTCGCGATTTCGAACTCGCCGCCGAGTTCATCAAACGGCTGACGCCCAAGGGGAAGATGCTCTTCGCCGTGCGCCGCCCCAGCGCGAAGCAGGAGCGGATGTTCACCTCCAGCCAGGAGCCGAGCTTTGGCGGCGTGCTTGTGAGCGTGGTGGGGCGGAACACCTCCGGGGCGGGCGAAGTGATCGCGGCGGCGCTCCGCGCGGTGCGCAACGGCATGGTGGTCGGGCAGAAGACGGCGGGCGAGGCGGCGGAATTCGCGAGCCTTTCGCTGCGCGGTGGCAAGCGGGTGCGCGTGGCCGTGGGCGAGGTGAATCTCCCCGGCGATTTCTCGATTTTCCCCGGCGGCCTGAAACCGGACCTGGAGGTGAACGTCTTGCCGAAGACGGAAGCCGAGGTGCTGCGGCTGGAGCTGGCGAAGGGTGTGAGCGGGCTGATTTTCGAAACCGAGCGGGCGCGCCTCAACGAAGCCGCGCTCGTCGCCCAGACAAACCCGGAACTCGACGAGTACGAAAACTACCAGAAAAACGGCCCCCAGCAGCATTCGCTCCGCGACGCGACACTCCAGCGCGCCGTGGACCTGATTACGACGGTGAGCATCTTTTCCGGAAAAACCCAATGAAGGATCGCCCCGTTGCGGAGCTGAAATGGCTGAGGCCGCTTCTCGCAGTGCTCTTTTTCCCGGGGATCGCCGCTCCTTTGAACGCCGTCGAACTCAAAAGCCCGGATGGACAAATCAGCGCGCAGATCGAAGTCAATGCAGCGGGCGATCTGGTCTATTCGGTGAGCCGGGCGGGGCGCCCCGTGGTGTCTCCATCCCGGATGGGCGTCACGGTGGACGAAGCCGATCTCGGGAGCGGGGTTGTTTTGCAGAAGCCCCTTCTCGCCGGGACTTCCGTGCCGCTCACCGATCCGGAGGGCAAGCCGACGGGGCAGGTCGAGGCGCGCACTCTCAGCCTCCCCGTCCAGAATGAGAAGAGCAGCCAGAGCTTTACCGTGGAGGCGCGCGCCGCGAACGACGGGTTCGCCTGGCGCCTCGTCGTGCCGGGCAACGGCGAGCGGCGCGTTCAGGGGGAGGCGACCTCCTGGAATCTGCCGGAAGAGAGCCAGGTCTGGTTTGCCGAGCGCAATTCTCCCTACAAATTAAAGAGCTACGCGGGCGAATTCCGTGCCGCGCCGCTGCGGGAGCTCTCCACGGTTTCCAAGCAGGGGCCGGTGCAATGCCCGCCGCTGCTGGCCGAACTCCCGGGCGGCAGCGGCTTTGCCATGATTACCGAAGCCGCGCTTGCCGACTACAGCGGGATGCGCCTGCGCGCGACGCCGCCTGCGGGCCTGAGCGCGGATTTCACGGAAGGCGAGAAAGGGTTTCTCCTCTCGGGGCCGATCGTTACGCCGTGGCGGGTGGTCCTTCTCGTTCCCGATCTCAACCGCCTGGTCAACAGCCGCTTCCTCGCCTCGCTCAACCCGCCGCCGGACCCGGCCCTCTTTGCCGACCGCAGCTACATCAAGCCGGGGCGCTGCGCCTGGCGGTGGTGGAGCCAAAACACGGGGACACCCGAGCAGGAGCAGGCCGTCGTGAAGGCCGCTGCGGAACTCGGTTTTGAATATACGCTCATCGATGACGGCTGGAAGCGCTGGCCGGAGGCATGGCAAACGATGCGGAAGATCGTCGAAGCCGGGCGCGCGCAGCACGTCGGGATTTTCATCTGGGAAGACAGCAACGCGGTTCGCAACCCAAAAGACGACTACGCCGCGCTGCGCGCCTTTCTCGACGCCGCGCGGGAGGCGGGGGTGGCCGGGGTGAAGATGGACTTTTTCAATTCCGAGGCGAAGGAGAGCGTCGATTTTCAGCGCACCATTTTCCGGATGGCGGCGGAGCGCCGCCTGATGGTGGTCTTGCACGGGGTGCAAAAGCCGACCGGCGAAGAGCGCACGTTCCCCAACGCGATCACCCGCGAAGGCATCCGGGGGCTGGAACTCAACAAGATGAGAGAGGGGCCGATTCCCCCGAGGCACAACGCGGCGCTCCCCTTTGCCCGCTATCCGGCCGGGCCGGGGGACTACACGCCGCTCGGTTATTCCAGGCCCGGGAAGACCACCTGGAGCCATCAGCTCGCCACCGTGGTCTTGACCGATTCGCCGCTGCTGGTCATCGCGGAGGATCCCGGGATGCTCCTTCGCCAGGAGGCGACCCGCCCCGCCCTCGATGTTCTCAAGGCGATCCCGGCCACCTGGGACGAAACGCGCGTGCTTCCCGAAAGCCGTGTCGGAGAGCTGGCCGCCCTCGCGCGGCGCAAGGGAGACGACTGGTTTTTGGCCTT
This sequence comes from uncultured Chthoniobacteraceae bacterium, assembly GCA_964651005.1. Classification (GTDB taxonomy): domain Bacteria; phylum Verrucomicrobiota; class Verrucomicrobiia; order Chthoniobacterales; family Chthoniobacteraceae; genus DATMFV01. The sequence continues at coordinate 3,638 of CAZYVL010000081.1, read as the reverse complement.
CCTCTCCGGCAACGAGCCGGTTTCGTTGGGCAAGCCGGATTTCTCCTTTCTCGGCGATGCGGAGTATGACTTCGTGCTGCTATCGAGCCCCGAGCCGCAGGCGTTTGCCCGCCGCGAATGGACGGGCCGCTTCTCCAGCCTCTCCCTGCCGGGGGAACTCCCCGCCGGAGACGCGGTGGTGGTCTGGGTGCGGAAGCACAAGTAGCCAGTAGGGGGCAGGGCGTGTTTCCGGGGCGGCCCTTCGCGCTGGAATGCCGCCGCCTGCCGGGATAAGGTCACGGCCGCGTGACGACCCAGGCTACCGCTCTTCCCTCGAACTTGCCGCCGCCCCAGCGGTGGTTCCGCCTGCGGAAATGGCTGATCCGGCTTTTCTGGACAGGCGTGTTTCTCTCCGTCGCGACGGCGATCTGGGCGCTCTGGTACGTCAACCACCGTGGCTTCACCCGCAAATGGCGGCGCATGGTCATGGAGGAGCTGCAAAAGCGGGGCATCCACGCGCACATCAGCCGGTTGACGCTCAACCCGCTGCGCGGCCTGGTGGCCAAGGACGTGCGTATCCACCCCCCGCGCGAGGGCGGCTGGACGCTGGCGCACCTCGACGAAGTGACGCTCAATATCGACTACTCGGGCCTTGTCCACGGGCGGCAGTTCGTCAAGGCGGTCGATCTGCGCGGCGCGCGGATTTCCCTGCCACTCAACCCCGCCGACCGCAAGGGCGAACAACTGGAAATCTCCGGCCTCAACGCCCGCGTCGCGTTCCCTCCCAACAAGGTCGAATTTGACGCCGCCGCGCTCATCCACGGCGTCCGGGTCACGGCGTCGGGGCGACTGCTCAACCCGGGCGCGGCTGCCGCGGCGGCCAAGGCCAATGGGACCGCGCCCGGCTCAAGCCGCCTTGTCCTCCGCGCGATTCTGCGCGCCTTTCGCGATCTGGAAATCTCCGGGGGCAGGCCGGAACTCGCCCTGGAACTGCGCGGGGATCTCGCCGCGCCGGAAGGGCTGATCCTTGGGGCGACGCTGCGCTCGGGGCGGTTCACCGTGGATGGAGGGTACGAGGTCCGTTCCGCGCGGATCGCCGCCTCGTATACTGACGGGCTGCTGCGCCTCGACCAGTGCGCCATCTCCGACCGGCTCGGGGAGCTTGACGCCTCTGGCACGTTCCGCCCGGAGAGCGGCGAAGTCGGCCTGCGGCTCCGCTCCACGCTCGACTTGCAGGGCCTTATCCACGCGCTGCGCCTGAGCCGGAAGGCGGACGAGTTCGCGTTCTACGCGCCGCCGACGCTGGAACTGAGCGCCGAGGCGACGCTGGCGCGGACGCCGGGGGAGGGCGGCCCGCCGCTGCGGGGCAAGGCGATCGGGAAATTCTCCGTGGGCCGGTTTTCCGCCCGGTCGGTGATGTTCGAGGAGGCGGGCGTGGAGTTTTCCTGGAACGACGGCAGTTGGTACGTGCGCGACGCCCGGCTCGCGCACCGCAGCGGCGTCCTGACACTGAGCGCGATGCGCGTCCCGGACGCGTTCCGGTTCTCGCTGGAGAGCGGGCTTGACCCGAAGGTGCTCCTGCCTTTGCTGCCAGGCGAATCACAAGCGGCCACGAAGATTTTGCGGGAGTGGGAGTTTACGGACCCGCCCCGTTTTCACTTCGAAGGGCACGCGCCCGCGCCTGGCCTGGAGGGGATGGAGGCCACGGGCGAGGTGGCCTTCGGCGCGTCCCGGTTTCGCGGGGTGGGCTTCGATTCGCTGACCTCCCACGTCGTTCTCAAAGGGGGGATGCTCGAATTTCCGGATTTCGCCGTGAGCCGCCCGGAGGGGAAGGCGAGCGGCGCGTTCTCCTTCGATCTCCAGCGGGAGATTGCCACGCTTACGGGGGTGAAATCGACCCTCACGCCGGTCGATGTCGGCGTCTGGGTGGACCGCAAGGGCGATCTCCCCCGGAACCTCGCGCCGTACCGCTTCCGCAGCAGCCCCGTGCTCGATCTCGACGGCAGCGTGCAGGTGCATGGCGACGACGCCACGAACCTCCGCATCGGCGTGAACGGGAAAGACCTCGACTACACCTTTCTCGGCAAGGAGCTGTTTTTCCCGAAGATCAAGGGGACGCTGCGGCTGATCGGCAAGCGGCTCAAGATCGAGGGGCTGGAAGGCTCGATCTTCGGCGGAAAGGTGTTCGGGGGCGCTGATATTTCCCTCCAGCGCACGAAGGGCGACTTCCAGGGGGAGGCGCGCGTGGAGGAGATCGACTTCCCCGCGCTGACCAAGCTCTACTTCAACTACGATGCCTCGCGAGGGAAGCTCCAGGGCCACTATCGCTTCGCGGGGCGGGGGGAGGATGTCCGCAAGCTCTCGGGCAGCGGGGATCTCTCCATCTCCGAGGGCAACGTCTTCGGCATCCCGCTCTTCGGGCCGCTCTCGGGGATTTTCGACCGCGTTCTCCCGGGCGTGGGGTACAATAACGCGCGCGAGGCGAGCGCCCGCTTCGACATGAAGGACGGGGTGATCCACACCGACGATCTCGCCGTGAAAGGGACCGGCTTTTCGATGTACGGCAACGGGAAGCTCTTCTTCCTCGACGACAAGATCGACTTCAACGTCCGCATCAACGTGCAAGGCCCGGCGGGGCTGCTCTTCTCCCCCGTCAGCCATCTTCTGGAATACACCGCCGACGGCTCCCTCTCCAAACCGGTCTGGAGGCCCAAGCGGCTCCCGAAGGCGATGTTCCGGTAGCCCGCGATTTTTTTCATGAAACCCGCCTCACGCTCCACCAGGCCGAAACGCCCCGCTGCTCCCGCTCCCGCTTCCGATTCCGCCCCGCTGCTCGGCGCGCACATGTCCATCGCGGGCGGCCCCGCCCACGCCATCGACCGCGCCCTTTCGGTCGGGTGTACGGCCATGCAGATTTTCGTGAAGAACAACATGCAATGGTTCGCGCCGCCGCTCCCCGACGCGGAGCGCGAAGCGTTCCTCGAACACCCCCGGCGGGGGGAGCTGAAGTCGGTCTTCGGCCACGCGGGCTACATGATCAATCTCGCGGCGATCAACCCGGAGTTCCGGGAGAAGTCGTACCGCGCGCTGCGCGAGGAGCTGATCCGCGCCGACCGGCTTGCGCTCCCGTTCCTGGTGCTGCACCCCGGGGCGCACATGGGGCGGGGCGTGGAGGAGGGGGTGGCGGAAGTCGTGCGCCAGCTCGATGCCGTGCTGGAATCGCTCCCGGAGGTGCGCACGAAAGTCGCCCTGGAAACCACCGCCGGGCAGGGGACCACCCTCGGGCGGACGTTCGAGGAACTCGCCGCGATCCTCGCCCAAAGCGCGCATTCCGGGCGGCTCTGCATCTGCATCGACACCGCGCATCTCTTCGCCGCCGGGTACGATCTCTCCACCGAAGCGGGGACGCGGGCGACGCTCGACGCCTTTGAAAAGACGATCGGCCTTGCCCGGCTGGCGGCGATCCATTGCAACGATTCCAAGGCCGCTCTCGGCTCGCGGGTGGATCGCCACGACCACATCGGCAAGGGGAAGATCGGCCTCGACGCCTTCCGCGTTCTCATGCGCGACGCCCGGCTCGCCGCCATCCCGAAGGTGCTCGAAACGCCCAAGGGGAAAGACCTCGCCGAAGATGTCGAAAACCTTGCCACGCTCCGCGC
>CAZYVL010000080.1:4414-11863 GCA_964651005.1 uncultured Chthoniobacteraceae bacterium | reverse complement strand
TCCGGGAGCCAAAAGCGGCCAATCCCCACGCGGAGCAGCCGCAGCGTCGGATGGCCCACGGCGGCGGTTATGCGGCGCACCTGGCGGTTTTTGCCCTCGGTCAGCTCCAGCTCGATCCAGCAGTCGGGGACGTTCTTGCGGTGGCGGATGGGCGGATCGCGCGGCGGGATTTCGGGCTGCGGATCGAGCCGTTGCGCGCGGCATGGGAGCGTTTTGTGCCCGGCGAGCAAGATGCCGCGCTGGAGTTGCGCCAGCGCGTCGGAGGAGGGGAGCCGCTCCACCTGTGCCCAGTAGGTCCGCCGGTGTGCGGAGCGGGGGTGGAGAAGGCGGGCGTTGAGCGCCGCTTCGTCGCTGAGCAGAAGCAGCCCCTCGCTGTCGGCGTCGAGCCGCCCGATCGGGTAGACGCCGGGCGGGAAACCGAACTCGGCCAGCGTGCGATGCGGCGAGCCGTCGGGCGTAAAGCGCGAAAGCACGCCGAAGGGCTTGTTGAAAGCGAGAAGCATGGCCGGGCGAAAACCGAAAGGGGCCAAAAGAGGCCGAAAGGTTACGCGGCGTTGGCCGGTTCGCCGAGCGCGAACGGGGCGAGCTTCCCCTGAAGCTGCGGCGGGATGTGCGCCCGCACCACCGCGAACTCGTCTTCGTACTGGATTTCCAGCACATGCCCGGCGCGGTGGATTTCGGCGATCGTCGCGCTCTCCGTGAGCGGAATCCGGTAGACCCCCCGGAACCGCCACGCGGCAAGCTGGTTCTCCAGTTCGCCGACCAGTTCGCGGATGCCCTCGCCGCTCCGGGCGGAGATGGCGACGCTGTACGGCACGCGTGCAAGCTGCATGGCCACGGTGTCGCTCTCTTTCACCAGGTCGATCTTGTTGAAGACGGTGAAAATCTGTTTGTCATGCGCGCCGAGTTCCTTGAGAACCCGTTCCACGGCCTCCATCTGGTCGAGGAAACGGGGATGGCTGATGTCCACGACATGGATGAGAAGGTCCGCCTCGTGCACCTCCTCCAGCGTCGCCTTGAACGCTTCGATGAGCGTGTGCGGCAGCTTGCGGATAAAGCCGACGGTATCGGTAAGCAGCAGTTTCTGCTTGTTGGGGAGGACGAGCTGCCGCGTCGTCGGATCGAGCGTGGCGAAAAGCTGATCCGCCGCGACAACCCCCGCGCCGGTCATCCGGTTGAGGAAGGTCGATTTGCCCGCGTTTGTGTAGCCGACGACGGAGGCCACCGGCCAGTGATGGCGGCGGCGGCCTTCGCGCTGGATGCCGCGATGTTTGCGCACCTCCTCCAGCTCCCGCGCCAGCCGGGCGATGCGCTCCTGCACGCGGCGGCGGTCCACTTCCAGCTGCGTCTCCCCCGGGCCGCGCGTGCCGATGCCGCCGGTCTGGCGGGAGAAATGGTTCCACATCCCCGTCAGCCGGGGGAGCAGGTATTGAAGCTGCGCCAGTTCGATCTGCAAGCGCCCCTCGCGGCTGCGCGCGCGCTGGGCGAAGATGTCGAGGATCAACTGCGTGCGGTCGATCACCTTGCGCGCCGTGAGCGCTTCGAGGTTGCGGCTCTGCGCGGGCGAAAGCTCGTCGTCGAAAATCACGGAACTGACCGCCTCCTGCTTGCAAAGCGCGGCGACCTCCTCGGCCTTCCCCTTGCCGATGTAGTAGGGAGCCGTCGGCTGCTCGCGGTGCTGCGTGACGACGCCCGCCACCTCGGCCCCGGCGGAGCGCGCCAGTTCGGCCAGTTCGTCGAGCGATTCACGCAGATCCCATTTGGAGACGCCTTCGCGTTCGAGGCCCACGAGCAGGGTCTTTTCGAGATGGGAGGGTGCGGCGGAACGCTTATCGATCATCATCGGCTTGGACGCGGAGGCGGAGCGGAGCGGGTGCGTTGGAAAAAGGTGAGAATCTCGCCGACGGCATGCGCCTCGCTGGCGCGGTCCGTGTCGGCGGAAAGAGACGGCCCGGGAGAAGGAGAGGGGAGGAGGCTCGCTGGACTGGAAGATTGCAATGGTCGCAACGGTCGCAATGGATTGGGCGAACTCAAGGAGACTGGTTGCAACATAGTTTCGCGGCGAAACCACGTCAACTGCCGTTTTGCGTAGCGGCGCGTGGCCCGCCGGATCGCCTCCATGCACTCGGCCTCGCCGCACTCCCCCCGGAGCAGCGCGCCGATCTCACGCCACCCGATCATCTGCGCCGCCGTCACGCCGACGCCGCCGGAGCGGATCGCCGCGCGCACCTCCTCCACCACGCCCTCCCGGAACATCGCGGCGGTGCGTTGGTCGATCCGTTCGGAAAGCTCCGCGCGGTCGCGTTCCAGGAGCACCCCGGCGAAGTCTGGCGTCTCTTCCCACTGCCGCCGGAAGCTGGAGAACGGCTTCCCCGTCAGCAGGCAGACCTCCAGGGCGCGCGTGACGCGCCGCCGGTTCCGGCGGTCCACGGCGGCGGCGGCCACGGGGTCGAGCTTTTCCAGGCGTTCGAGCAGCGCGGGCAGCGGCGTGGCGGCCAGCTCCGTCCGCAGCGCCTCGTCGGAGGGGGGTGCGTCATCGAGCCCGCGGATCAGCGCCCGCAGGTAAAGCCCCGTGCCGCCCACGACGATGGGCGTCTTCCCGCGTGCGAGAATGTCGGCCATCGCGGCCAGCGCCGCCTCCCGGTAGCGGGCGGCGTTGAAGCTCTCCCCCGGCGGAACGCACCCGATCAGATGATGCGGCACCCGCGCGAGCGCCTCCGGCGGCGGTTTGGCGCTCAGGAGATCGAGCCCCGCGTAAATCTGGAACGCATCCGCGCCGACAATCTCGCCGCCCAGCGCCTCGGCGACCGCCACGGCAATCGCCGTTTTCCCCACCGCAGTCGGCCCCGCGATGAAAAGGGAAGCCTGCACCGCCGCCTCCGCACTCCCGCCCCCGCTCACCATGCGGCAGCCGGGTTCATTTCGTGCGATGGGCCACCACGTAATCGTGGATCGAGTTCACCGTCGCCAGGGCGGTGCGCGCCACGTCGGAGTTGGGCACCGTCACGCCGAAGTTTTTCTCCAGGGAGACCACCAGCTCCAGCGCGTCGATGGAGTCCAGCCCAAGCCCCTCCGGCCCGAAAAGGGGGAGATCGTCGGCGATTTCCTCCTTCGGGGTCTTGAGCATCAGGCTTTCGACCATGATGGATTTGATGGTATCCTTGAGATCGTCGTTGGACATGGCGCGGTGGTTATTGGTTTGAAAGCAATCGGTCTTCAAGCCTTTTCTGTCTTGGGAATCGTCGCCCCCGGAATCGTACGTGGAGAGGAAAAGCGGCGGGTCCAGTCCCGTGAAGCAAGCAGAGGGGAGGCTGGCCATCGCGGCAGCTTCCCGATAAAATCGCCACGCCCCCCGTCTTCATGAAAGAAAAAACCGCCAGGGAACGCCTCGACCTCCTACTCATGGAGCGCGGCCTTTTCGCCAGCCGCGAGAAGGCGCAGCGCGCCATCATGGCCGGGGAGGTCCGCGTGGAGGAGAAGCTCGCCGACAAGCCGGGCCTCCGCGTGCCGCGCGACGCCGCCCTCTCCGTGCGGGAGAAGAGCCGCTACGTCGGGCGCGGCGGCCTGAAGCTGGAGGCGGCGCTGGAACGCTTCGGCGTCGATCCCGGCGGGAAGGTCTGCCTCGACATCGGCGCTTCCACGGGCGGCTTCACCGACTGCCTGCTCCAGCACGGCGCGGCGAAGGTCCACGCCGTCGATGTTGGCCACAGCCAGCTCGACTGGAAAATCCGCAGCGACCCGCGCGTCGTCGTCCGGGAAAAACTCAACGCCCGCTTCCTCACGCATGCGGAAATCCCGGAGCCGATCGACCTCTGCGTCATCGACGTCTCCTTCATCTCGCTCACGCTCATCCTCCCCGCCGCCTTCTCCCTGCTGGCCCCCGGCGGCGTCATCCTCGCGCTCATCAAGCCGCAGTTCGAGCTGGGCAAGGAAGAGGTGGACAAAGGGCGCGGCGTCGTGCGCGACCCGGAGGCGCAGCAGCGCGCCGTCGCCAAGATCGAGCATTTCGTGCGCGACACGCTGGCAAAAAACTGGCATGGGGTGATCGAGTCGCCGATCCTCGGCGGCGAAGGCAACCGCGAATTCCTGACATGTCTGCGCAACTGATCGGACTGGTGGCCCACGCCGGAAAACCGCAAGCCGCCGAGTTGACCCGGCGGCTCCTCGGGCAATTCACCGCGCGCGGGGCGGGTGTATTGCTGGAGGCGGAAACCGCCCGGCTCATCGGCGCGGAAGAGGGGCTGGGCGTGCCGGAACTCGGCGCGCGCGTCTCCATGCTCGTCGTCCTCGGCGGCGACGGCACGCTCCTGCGCACCGTACACCAGCTTGGCGAGGCGGTTTGCCCCGTGTTTGGGATCAATCTCGGCTCGCTCGGGTTTCTCACCTGCGTCAACTCGGCCGCCTCGGACGAAGCGGTGGAGGCGATCTGCTCCGGGCGCTTCGTCCTGAGCCGCCGGACGTTGCTGGAAGTACGGGTGGAGCGCCGGAGCGGCGCGCTCGTCCGCTGCACCGGCCTCAACGATGCCGTCATCAGCCGTGGCGCGCTCTCCCGGCTTATCAAGCTCGATACCGCCATCGACGGCGGGGAACTCACGCAATACAACGCCGACGGGTTGATCGTCGCCACCTCCACCGGCTCCACCGCCTATTCGCTCTCCGCGGGCGGCCCCGTCATCCTGCCCACCTCCGGCGTCTTCGTCATCACGCCGATCTGCCCGCATGTGCTCACCAACCGCTCCGTCATCGTCCCCGACCGCTCGGAGATCACCGTCCGGCCGATCCGGGGCGAGCGCGACGTGATCCTGGCCGTGGACGGGCAGGAGCCGGTCCACGTCGAGGAGGGGGATCTCATCCGCATCCGCCAAAGCCCGCACAAGCTCCCGCTGGCGATGCTGCCCGATCTCTCGTTTTCGGAAATCCTGCGGCAAAAACTCAAGTGGAGCGGCAGCGCCGTTTGAGAGGCCAATCAGGCGTTCTGATGCGGCGGCTCCTCGGCCACCCGGAGGCTTGGCGAAGGCGCTTGGGAGTGAGGCTCCCGGATTTCGATGATATAGCTTTCGGCGAAATCAACGGGCAGGACGATCCGGCCTCCGTTCCTCCCGACATGCCGGATCAAGGCGTCGATGGCCCAGCGGATCAACTGGGATACTTCCACCGCGTTTGCTTCAGCGATCCGCTTCAGGGAGGCCAGTTGGGTATCGGAAAGGCGGACGTTGAAGTTCGTTTTGCTCACGGCTCGGGGAATGTAATGCGTTGCCATACGGAAGGCACGGTTTTTATTGCTTGTTGTAATGCAACGCATTACGATCCGTTGCGTGAAAACCGTTGCCCTCCGAATGCCCGCTTCCACGATGGAAGAAGTTCGTAAGATCGCCGGTCAAAATCGCAATACCGCCTCCGGGGTGATCCGGCTCGCCGTGGATTGCTTGCTTGACCGCGTGCAGAAGGCCGGGGGATGTCTCCCGTTATCTGCCTGGCCCGTGCCGCAGCGGGAGCCAACGGCAGCGGCGAAGCTCCCCGCTCCGCGTGGCAAACCTCGCCCGCGTTCCGTTCCCCGGAAAAAAGCGCGTTCGTCCGGCATCTCGTAACCAAGCCCCGTCCCCCTCTGTAAAAATCGGCCCTCTTCGCGAGGATTTGAATTTGATTGCCGCGCGGGCCGGTCTATCACTTTGGGGATGAAACTCGGCTTTCTTGGCTGCGGCAAAATGGCAACCGCGCTCGCGGAGGGCGTCCTCGCGGTGGGGGTTTGCCAGCCGGGGGATCTTCGCTTTCACGACTGCAACCCGGCGGCAACCGCCGCGCTGGCGAAGAAGACCGGCGGCACGGTCGTGGATGGCAAGGAGACGCTCGCCGCGCAAGCGGAGGCGCTGCTGCTTTGCGTGAAACCGGCTGACGCACTGGACGCGCTCGGCGGGTTGCAGGCCGCCCTGGCCGGGAAGACCGTGATTTCCATCGCCGCCGGGGTGCCGCTCGCGCAGCTTGAAAAAGCCGCCGGGCCGGGCGTGCGCGTCATCCGGGTCATGCCGAATACCCCCGCTCTTCTCGGGCGCGGGGCGGCGGCATTCGCGCGCGGGAGCAGCGCCACGGACGAGGACGCCGCGCGGACGACGAAAATTTTCTCCGCCGTCGGGACAGTGGCGGAAGTGAAGGAACCGCTGCTGGACGCCGTGACGGGGTTGAGCGGGAGCGGCCCGGCCTATTTTTACCTCATCATCGAGGCGCTTGCCGACGGCGGCGTGCGGATGGGCCTGCCGCGCGACCTCGCGTTGCAACTCGCCGCGCAGACCGCCGCCGGAGCCGCCGCGATGGTGCGGGAGACGGGGCTGCACCCCGCCGTGCTCAAAGACCAGGTGACTAGCCCCGGGGGGACGACCCTCGCCGGGCTGGAGCGGCTGGAAGCGGCAGCGGTCCGCGCCGCCTTGATCGGCGCGGTTCGCGCCGCCACGGAACGCTCGAAGGAGCTTGGAGCAAGATGATCCCCGAGCAAAAAGCCCTCTCCAGCTTGATCCGCCCTGCCCGCCGCCCCGTCCGGCTTGCGTTGCTGCTCGCCGTGGCCATCGGGGTGCAGGAGGCCCGCCCCGCCCGCGCGAAGGAACCCAAGCCGTCACCAAGCCTCACCCACGCCGCCCCTTCCGCGACGCCGACATCCCCCGCATCTTCGCCCCTCCCGATCCCCTCCGAGGAAGAGATCAACGAGTTCGACGTCAACCGGCTGATCTTCGACGGCGCCGTCGCGCTCGAAAAAGGGGCGCTGGAAGCCGCGCGGCTCAAGTTCCGCAAGGCGCTGGAGATTGATTCCAACAACGTCGTCGCGCTCATCAATCTCGGCTCCCTGGAGCGTCGCGCGCGGAATCTCCCCGAGGCGGAGAAAGCGCTGCGGAAGGCGACCCGCCTGGAGCCGGGGAATTTCCTCGCCTGGATGACGCTCGGGGTGGTGGCGCACGAGGAAGGGAAGCTCGACCTCGCCCTGGCCGCGCTGGCCCAGGCGGTCTTGATCGAACCTTCCAACGCCGAGGCGCACACCTACTTCGGCATCACGCTCGGGCGCAAGGGATGGCTCGACGGTGCGGAGGAGGAACTGCACCGCGCGCTGCAACTCGACGAAACCTCGCGCGACGCCCACTTCAACCTCGCCGTGATCTGCCTTCAGCGGAAACCGCCCTCGCTCGAACTCGCGCGGCGGCACTACCGGCGCGCGCTGGAGCTTGGCGCCACGCGGGACGAAGTGATCGAAAAACGGCTGGGCGACCCTCCCCAGACCGCCGCGCTTTCTCCCCAGGCGGAGCAAGAACCAGCCGCCAAGCCCGCCCCATCGGCCTCGCCCCCCGCAAAGAAGGCAAAAAGGGCAAAGAAAGCAAAGGGAGCAAAGTGACAGCCGGGCGGGGGAGATTTTCCCGCGCCTTCGCGTCCCTGCCCAAAAAGGACGCATACAAAATCCACGCGAAAATC
>CAZYVL010000080.1:0-4314 GCA_964651005.1 uncultured Chthoniobacteraceae bacterium | reverse complement strand
AAAATCCACGCGAAAATCGGTTGAGCCGACCGAAGATTCCGTGAAATAATAGAACGCGTTTTTGTTGATCCCCCTCCCGCCCGATCCGCCTCGATTCCTGCCCCGATGAACCGTTTGCTTGCTCCCCTGTTTTCCGTGCTGACCGCCGCTGCGGTGAGCCTGCTCCTCGTCTCCCCGCCTCCCGCCGCCGCTGCTCCGAGCCTCCGGAAGCGCACCAGACCCGCCGCCACCCCGGCGATGGCGCCCGTGGTCTTTAACGGCATCCCGGAGACCAAGGCCGTTTCGGAAATCGTCGTGGACGCGATCACCGGGCGCGTCCTGCATGAAAAAAACGCGGACGCAAAGCGCGTCCCCGCCAGCACGCAGAAGCTCCTGACCGCGCTGCTGGTCGCCGAAACGGGCGATCTCGACAAGAAAGTCGTCATCCGCAAGGTCGATACGCTGACGGAGCCAGTCATGCTCTACCTCAAGCCGGGGGATGTCTACACCCGGCGGCAGCTCCTGCAAGTGCTGCTCGTGCGCAGCTTCAACGACGTCGCCCGCGCGCTGGCGCGTGACAACGCCGGGTCGATCGAGGCGTTCGCCAAGAAGATGAACTGGCGCGCCCGGCAGCTCGGCATGGCCAGCTCCCACTTCATCAACCCGAACGGGCTGACGGAGCCGGGGCAGGTTTCCACCGCGCGCGACATGGCGAAGCTGGCGTGCGCGGCGTATGCCAATCCGCTTCTGCGCCAGGCCGTCCGCGTCAAGGAGATGACCTTCCGCTATGCCGACGGGCGCACGCGCGTCTTCAAAAATACCAACCGCGTGCTCGGGGCGTACCCCTACTGCACCGGCATGAAAACCGGCTACACCTCCGCCGCCGGGCATTGCCTCGTCACCAGCGGCAGCTACGGCACCCGCGAGGTGATCGTGGTCGTCCTGGGCGACGACCGCCGCGTCTGGCAGGACTCGTGCTCGCTGCTCGCCTGGGGGCTTTTCCGGTAGAGCTTCAAGCCCGGGCTGTATTCAATCATACAGCCCGTTAACACGCCCCGTTCACTTCAAGATAAAGTAGGTGTCCTTGCCCTGGCGCATCGCCAGATCGGCGCTGTTGAAGAGTTTCTGGAGATCGTCCTTTGAGGCAACCCGGAATTCGATCGTATGCGCGTGCGTGGTGGTCGGGTAGCTCTTCGTCACCTTTTGCCAGATGGCCTCATCGCCCGCGCGCTCGGTGACTTCCTTGGCGACATCCTTCACCTTGTCAACGACGGACTGCCCGACCCCGAGCGGGGTTTGCGGCGTGATCGGCTCCAGGTAATAGAACCGCACCAGCGCGTTCCCCGTCGTATCCACGTTCACCTCGGTCACGCGCGCCACGGCGTTGACGACGTATTCGTGCATGGAGACGGAGACCATCGCGGAAACCGGGACGGCGTACGCCCCTCCCGGCAACTTGGCGCGCCACGCGGGGACGGTGCCCGGCGTGGAGACGGAGGTGGACTGCGCCGGAGCGGCCAGGGGGGCCAGAAACAGGACGGCAGCGGTGGCGAACAGAGGGAGGGAGCGCATGGAAAAAGGATGGGCCGGCCCCTGGAGGGAAGCCAAGCCCAAACCACAGCCCAAACCGTAGCCCTTTGCGCCGCTTGTCGAGGCAAGGCGTTGACATCCCCCGGGCACCCTTCTACGTTTTTGGCGATTCATCACGGCTCCCCCAAGCATCCCCCCTGTGACTAACAACGACGATTACATCATCGAGATCCTGCTCGACACGGGACTCATCACGCAAGAGCAACTCGACGCCGCCAACCAGGCCGCCGCAGAATCCGGCCAGACGGTGATCGAAAAGCTCACCCAGACCGGGGAGATCCGCAACGAGGATGTCCTTCGCGCCCTGGCGGCGCACTCCAGCATGGAGTTCGTCGATCTGGAGCACATGGTCGTTCCGCCCGATGTCATCATGGCGGTGCCTGCGGATCTCGTGCGCCGCTTCAAGGTGCTCCCGATCGCCAATACCGACATCGGGTTAATGATGGCCACGAGCAACCCGCTCGACTTCGACACCTTCGACGCCGTGAGCCACCGGCTCAACCAGAGCATCGAGTGGGTCTGCTCGCCGCCGGAGCAGATTGCCGATCAGATCGAGAAGTACTACCCCGAGGAAACGACCGAAGAGCCCTCCTCCGGGGACGAGATCGAGGTCGAGGGAGGCGCGGCCGAAGCCGACGCGCCCATCATTAAGTTGGTGACGATGCTCCTGCTCGACGCGCAGAAGATGCGCGCGAGCGACATCCACCTGGAGCCGCTGGAGAAGCGTTTCCGCGTCCGCTTCCGCGTGGACGGCGTGCTGCACGAAGTGCAGAACCCGCCCAAGAAGCTCCAGACCGCCATCGTCAGCCGCCTCAAGATCATGAGCGGCACCATGAGCATCGCGGAAAAGCGGCTCCCGCAGGACGGTCGCATCCAGGTCAAGATCGGCCCGAAACAGTTCGACCTCCGCGTTTCCACGATCCCGACCAACCACGGCGAGAGCGTCGTCATGCGTATTCTCGATAAATCGAGCCTCACGCTGGGTCTCTCGCAGCTCGGCTTCCTGAGCGATGACCAGGAGATCTTCGAGCGGCTCATCTCGCTGCCCGACGGCATCCTGCTCGTCACCGGCCCCACCGGTTCGGGCAAAACGACGACGCTCTACGGCTGTCTGAACTACATCAACCAGCCCGACCGCAAGATCATCACCGTGGAAGACCCCGTGGAGTACCAGCTCAACGGCATCAACCAGGTGCAGGTCAACACCGACATCGGCATGACCTTCCCGGCGGCGCTCCGCTCCATGCTGCGCCAGGCGCCCAACATCATCATGATCGGTGAAATTCGCGACCTCGAAACCGCGAGCATCGCCATCAACGCCAGCTTGACCGGGCACCTCGTCTTTTCCACGCTCCACACCAACGACGCGCCGAGCGCCGTCGCCCGTCTTGTGGACATCGGCGTCCAGCCGTTCCTGGTTTCCAGCTCGATCCGCGCCGTCGTCGCGCAGCGGCTCGTGCGGCGGCTCTGCCCGGAATGCAAGGTGCCGCACGAACTCACCGACGCGGAACTGCGCGGGCTGCGCCTGGAGCGGTCCCAGGTCGCCGACGCCACGGTGATGCGCGGGACGGGCTGCGATGCCTGCCGCCATCTCGGGTACAAGGGGCGGCTCGGCATTTTCGAAATCTTCCTCGTCGATGACGAAGTGCGGCACATGATCAACGAGCGCGCCTCCACCATCGAACTGCGCCGCCGCGCCCGAGAACTCGGGATGCGTACCTTGCGCGAAGATGGCGTGCGCAAGGTGCTTGCCGGAATGACGACCGCCGAAGAGGTGATCTCTGCCACCATGTCCGACGCCAACTAGTCTATTTCGCCAGCCGCCGCGGGCAGACCGCGCGGCTCCCTCCCTTTTGCCCCCCCATTCCCCGTATGAACGCGAATCAGGTCATTGAGCTTTTTGTCGAGCAAGGCGTCATCGAACGCTCCCAGGTGGAAGATCTGGTGCAGGAGATGGCCAGCTCCGGAAAGGACATCGTGGAGACGCTCGTGGACTTCGGCTTTGTCACCGAAGAACAGTTCTACCAGACGCTGGCGACCGCGCTCGGTACCGATTGCCTCGACCTGAGCAACTTCGAGCCGCCGACGGAACTCCTGCGCCTGCTCCCCACCGGGCTTGCCCGGCTGCACGGGGTCTTCCCCGTCGCGATGAGCCCCTCGGGAATCACCATCGCCGCCATCGACCCGCTCAACACCCAGAGCGTGGAGGACATCCGCTTCGCCATCGGCAAGGATGTCCAGGTCGCCGTCGCACCCGTGCGGCAGGTCGAGCAGCTTATCCAGAAGTATTACGCGGTGGACGCCGGCACCCTGGATGAGATCCTCTCCGAGCTTGGCACCGACGTCGTTTTCGGCGAGGAGGGCGGCCAGGCGGACGCGGCGAACGTGGAGGCGGAGGCGAACTCCACCCCGATCGTCCGCTATGTCGATCTCGTGCTCGCGCAGGCGGTCTCCGACCGCGCCAGCGATATTCACTTCGAGCCGTTCGAGGAAGAGTTCAAGATCCGCTACCGTGTCGATGGCGCGCTCTATGAAATGGCTCCCCCGCCCAAGCACCTCGCGCTGCCGATCATCTCGCGCGTGAAGGTGATGGCGAACCTGAACATCGCAGAGCGCCGCCTGCCGCAGGATGGCCGCATCCAGACCTTCACGGCGGGCCGCCATGTCGATATGCGCGTCTCCTCGCTGCCCACGCAGTTTGGCGAGAGCGTCGTGCTCCGCGTTCTGGACCGCTCCAGCGTGAAT
>CAZYVL010000079.1:0-11953 GCA_964651005.1 uncultured Chthoniobacteraceae bacterium | reverse complement strand
TGCGGGTCTTCCAGGTTGTAGTCCCACTTCATCGCCGCGCCGTGCTCGGTGTAGCTGCGCACGATCTCGATGGACTCCTGCACGACATCCACCTGCTCCTGGCCATCCATGGTGATGCCGTATTCCGTCTCGATGCCGAACACCCTTTTCATGCCGTCCTCCCACCGCGCCGATTTTTTTCAGATCACGTCCGTGTGCGGCCTGCTCCGGGCTGCCGCCCCCGCGCGGATGGGGGCGATCCGGACGACGTTCTCCGCGTCGTAGTCGATGAGCTTGAGCCAGTCTTCGGTAATGTCGTCGGGCGGAAAAATGTTGTTTTCCAGATACTCCGCGTCGAGCGAAACGCGGAGATCCGCCTCGCCGATCCCCTCCGGCTTGCCGGTGGCAATCGCCCGCTTGATGGCGATCCCCTTGGCGCGTTCCACGACGGAGGCGATCAGCGCGCCGCTCACCAGATCGCCCCGGTAGAGCACCTCCCTGCGGCCACTGCGCAAGGTCACTTCCACGAACCGGTTCTCCTCCCGCCGCTCGAACTGCCACTCCAGGAGCTTCTCCACCAGCGCGTCCACCGCCCCGCGCACCCCGCCCCCTCCTGCCTGCCGCAGCAGCGCGGGGTCGTACGGGAGGTTCTCGCTGAGGTAAATTTTGTAAATCTCCCGCGCGCCATCGCGGTCGGGCCGGTTGACCTTGATCTTCCGGTCGATCCGGCCGGGGCGGAGGATCGCGGGGTCGATCAGATCGGCGCGGTTGGAGGCGAGGATGATGACGACTTCCCCCAGCGAGTCGATGCCGTCCATCTCCGCGCAGAACATCGGTACGAGCGTGGATAAAATGCTGGAGTAGCGCGTCGCCCGGCGGGTGCCAAGCACGCTCTCCGCCTCGTCGATGAAGAGGAAGGGGAGAAACCCCTCGCGCCGTTTCTCGCGCGCCTGGGCGAAGATCTCCCGCACGAGGCGCTCGCTTTCCCCCACCCACATGTTGAGGATCTCCGGCCCCTTGATGTGCATGAAATACTCCCGCGTGCACGCGTTGGTGCGCTCCTGGAGCTTCCGGGTGAGGTTGTAGGCGGTGGCTTTGCCGATGAGCGTCTTGCCGCATCCCGGCGGCCCGTGAAGCAGGAACCCCTTCGGCGTGGAGTGTTGGAAGCGGGCAAAGAGATCGGCATGGAGCAGCGGCAGTTCCACGGCGTCCCGGATCGCCTGGAGCGCCTCCTGCTGCCCGCCCACTTTTTCCCACGGCAGCTCCGGCACGCAGTCGAGATAGTAATGGTCGGCCTGCGGGCGGGAGAGCACCTCGACGGCGACGCGGTAGTTGGAGTCCACGCGCACTTCGTCCCCCGCCTTGAGCTTCTGCCCGGCGAGGTCCGCGCTGCGCTGGAGCACAAGCGACTGGACGCCGTGTTCGGTGCCGACCCTCAGGCGCTCCCCGTCGAGCACCTCGGTCACTTTCGCCACCGGGCCGCTGGTGTCGTAGCCGAGGTCGCCCACGATCGCAAACGCCTCGTTGACAAGCACCCGCGTGCCGCGCTTGAGGCTCGCCGCGGGGACGCGCGGATCGACGTTGCAATAGTAATCCGCCCCGCCGACGACGATCTGCGCCGTCTCCTTCTCGGGCAGGTTGAGGAAGGTGCCGATCCGGTTGGCCGGGGCGGTGAGCTTCTCGACGATCTGCTCGAGCTTCTCGATGGCCTGGCGCGCCTCGCTCATCGTGCTCTCGTGTTCGGTCACGGCGGCGCGGAGATCGAGGAGGTCGTGCTGCGCGGGATGCCCCGGAGGAACCGACGCGAGCGCCCGGTCGATGCGCTCCAGCGGGGTCAACTCGGCCCCGGCCTCGTTGGGGTCATTGCGGAACGGAGGCGAATTTTGCATTTGTAGATGACTACGCGAAGCCCCGCGCCCTTGGCCTCATTCCGCCTGTGGGGGGATCGCCGTCGGAGACACCGGAGAGGCAGGCGGAATTGCCCCGGCGTTCAAAAAAAGCAACGAGCCTTGGTCGGCTCCATACTCCCCCCCGCCCAAGGCTCGTCACCCCACAGATCGCAACTCGCCGGGAGGCCGGTTTCGTACCGGGGTGTTTCTCCTTTACTCGATCAACCCCTTGCGCCCGGGCGCGCCGGAAGAGGCTGCGCGGCGCAGGGCGGGGAAGGAAGAGAGGGCGAGGCAGAGCGTCAGCAGGATCACGTCGGTGAGCACAATCGTCGGGCCGGTCGGCGTATCGAGATGGTACGAGCCGAAGACGCCGAACGCCGCGCCGACGAGGCCCAGCCCGGCGCTGATCGCCAGCATCCGCCGGAAGGTTCCCGCGACCACGCGCGCCGCCGCCGCCGGGACGACGATCAACCCGCTGATGAGCAGCGCGCCGAGCTGCCGCAGCAGGAGCGCAACCACGAGCGCAAGCAGCACGACGAAGGCATAGTTGAGGCGGCGGGTGTTGTACCCTTCGATCTTCGCCAGGTTTTCCTGCACGACGGCGAGCGTCAGCGGGCGCAGGTTGAAGGCGAGGAAGAGCGCCGTGCAAAGCGCCAGCGCCGCCATGATCCAGACATCCGCCGCGCTGGAAGCGAGAATGTCGCCAAAAAGCGCGTTCTCCAGCGCCCGCCCGCCGCGCAGCCGCGAGATCATCACCACACCGAGTGCGACGCTGCCGGTGTAGGTAAAGGCGATCACCGTATCCGCATGCAGCGCCGTCCGCTCCAGCGCCCACGCCATGAGCAGCGCCATCGCCACGCAGAAGACGACGAGCACGAGCTGCATCGCCGGGTCGCCCGCCTCCCGCGCCACGTTGAGGGCGAACCCGAGCGTCACGCCGGTCATCGCGCCGTGGGAGATGGCGTCGGAGAAAAACGCCATCCCGCGCAGGGTGACAAACGAGCCGAGCACCCCCCCGAGCGGCCCCGCGATCAGGGCGATCAGGAAGGCGTAGCGCATCTGCGGGAGTTGCAGGAATTCCGGGAGCCAGTCGTGCATTTATCGGATGTTGCGGATGGGGATGAAGGCGGTGCCGCCCGCGTCGGGGACCATGCCGGGCAGATGCCCGTACGCTTTCGCAAGGTTGTCGGGGCGCAGCACCACGTCGGGGCGGCCCTGGCAGCAGAGGTCGCGGTTGATGCAGAAGACGACATCGCTGAGGTGCTCGACGAGGTGCAAATCGTGCGAAACCATCAGGATGGTGATCCCGCGGTGTTCGTGCAGGTGGTGGAGCAGCCCGTCGAAGGAGAAGCCGCCGCGAATGTCCACGCCGGTGAGCGGCTCGTCGAGCAGGAGCAGATCAGGCTCGTTGAGCAAGGCATAGGCGACGAGCACCCGCTGGAACTCCCCGCCGGAGAGCCGCCCGAGGCGGCGATCGAGCAGATGCGCAGCACCGATTTCTTCGAGCTGCGCCACCAGCCGGTCACGGCGCGCTCCGCGCCGGGGCGCGCCGAACCAGAAGCGCGAGCCTGCCGGTTTGAGCGAGAGAAATTCCGCCACCGTCAACGGCAACCCCGGGTCGAGCGGCAACTGCTGCGGGACGTAGCCGATCCTCCGCGCGTGCGATTCAACCCGGCCGCGCGTCGCCTTCACCAGCCCCATGACCGCCTTCAGAAGCGTGCTCTTGCCCGCGCCGTTGGGGCCGATCAGGCAGCCAAACTCCCCCTCGCGCAGCGTGAGCGAAACGCCGCTGAGCACGGAGCGTTCGCCGTAATCGACGCAAAGATCGCGCACCTCCAGTAACACCGGCGCCGTCGTGCGCTCCGGGCGGGGCGCGTGAGCATGGCCGGAATGAGCGTTGGCGTTGGCGTCAGTCGGTTCCACCCAGCGCCTCCTCGAGGTTGCGGAGATTCGCACGCATCGTCTTTTCGTAAAACGCGGCATCCGGCTTGCCGAATTCCATCGGGTCGATCTCCACGATGGGCACCTTCAGCTCTTCGGAGAGGGTGCGCACGAGGCGGCGCGGCTGCCCCGGCTCGGCGAAAAGCGCCTTGACGCGCCGGGCGAGAATCGTGTCGCGCAGCGTCTTGAGCGCCCGAGGGGTCGGCTCGCGGCCGGGAAACGCCTCGAAGACGCCGACCACCTCGAACCCGTAACGCCGGGCGAAATAGTGGAAGGCGTCGTGCGAGGTCAGCAGCCGCTTGTCCGGCAGGGCGTCGGCCACCGCGCGAATCTCCGCGTCGAGCTGCCGCAGCCGTTCGGTCAACGCGGCGGCGTTGCGGGCGTAGAGCGCGGCGTGCTCCGGGTCGCGTTCCGCGAGGCCCCGGCGGATGGCTTCCACCATCCGGATTGCCAGCACCGGGTCGAGCCAGACATGGGGGTTCCCGTCGTCAGGCTTGATCCCGGCGCTCGCCACGATGCGCGTGGCCCGGCTGTTTTTAAGCGCCCGCTCCAGCCACTCCTCCACGCCGAGGCCGTTCTCCACGAGCACGTCGGCGCGGGCCAGTTTCTTGAGATCGCCCGGGGAGAGGGCGAAGTGGTGCGGTTCGGCGTCGGGCGGCAGGAGTTGCTCCACGATGGCCGCCTTCCCCGCGACGCTCAGGGTCAGCGAGGAGATCGGGGCGAAGGTGGTGAGCACCCGGAGCTTCTCCCCTCCCCACCCCTTGGCGGGGAGAAAAAGGGTCAGCAGAGCGGTGGCTGCGGCAAGGAGGATCGGCTTCATGCGGAACGAGTCTAGCGAAGAGGGCAAACCAGCTTTCCGCGCACGCAAGTTGCCTCCACTTCGAGCGCGTTGCCGAGGACGACCAGATCGGCATCCGCCCCTTTCTCCAGCACGCCCCGACCGTGGAGCCGGAGGGCGGTGGCGGGGTTGAGCGTCGCCATGCGGATCGCCTCCACCAGCGAAACCCCGACGTCCTCCACCAAGGTGCGCACGCAGCGGATCATCGTGGCAGTGCTCCCGGCGAGCGCGCTGCCGTCGGCGAGCATCCCCACGCCGTCGCGCACCACGCAGCCGATCCCGCCCAGCGCGAACGCCTCCCCCTCCGCCAGCCCCGCGCCGGAGGTGGCGTCAGTGACGAGGCAGACCCCGTCCGGGCCTTTGGCGAGGTAGAGCATCTTCATGAGCGTCGGGCAGACGTGCCGCCCGTCGGCGATCAGCTCGCAGAGCAGGCCCGGCTCGCTCAGCGCGTACTCCAGCAAGCCCGCCTGCCGGAACGGGCCGCGACGCCGCGCGCGGGACATGCAGTTGAAGGTGTGCGTGACCCCCTCCATCCCATGCACGAAGGCGGCGCACGCCTCTTCATCCCAGGCGTTGCTGTGCCCGCCGCTCACGCGGACCTTCCGCTCCCGCAGCGCGTCGATCAACCCGAGCGCGCCGGGAAGCTCCGGGGCAAGCGTCATCTGGAGCAAGACGTTCTCCCGCCCGTCTGCCCACTCCAGCAGCGGGCGGTAATGCCCCGGCGTGGGATCGCAAAGCCGCTCCGGGAGGTGCGCCCCCGGTTTCTCGCGCGAAAAATACGGCCCCTCGACATGGATGCCGAGCAACCGCGCGCCGGTGAGCGAGGTCGGATCAACGCTCTGCTGGCGGCGGAACGCTTCCGCCTCCCGCAACACGGCGAGGATCTCCTCCGTCGGCGCGCTGACGGTCGTGAGCGCGAGCGAGGTGGTGCCGCCCGTGGCGTGAAAGCGGCAGATCGCCTCGAAGGCTTCGGCGCTGGCTTCCATTGCGTCCCGCCCCGCCCCGCCGTGGATGTGGATGTCGATGAACCCCGGCGCGAGATAGCGGCCCGAAAGGTCGATCGTCTCCTCGCCCGCGCCGCGCGAGAGGACGGGGCCGATGGCCGTGATCTTCCCGCCCTCGACCCGGAGATCGCCTTTCGGTTCGATCCGGTCGGGGAAAACCAGCCGCGCGTTTTGGAAAAGAAGGGAGTTCACCGGGGTGTGCTCAAAGGAACTGCTGATTTAATCAGCGGTTCCGAAGGCTCCCCATAGTGAAGCGCGGGAGGGGGGTTCTGCAAGGCCGCTCTGCGCGCGGCATCAAGTCAGAAACCACGCTTCCGGGATGCCGACGATCCCCGCCTGCTCCTGCAAGCTGGGCTGGGCGAGACGGGCGACGTACTCTTCGGCTTTCATCAGGTCGTGAAAAGCGTAGAGGACGAAAACCTCATCGGGGTCGTTCAGGTTGCGGAAGACGTTCCGCTCCTCCAGCCCCGCCTGCCGCCGCTCCGGGATGAAACTCTGGTGAAAGGCCCACCAACGGTCATAGTCCGACACTTTCCGCCGGGTGAGGAGGTGCAACATCGCTTATTTTATCGCACGCACCGGGATATTTGGCCTTCACGCGAGTTTTTCCCCTTCCCCGGGGTGGACGACGGCGTAGCGGCGGCCCTTCCAGGTAACGCCCCGCCCGGCGCTGCACCGCCAGGAGTTGAGCGCGATGGCGGTTGTAAGCGCCTGCCCCGCCGGGTGGAGCAGGCAGCCAAGCCACGAGGTGCCGAAGCGCGCCGTCAGCCGGGCGCGGATGGCGTAGATCACGGCGATCTGCCCGAGGAGAAGCCACCGCTCGGGCCCGGGGGCAAACCAGACAAAGACGAACGGGAAGAAAAAAAGCGCGCCAAGGCAGGCGCCGGTGAGGAAATAGAGGCCGAGCGCGTTTTCAAATGCCGCGCGGATGTTTTTGGTAAACCCCTCCCAGACTTCGGCAAAGGAGGTATACATCCGCACGCTGACGAGCGCCGAGCCGTCGCAGTTGAGCATCCGCACCCCCTCCCGCGCGGCGGCGCGCCCGAGCGCGAGGTCTTCGACCATGTGGCTGCGGCAGGCGGCGTGCCCGCCGATCTGCGCGTAGGCGGCCCGGCTGACGAAGATGAACTGCCCGTTGGCCGCGCCGAAGCCGCGCCGGATCGCGGGCGGCACGCGCCGGAGCCGCGCCGGATCGCGCTGGAGCCATTCCCAGAAAGCGTGCGGGTAGTAGACAAAAGCGAGGTGCAGCATCGGGAGCACGAGCTTTTCGCTCCAGCTCTTCATGAGCAGGCGCGGCCAGGCGGAAAGGAGGCCGGCCCCGGCTTCCCGCGCCATCGCGAGCACGGAGGCGAGCGTCGCCGGGGCGTGCTCCGTGTCGGCGTCGGTGAAGAGGAACCATTCGCCCCGGGCGGCGGCGGCAAGCTGGTGGCACGCCCACGCCTTCCCCGTCCAGCCGGGCGGCAGCGGCGCGCCCTTGAGAATCCGCAGCCGCGCGGTGGCCTCTTCGGAGTAGCCGAGGGCGCGGAGCGTTTCGACCGTGGCGTCTTCGGAGTGGTCGTCGAGGACGAGCACTTCGTAATCGGGATAACCTTGCCGGGCGAGCGAAGAGGCGCACGGGCCGATCCGCAGCGCCTCGTTGCGCGCGGGGATGAGCACGGAGAGCTTCGGCGCGTTCTCCGGCGGCGGCTCCGCTGAAACCGGCATGGAGCGGAACGCGCGCACGTTCCAGATCATCATCCCGAGGCACCCGAGCAGGAGGAGCAGGATCGCGGCGTGGTAAAAAATCATTCGTTGCGCGGGTTGAAGGAGCGTTTATCGCGGCAGCGCAGCCAATCCCAGAGCTTATTGAGCGAGAGGCGCGGCTTGAAAAGAGGATGGTACGGGGCGAGATCGACCGGCGCAAGGGTCGCGCCGATGGCGTCGTAGAGCCGCTGGAGTTCCGCTTCCAGCGCCGCCGCGGGCGTCTCCGGCGGCAGCGGCGCGCCGAAATGAATAAAAAGGCTCGGGCGCGACTCGACCATCCATTCATACCGGAACGCCACCGGCACCACCACCGCCCCGCTGCGGCGCGCGAGCCAGAGCGCCCCGGGTTTGATCTGGATCGGCTCCCACTGCGGAAGCAGCACCCCCTGCGGGAAAATCCAGAGCGCGGTGCGGCGCTCGCGCAGAAGCCGGAGCGCGCAACGCAGGCCAGGGAGCGCCGAGCCGTCGAGATCCATCCCGAACACCCCGAACCAGCGGAGAAACCGGTAGCGCGCCAGCAGCTTTTCGTACTGGACGAGGTAAAAGCGCCGCCCGGGGAAAAGCGGCTGCAGCGCGGCGGCGGCGAAGCCGTCCCACCAATTCGTGTGATTGGCACAGAAGATCACCGGGGCATCCAGCGGCTCCAGATGCGGCGCTCCGCGCACGAAGACGCCGTAAAAACGCCGCCGCAACGCCCAGCGCACGCCCCACGCAAGGGCGCGCCGGGCCAGCGGGATGTCGCGCGGGTAGATCATCGCGCCGCCCCCTCCCCTTGCCCACCCTTCGCGCACGGGAGCGCCCATCCCGGGCCGGGCTTGTGCTTGTCATGGGCGAAGTTCGATTTCATGATTGCCGCACGATGAGTTTTGCCGATCTCTACCCCGCGCCGGAGCCGTCGCCGCTGGTGCGCCGGTTTGCGGCGATGCTGGAGCCGAAGCCGGATGCGGAACTCGAAGCGATGGCGCGGCAGGCGCATCATACCACGCTCGCCCGTTTTGGAAAGGCGATGCGGCTTTTCGCCCCGCTCTATCTCTCCAACGAGTGCATCAACACCTGCGCCTACTGCGGTTTCTCGCGCGATAACCCGATTCTGCGCGTCACCCTGGAGGTCGAGCAGACGCTTCGCGAAGCGCGCCACCTCGCGGCGCAAGGGTTCCGCGACCTGCTGCTGGTTGCCGGGGAACACCCCAAGTTTGTCTCCAACGGTTATCTGGAGCGGTGCGTGGCCGCGCTCGCTCCGGAGGTGCCAGGGCTTTCGCTGGAGGTCGCCCCGATGGAAACGCCCGACTACCGCCCACTCGTCGCGGCGGGAGCGGAGGGGCTGGTCGTCTACCAGGAGACCTACCACCTCCCCACCTACCGCGAGCTGCACCTCAGCGGGCCGAAGCGCGACTTTCACTGGCGGCTCGCCTGCCCGGAGCGCGCCTACGAGGCGGGGTTCCGGCGCATCGGCGTCGGCGCGCTCTTCGGCCTCTGGCACTGGCGCGAGGAGGCGCTCGCGCTCGCCGCGCATCTGGAGTACCTGCTGCGGCATTGCTGGAAGGCGCAGTTCACCGTCTCCTTCCCCCGGATGCGCCCGGCGGCGGGCGGCTTTCAGCCGCGTTTCTCGCTGCCCGACCGCGAGTTCGTGCAGTTGATCTGCGCCACGCGGCTCTGTTTCCCGGAGGTCGGCATCGTTTTGAGCACGCGCGAAACCCCCGGCCTGCGCGACGCGCTCATCCCGCTGGGCATCACCACGATGAGCGCGGGGAGCCACACCGAACCGGGCGGCTACACCGGCCAGGGGCACGAGGCGCTGCACCAGACGGTGCGGGGCAGACAGATCGCCCCGGAGGAGCCGGTCTCCGACGCGGAGGGCGCCACGCCGCAGTTTGAGATTTCCGACTCCCGCACTCCCGCCGAGATCGCGGCGCTGCTGCGCGCGCGCGGTTACGAGCCGGTCTGGAAAGACTGGGACGCAGGCATTTTGATGGCGATGACGGAATCGACCGCCGCATAAAACAAGCAACCGACGAGAAGATGAAACTGGCCATCAACGGCGAAGTTCGCGATTTCCCCATGGTCCGCACGCTGCCCGATCTGGTCGCGGCGCTCGGCCTTGCCCCGCAGAGGCTGCTTCTCGAACACAACGGCTGCGCCTTGCACCGTTCGGAATGGGCCGAGCGCCCGCTGGCCGAGGGCGACCGGCTGGAAATCCTTGAGGTCGCGGCGGGTGGCTGAATCCGAGAGACCATTTGCACCGCTGCCCGGGCCGAGATTACATATAAAAAATATAACCAGAGCTTGACGGCGGCGGGTTGCGCTGGTTCCCTCGCTCCCGACGGTTTTCCCCCTCCCGATCCCCCCGGGTCATGCGCGCGCGCAATCATCCGTTCCCTCATGAAGCAAAATAGCCACTCCCCCCTTGTGCCCACCCTGCCCACCCTGCCTGCCCTGGTCGCCTTGGCACTTTTCTGCGCCCCGTCAGCCCGCGCCGCCACCTACGTAGTGGCCCCGAACGGCAATGATTCCAACCCCGGCACGCTCGCCCAACCCTTCGCCACGCTGCAACGCGCCCAGCAGGCCGTGCGCCAGAGCA
Organism: uncultured Chthoniobacteraceae bacterium; assembly: GCA_964651005.1. Lineage (GTDB taxonomy): Bacteria > Verrucomicrobiota > Verrucomicrobiia > Chthoniobacterales > Chthoniobacteraceae > DATMFV01. The sequence goes on along the minus strand of CAZYVL010000079.1, from coordinate 1,981 downwards.
AAGGCACCGTGCAACTGCGCGGCGGCGTCTATTACCTTCCGCAAACGCTGGTCTTCACCGCCGAGGATTCCGGCACGAAGCAGGCTCCTGTGGTGTACGAGGCTTACGCCAACGAAAAACCGATCCTCTCCGGCGGGGTCCGGCTCCCCGCGCTCCAGTGGCAGCCTTACCGCGACGGCATCATGCAAGCCAAGGTGCCCAACGGCTTCACCACCGACGAGCTTTTCGTCAACGGCGCGTTGCAACCGTTGGCCCGCTTCCCCAACTACGACGCGAAAGCCCAATACTTCAACGGCTCGACCTCCGCCAAGGAGATCAAGGAACGCTCCGCGCGCTGGGCCGACCCGGCAGGCGGCTTCCTCCGCGAAGCGCACCGGTCGCTCTGGGGCAGCGTGAGCTATCTCATCACCGGCAAGGGCGGTGACGGCGAGCTAACCCTGGAAGGAGGATGGCAGACCAACCGCCCTCCCCCCTTGAACCGGCGCAATGAGGAGATCCGCTACGTGGAAAACCTCTTCGAGGAACTCGACGCGCCCGGGGAATGGTTCCTCAACGGAACAACGCACACCCTGTATTACTACCCGCCAACGGGTCTGGATCTCGCCAAGGCCAATATCGAGGGCGTGCGCCTCAAGAACCTGGTCGATTTCCGCGGCTCCGAGGCAAAGCCGGTCCGGTTCATCACGCTCAAGGGGCTGATCTTCCAGCACGCCCAACGGACGTTCATGGAAACCAAGGAGCGGATTCTACGCACCGACTGGGCCATCTATCGCGGCGGGGCGCTCTTCTTTGATGGCACCGAGGATTGCACGGTGCAGGATTGCGTGATCGAGAAGACTGGCGGCAACGCCGTCTTCGTGAATAACTACAACCGGAGAATGACGCTGCGCGGTTCGCTCATCCGGGAGGTCGGCGGGAGCGGCGTCGTCTTCCTCGGCGATCCGGCAGCGGTCAAAAATCCGCTGGTCGGGTATGAGAGCGTACAGCCGCTGGAAAACATCGACCGCACGCCGGGGCCGAAAACCAATAACTACCCGGCCCAATGTCTCGTGGATGACTGCTTGATCTACCGCATCGGGCGGGTGGAGAAACAGACCGCCGGGGTGACGATCGACATGGCGGAGGAGATCACCGTGCGCCACTGCTCGATCTACGAGACGCCGCGCTCCGGGATCAACATCGGCGACGGCTGCTGGGGCGGGCATATCATCGAATTCTGCGACGTCTTCGACACCGTGCTGGAAACCGGGGACCACGGCTCGTTCAACTCCTGGGGGCGCGACCGCCACTGGAGACCGAAGACCAGCGAGGTGGAAGCCTGGCTCCAGGAGGTGCCCGAGCTGCCGTTCCTCGACACAGTGAAGCCGAACATCCTCCGCAATAACCGCTGGCGCTGCGATCACGGCTGGGATGTCGATCTCGATGATGGATCGAGCAACTTCATCATAACCAACAACCTCCTCCTCAACCGCGGGCTGAAGCTCCGCGAGGGCTGCCGTCGCATTGTCACCAATAACATCATGCTCGGAGTGGGCGGAAGCCTTTGGGCGCACGTCTGGTATAAAAACTCCGGCGATGTTTTCTCTCATAACATCATCTCTCGGCCGTATCTGCCCGTGAAGGTCGAGAAGCCGTGGGGCAAGGAACTCGACTACAACCTGATTGGCCGCCCCAATCTCAAGACGATCACCCCGGCGGAGGATCTGCAAAAGCTTAGCGAGCGGGATGAACATTCGCTCGTTGGCGATCCGCTTTTCGTGGACCCGGTTCACGGAAACTTTCAGGTGCAGCCCGATTCTCCGGCGCTCAAACTCGGCTTCAAAAACTTCCCGATGGACCAGTTCGGCGTGGTGAAACCGGAACTGAAAGCCATCGCCCGCCAGCCGATCTTCCCGGCGATGAACCCGCGCGGCATCAAAAACGAAGTCCGCGACGCGGATGAAACCACCTGGCAGGGAGTCAAGGTACGCAACATCCTCGA
>CAZYVL010000078.1:0-11976 GCA_964651005.1 uncultured Chthoniobacteraceae bacterium | reverse complement strand
CTTCGGCGACGGTTCCTGGGTGAAGCTCACGCTGGGCCACCCCGCCGACCCTGCCAGCCCCCTGCGCAAGCTGATGGCGCGCCCGGTGTTGATTCGCGGGCAGCGGCGCTGCGCCGTCGTCAGCCGGTTTGCCACGCGGGATGAAACCGCGAATCTCTCCGATGCCGCCGCGCTGGCACTCGTGGAGGCGCGGCTCGGGAGCGACTTTCTGCACGCCGTGCTTTTTACCGAGACGGAGGAGCTGCACCTCGACCTGGCCGGAAAACCGCGCCTGCGCTCGCTCCAGGCGGCGCGCCCGCCCGCGTCGCTGGGGCACGACCGCGCCAAGGCGTACAAGAGCGATCCCGCCGCGCCGTTTCTCCACGCCCTGGGCGTTACCGACGCCCGTGGAGTCCCGCGCACGGGGATGCGCGACAAGCTCCGGCAGATCGAACGCTTCGTCGATCTCCTCGATTCCGCATTTCGGGAGAGCGGGCTGGATACGCCTCCCGCGTCTCCCGCGCAATCAGGGCCAATACCCGCCACCCCGCTCACCCTCTGCGACATGGGGGCGGGGAAAGGGTATCTGACCTTTGCGGCGTTCGATTATCTCCGCAGGAAGGCGGGGCGGGAGGTTGTGGCTACGGGCGTGGAGCGGCGGCCGGAGCTGGTCGCGCTTTGCAACCGGGTGGCGCGGGAGTGCGGGATGGAGGGGCTGCGCTTCGCCGCCAGCGAGATCGGTGCATTTCCCCTCCCCGCGCTCGACATCCTGATCGCGCTGCACGCCTGCGATACCGCCACCGACGAGGCGCTCGCGGCGGGGATCGGCGCGGGGGGCGGCGATTCTCCTCGCCGCGCCGTGCTGCCACAAGGAGGCGCGCCCGCAGATCGACACGGCGGCAAGCGCGGCAACAGCGGCGGCGGACTCCGCGCCGCTGCGCGATGTGCTGCGGCACGGCCTCTTCGCCGAGCGCCACGCCGAGATGGCTACCGACGCGCTCCGCGCGCTGCTGCTGGAGCGGGCGGGCTATCGCGTGCGGATCACCGAATTTGTCGCCGCCGAGCACACGGCGAAGAACCTCATGCTCATCGCCACGCGCCGCCCCGATCCCGGCCCGGCGGCCAGGGAAGCTCTTGACGGGCGCATCGCGGCGCTGAAGGCATTTTATGGAATCCGGCATCACCGCCTTGAAGAACTTCTCCTGGGAGGACGTTGACTGGGCCGCGCTTCGGCGGTTGCGCGAGCGTTTCCTGCGCTTCGACTCCGCCCCCGGCGGCCCGGACTATTGGGAGAGCGGGCGCGAACTCGCCAGCTACGACTTCACGTTTGCCGAGCGGATCGGCTGGAAGTGGGACACCGTGCTTGCGGAACTTCGTGAACGGGGATGGACGCCGCCGGAGGGGACGTTCCTCGACTGGGGCTGCGGCACCGGCGTGGCGGGGCGGCGGGTGGTCGCCGAGTGGCGTACTCTATGCACACGGCTGCGGGTTTGCGACCGCTCCCGGGCTGCGGAGGAGTTCGCGCTGCAACGGGCGCGCGCGGCGTTCCCCGGGCTGCCAGTGGAACGGGCCGAGGCCGGAAACGCGGCTCCGGAGCTTCTGCTAGTCAGCCATGTGCTCAACGAGCTGCCGCCCGGCTCCCCCGCGCTGGAAAAGCTTCTCGATCTCGCCTCGCGCGCGCAGGCGGTTCTTTGGGTGGAGCCGGGGAGCGCCGTCGTGAGCCGTCGGCTGCTCGAAGTGCGCGCGCGGCTGCTGCCGCATCTGCGTCCCGTCGCCCCCTGCCCTCATGCCGCCGCGTGCGGACTCTCCGCTCCCGGTAACGCGCGTCACTGGTGCCATCACTTCGCCCGCATCCCGCGCGCGGTGTTTCAGGATTCCGGCTGGGGACAGTTTGCGAAGCGGTTGGAGATCGACCTCGGTACCCTCCCGTTCAGCTTCCTGGTGCTCGACCGCCGCCCCGTCGTTTACGGAGCGGCTTCGCGTCTGCTCGGCGTCCCGCGCCACTACAAGGGGATGGCGAAAATCCTCTCCTGCCAGGAAAGCGAAGGAGAAGGAGCCGTCGAGGAGCTGACGCTGCAAAAGCGCGACGCACCGGAGCTGCTCAAGGCGATGAAAAAAGACCCCGGCTCGCTCTATGAATGGGAGCGCGAGGGGGAGAAAATCCGGGGCGGCAGGCGGATTTTTTAGCGAACGCGCGGGGCTGCGTTACCCAAAGCGTTACCAAACCTGAAAGAATTGATCTGCATCAAGAAAGGGAATCCCCCTTTCGGTGTATATCGTTGCCGCCCACTCGCAAACATGACGGGAAGGGCAAGGGAACCGCGTAACGCGGATCAAGCATCGGCAGATCCGGCTTCTGCCGAACGAAATCAATTATGTCCAATTTCACGATTATTCAGGGTGGCATGGGAGTCGCTGTTTCGGGCTGGTCCCTGGCCCGGGCCGTCTCCATGACCGGACAACTGGGAGTGGTTGCCGGGACCGCTCTTTCCACGGTATTATCCCGTCGCCTTCAGCTTGGGGACATGGACGGGCATCTCCGCCGGGCACTCAAGAGCTTTCCCATTCGAGACATCGCCACGCAAGTTCTCAACCGCTATTTCATTCCCGGAGGCAAACCGAAAGACGCCCCCTTCAAGCTCAACGGGTTGCCCGGTCTTCGTTTTTCCAAAAACCTTCTCAACCTCACGGTGGTTGCGAACTTCGTCGAGATGTTTCTGGCGAAGAGGGGGCATGGGGGCGTGGTGGGGCTTAATCTGTTGGAGAAAATTCAGTTCCCGACCCTGGCATCGTTGTACGGGGCGATGCTGGCGGGGGTCGATTTCGTCTTGATGGGCGCGGGGATTCCGAAAGCAATCCCGGGAGCACTCGACCGGTTGGCGAAGGGCGAAGCGGCGGAATTAAAAATTGATGTCGAGGGGGCCCTTCCCGATGAGGAATTCACCTCCTCCTTCGACCCGGCAGAGTTCTTCCAGGGCGCGCCCCCTCAACTCAAGCGGCCCGGGTTCATCGCCATTGTCAGTTCGGCAACTCTCGCCACGACGCTCGCCCGGAAATCGAGCGGGGCGGTGCATGGCTTTGTCATTGAAGGCTCCTCGGCCGGGGGGCACAACGCTCCGCCACGCGGAACTCTGCAACTGACTTCGGAAGGCGAACCTGTTTACGGCTCCCGCGATATTCCCGATCTCGAAAAAATCCGGGCTTGCGGACTGCCATTCTGGATGGCGGGGTCTTACGGACGGCCAGGAATGCTCGAAAAGGCGCTTCGGCTCGGGGCGGCAGGAATCCAGGTCGGGACGCCCTTCGCGTTCAGCAAGGAATCGGGGATTGCCCCCAGCCTCAAAGAGAAGGCCATCCACCTTAGCCGCACGCATCAGGCTCGCGTTTTTACCGATCCCCTGGCCTCTCCGACGAGCTTTCCTTTGAAGGTTGCCCAAATCGAAGGAACTCTTTCCGAAGAGAGTCTCTATCGGGAAAGGACGCGGATCTGTGATCTCGGGTATTTGCGCCGCGCTTACAGGCGGCCCGACGGAACCATTGGCTATCGCTGCCCCGGGGAGCCAATCGAAGACTATCTTCGCAAGGGAGGCACTCTTGAAGAGACGGTGGGCCGCAAGTGTGTTTGTAACGGTCTGACGGCCACGGTCGGCCTGGGGCAAATCCAGGCCAACGGAGAAGAGGAACTCGCCCTGGTGACAGCCGGAGAAGATATTTCCCTGATCGCGGATTTCCTCAAACCAGGCTCCGACTCGTATACCGCCGCCGAGGTTGTGGCCCGTTTGCTGGAATCCCCCGCCGCAGGGGAAACGCGGAGAGAGCCGCACCTTCCCTAGTGTTTCCCTGCCGTTTCCACACTACCTTCGCCGCGCGACGGCCTTCCGGTACGGCGCGGCGAAACGGATCGCGCCGGGGAGCAGGCGGCAGAGGGGCGGGAGCGTGCAGCGGGTGATCCGCCAGGCTGCGCGGGTCCAGCGGTGCGAATGCAGGCCGAGTTTTTCGCGCAGCGGAGGGGGGACGATCTCCGTGGAGAGAAATGCGGTTGGCGCGGTTGCGAGCCAGAGCCACCACGGCGTTTCGGGCCGGACGATGGCGCGGGTCAGCCCGGCGCTCTCCGGGTGGCTCCCGAGAATCCCGCCCTCCAGCATCTCCCGCCAGTACGCCTGGAACTCCGGCCACCGCTGGGGGCCGAAGTTCCGGTCGAGGCCGAAGAACTCGCCCCAGCGCCGCATCTCCTCCAGGTAACGCTGTTTCTCTTCCGGCGTGAGCGGTTCCACGAAGCTCTCGAAGATCTCCACCGCCGTGATGACGAGCGTGGCGACCACCCAGAGCTGGAGGTCGGCGTCAAAGGCTGAATACGCCTCCCGCGCCGCCTGTTGTGGCTCTTCAGGCGGTTGAGGCGATGGCGGCTGTCCGCTCCCGTTTGCGAGGGCGTCGCCGCGAATCCGATGGTGCAGTTTCGCAATGGCCCGCGCCGTCCGGGCGACCTCTTCGCCCGTGCCGAACGCGACGGTGTAAACTGCGGCGAGCGTCCGTTTGAGCCTCCCGAGCGCGTCGCGGCGGAAGTCGCTGTGCTCCAGGACGCCACGCGCGATTTTGGGATGGGCGATCTGGAGGATGGCCGCCGCCGGACCGCCCAGAAGGACGACGCGCTCGCGGTTGATCTTCCAGATCATCGACCCGGGGCCGAAAAGCCCTTCCGGCGGCACCGTGGGAAACGATGGGGTGCGGCTCTCTCCGTTCACGGCGATTATCATGCGTTGGTCCGGCGTACTGCCAAGGGTAAATCGGAAAATCGGCACCCCGCAGCCCGCAGTCATGGAGTGTTCACGGATTTGTCAGCGGTTCATCAAAGGAATCGAAGGGGTGAAACGGACCAGCTCCCCCCAGACGCTGCCGATAAAAACGTCGGACTCGATTTTCAGGAGCAGCCGGTTGCGGTCGTCGGAAATCCAGCCCGAGGCGCGGCGGAAGTTTTCGTGAGGCTGCAACGCCAGATTCTTGTCCACCCAGGCGAGGCTGAGATCGAGCCGGATGGCCGGGAAATTCCCCGCCTGGACGGCAATCCTCTCCCGGCGGATCACCCGGATGGTGGCGAGGTACGCGGAGCGATCCTGAAAGACGAGGAGGCGGAGCGTCTCCCCCTCCCGCAACGGTTGGCCGCGAACGAAAAGCAGGGCGGAATGGAGGTCGAGCACGTCGCCGTGCCGGAACCGCTTCGCCTTGCCGCCCGTCAATGCGCGAAGCCGCTCGCGATCCGCCGCCGCGTCGGTGAAAAAGCCCGCCGGGGCCGGGTCGGCGGGGCGCGCGAGGCGGCCCTTGCTGTAGAAAACCTGATCCGGGGCGAACTCCAGCGCCGAGACGACCGAACGCCCCCGGTAACGCTCCAACTGGCGCACCCGCAGCGGATGGGCGGCGGCGGTGTCGCTCGTCAGGAGAGCCATCGCGTCGAGGGGCCAGAGGAGGCGCGGCGATCCGACGGTGCGCAGTTCCACCACCAGCCGCGAAAGCCCCGGGGCGGGCCGGGAAGACCGGAACGTCGATTCCCCGGCAGTCACGCCCGCCCACCCGAGGCGGTACTCCGCCTTCCCCTCGGGCATTGGCAGGAACGGGCCGCGCGAAAGCGGCGTCAGCGTCTTTTCCCACTCCCGGAGTTGCGGAGTCGGGGAGGGCGACGGCGATGGCGAAGGCGAGAGCGCCGCGACGGTTCCCGCGCCGATCCCCGCCGCAATGAGCGTCGCCACGATGTTCACACGACGAATCTATCGCGGTGCGGGAACGCCGCCAGTGGATTTCCCAGGTTACGCCCCTCCGGGAGCAGGGAGATCGAGGGCGAGCGGCTCCGCTTCGCTGCGCGCGATCCACCCCCGGGAATGATCGGGAAGAAGGACGTAGAGCCACTCGCCGCTCTCCAGCAGCAGCCGCACTTCGCTTCCCGGCGGGAGCGTGCCCGTGGGCTTGGAGGAATCGGCGGGGGCGGTCTTCGCCTTCACGGCGCTGCCGGTGACGATCCACTCGGCTCCGCGCGATGCCTCCCACGCCACGGCTCCTCCCGCCCAGGCAAGCACCGCCAGCCCGAGCACGGCGGGCAGCCAGGCGATGGCAACGCGTCGTCTACCCGGCAGCGGCGCGAAACTGAACACGGCGATCCAGAAAGCGGCGGCGGCGATCCACGCCACCCAGCGGCCCGCGAACTCCCGGGGCCATTCCAGCGCGCGCTGCCACAGCGGCAAATCCGCCGGATTGGCGATCCGCGCGCCGGTTTCCCCGCGAAGAAGAGCGAGATTGGCGCCCGCTTCCGGGTGCCCCGGCTCCAGCGCGAGGGCGCGCTCGTAGTTGAGGATCGCCGGTCCCTTTTCTCCAAGGCGGTAGTCAGTGTTCGCCAGGTTATAAAACAAATTCGCGCTCCGCGCCCCGGTTTTCACCAAGGCGGTGTACGCCTCGCGCGCCGCCTTGAAGTCGCCCCGGCTGTACGCCTGGTTGGCTTTCTCAAACCCCGCCCGAACCGTGCCGGCCTCCGGGGCGGCCTGGCTCCGCACCGCGCAAAAAAGAAGGCAACCCGCGAAAAATCCGCAAAAACGGATCACCCGGAAGATCGATAAAAAGTCTCGCATCATTCTCTCCATCAGCTTGTTACGCAGGGTTTACGCCCGCATTTTCTCAATCGCTTGCAGCAGGTTCAGCACGGCCTGACGCCGCTCGGGCGAAACCGGGTCGGCGGCCCCGCCCGCTCCGGCGTACTGGAGTTCTTCATGCGCGGCGAAGACGCGGCGGACCTCTCCGGCCAGCGCGCCATCGAGCGCCCATAAGCGGCAAAGCGCCTCCGCGTCGAGACTCTCCGGGTTTGCGGCTCCGCTGCACGCCGCCGCAAGATGCAACGCGCGGACGGCTGCCGTATGGAAGCGTTCCGGTGCCGGGTTCGGCTCCTGGAGAATACGCAGGGTGGCGGCCTTTTCCTGGCGCTGCCGCGCTTTCTCGCGGCTCCGGAGATCGCCCCGGCGCGCCTTCCCCCAGCGCCACCCCACCCCGAGGAGCAGCGCCGCCATCGGCACAAGCTGGCCGTACCAGAACTCCGGGACGCGCCAGAGCGGCCCGAACGTGCGGCCCCATGCACCGCCGTCGGTGCGGATGAAGAGAATATCCGTCGGCCTTTCCGCTGCGCCGGAGGGCTTTCCGTTTTGGCCCGGAGGAACCGGGGCCGAGGCGACTCCGTTCCCGTCCGACGCCGGGGAGGGAGAGGGCGCGGCGGCGCCTATCACCTGAATGGCGAGCGGAGCGCCTTTCAGCGTCACGTAGCGATCTTTGGCCGGGTCGAAATAGGAGAACTCAACCTCGGGGAGCGCGCTCTGCGGGCGATCCGGGATCATGGCGAACTCGAACGTCTTCTTGCCGGAATCGCCGGAATCGTCATTGGGCTCAAATTTGGTGCTCGGGGGATAGGCTCGCCAGCCCGGTGTCTCCGCCTCCCTGATGACGGGCGGCCCCATCCGGGCAAAACTGCCGATCCCCGAGACCGTGGCCGTGAGCGTCACCGGGTCGCCGGTCTTGACGGTGGAAGGGCTGGCCTTCGTCTCGAAAGTAAACTGGCCGATCGCGCCTGAAAAACCGGGCGGCTTCCCGGCGTCGGGGAGCGGCTTGACCTCCATCTCCAGCGCATCGGCGGTGATCGTGACCATGCGGCTGACCATCCCGAAGGCGTTATCGAAAAACGGGTCGTCAAAAACATCGGGAAATCCGCGCGGCCTGCGGGAATGCTGGCGCTGGATCCGCGCCACGGTCTCGATCCGGGTCGGCTCCAGGCGGAGCTTTCCGGCTTTGGCGGGGGTGAGCGCGGTCTTGAAAATGGCCACGTCGTACTCCTGCCCGTTGCGGGTGACGTGCGTGATCCTCGGGCGCTGCGGCAGCGGCGCGACGGTAAACCCGTCCCCCCGGACGACGGGGAGACGTTGCAGGCTCATCTCGACCTTCCCGGAGACGTAGAGCCGCAGTTCGGCGGGCACCGCTTCGCCGAGGTATGCGCTGGTTTTCGGCACGACCCATTCGGCAAAGGCGATCTCCTCCCCGGAATCGCCCCCGGAGCGCGCCGCCGAGTTTCCTGTTCCGCCGCCCGCCGTTGCCACGAGCTTGAGCGGGGTCGTGGTGAGCTTTTTCCCGCCGACTTCGAGCGTGATGGCGGGGATGGTGAACGTCCCCGCGCGCTCGGGGGTGACCAGGTAGGTGTGGGTAAGGGTGATCTGCGTATCGGAGTTGATCGTGCTGACCTGTGTTTGCGGCCCGTAATATTGAATATTCAGGCCGTCCACGTCGATCTCCGGCGGCTCTTCGCTCTTGAGCGTCCCCTCGATGACGAGATCGAGCTGGGCGCTTTCGCCCACCGCGACCTCGGTGCGGTTGAGCGACGCCGAGAGGGTAACCTCCTTCGCCCAGGCCGCCGCCGGGGCGACGCAAAACGCCAGGAGAAGGCAGAGCCATGACGCCGCGAGCCGTCGCATACAGAAAGTTCGGGTATCCATTACCAGTTTTTCGAGGCAGGAGCCGCGCTCCTTCGTTGGTTTTTGAAAGGTTGATCGTCCTCTCCCTTCAAAGAGTCAAGCAAAGCCCTTGCCTGGCTTGCGGACATTTCCCCGGGTTTGGTTGGCTCGGCGGGAGCGGCGCTGGCTTCCTGCGCGGGTTTCTCCGGGTTCTCCCCGCCCTGCGCCTTGATCTCTCCTGAGGGGTTTCCCCCCTCCGGCGAGGGAGCGGGAGTCGGCATTGGATTCGGATTGGGCGTCGGGGTGGCGTTTGGTTGGTTGCCCGAAGAAGGCGCGCCGTTGCCCGGCGTGGGCGAAGGGGTTGGCGAAGGCGGTGGCGTCCCCTCTCCTTCTGGCTGTTTGCCCTCTGGCGGTTTGTTTTGGGAATCGCCGCTGGAAGGGTTATGGTCCTTAGAGCCGTTCCCGGACGAACCTTGGTCCTGCTTGTCCTTGCCGTTCTTTTGCGAGGAGTCGTCCTGCTTGGAGTCGTCTTTTTTCTGGTTGCCGCCGCCCTGGTTCTGCTGTGGGTTTTGCTGTGGGTTTTGCTTCGAATCGTCCTTTTTCTGGTCGTCGTCCTTCTTTTGGTTGTCCTGCTTTTGGCTCGGCGGCTCGGGCTTTTCGAGTTCCTTGCGGGCGATCTCCTCGTTCGCCTTCGCGTCCTCGGCCCATTGGGTGCTGAGCTTGCGCGACTGCTGGAGGTGCTGGATGGCGTTTTTCAAATCGGCGGTGCGCGCGGGTTTGTCCGTTCCCGGGTTGCGCTTCAAGGCGCGCCGGAGCAGGGCGGTGCCGAGGTTGTATTCCACGCGGCCGCGCATCTCCGGGTCGGAAGCCGCCAGCGCGCGCGAAAACCCATCCACGGCTTCGTCATCCCGGCCCAGCGCGTAGTCGGCGGCGGCCTTGTTGAAATGCAGTGCCGGGGAGTTCGGCTGGTATTTCTGGAGTTTTTCGAAGGCTTTGCGCGCCGCTTCGTATTTCTTTTCCGCAAAGAGTTCGTTCCCGCTGGCCGCCCCTGCCTGCCCGCTCGCCAGCAGCAGGAGCGCGACGGCGAATCCAGCCGCTGCCCGGCCCGTTTTGCCCCCCGCCTTGCGGCGGCGCTCGCCGAGCAGCATGGAAGCGACCAGGCAGAAAATGCCCGCCCCGAGCGGCCACTGGAACCGCTCGATGGGCCGCCGCGCCATGCGCGCGTCGAACTCCTTCTCCTTCACGGCGGCGAGGTCTTTTTCCACCAGCCGCCGCATCTCGGCGGGGCCGTTTTGCAGGTGGATGTAGGTGCCGCCGGTCAGGGAGGCGATCTCCCGGAGCTTTGTTTCATCCAGGCGCGATTTGACGAAGTTGCCCTGTGCGTCCTTCACAAACTCCGTCCCGCCGTTCGCGCCGGGGATGGGAATGAGCGAGCCGTCGCCGGAGCCGACCCCGACCGGGAAGATCCGGACGGACCCTGCGGCCTTGCGCGCCGCCGCGAGAACGTCGTCGCTGAGTTCTTCGCCGTCGGTGAAGAGGACGAGGACGCGGCTCTCCCCCTCCCCTTTTCCAAAGGCTTTGAGCGCGACGTGGATCGCCTCGGCAAGATTGGTCCCGCCTGCCGGGATGATGTTGGTGTCGAGCTCTTCGAGGGTAGCGAGCGCGGCGCTGTAATCGACCGTCAGCGGCGCCTGGAGAAACGCCGACCCGGCGAAGGCGACCAGCCCGACGCGATCGCCCCCGAGGGCGTCGAGGAGATCTTGCGCGGCGAGCTTGGCGCGCGCGAGCCGGTTGGGCGCCACGTCGGTCGCGAGCATGGAGCGGGAGGTGTCGATGGCGAGGATGACATCGCGGCCTTTCCGTTTCGCTTCCTCAAAGGTGTAGCCCAGGCGCGGCTTCGCCATTGCCACGGCCAGGCAGGCCACCGCTGCGAGGAGCAGCGCGAACCGGAGCCTCCGCTTCGCCTCGCTGACGCTCCCGGCGAGGGCGGGCCGCAGCCGCCCGGCGACGATCCGCTCCAGGCTCGCCGCGCGGCGGCGCTGCGCCCGGAGGAAAAGCCCCAGCGCCAGCGGCACGAACGCGAGCGCCCAGAGCCAGGCCGGTTGGCCCCAGCCAAGCGCGTTGTGAAGATCGTGCGGAGCGGTCATGGTGTCAGGGCGTCTTCCTCCAGAGGGTTTGCGCCAGGAGCATTTGCAGGAGCAGCAGGCCGCCCCCCGCGCCGATGAACCACGGGAAGAGATCGCGGTACTGGCTGAACTTCCGCAGCTCGAAGGTGCTCTTTTCGAGCTTGTCGATCCGCGCGTAGACCGACTCCAGCGAGTGCGTGTCGGTGGCGCGGAAAAACTCGCCGTTGCCGATCTGGGCGACCTCGCGCAGCGTCTTTTCGTTCATCGGAAAGCGTGCCCGCTGGTAGATCGTCTGCCCGAAGGGGCCTTGCACGGGGAACGGAACGTCGCCGCTGGTCCCCGCGCCGATGGTGTAGATTTTCAGGCCCAGGGTGCGGGCCGCCTCCGCGGCGGTGGAGGGGGAGACATTGCCCGCGTTGTTGTCGCCGTCGGTGAGCAAAATGATGACGCGGCTTTTCGCGGAGCGGTCCCCGCGCAGCCGGTTCGCCGCAGAGGCGATGGCGGAGCCGATGGCGGTGCCATCCTCGACGAGACCGATCCGCACCCGCTCCATGTTTTGCAGCAGCCAGTCATGGTCGAGCGTGAGCGGGCTGACGAGGTACGGCCTCCCGGCGAAGGCGACGAGGCCGATGCGGTCGTTGGGGCGCTGTTCGATAAATTTCTCCGTGACCTGCTTGACCACGCTGAGCCGGTTGGCCCGCCTGCCGCCGATGGTGAAATCCTCGGCGAGCATCGACTGGGAGACATCGAGCGCGAGGATAATGTCGATGCCGCTCGATTCGACGCGGGTGAGCGTCTTGCCCCGGCGCGGCCGGGCGAGGCCGAGGATGAGCAGGGCCAGCGCCAGATAGAGCAGCCCGGTGAGGAAATTCCCCGCCCGGCTCGTGGTCCGTTTGCCGAGCGCGCGGAGCGCCGACGTGGAGGAGAAAACCACCGTGGGCGCGGACCCGCGCCGCCCGCGCAGCCAGGCGAGCAGCGGGATGGCCAGCAGCAGAAGCAGCAGCCACGGGTTGGCAAAGCCGATGCCGTATTGGGCAAACGGGTTCATGCCGCGCCCCCTCCTCTCACGAAACCAAGCGCCTGCTCCAGCAGCGCCTCGCTATCCGCCGTCGCCGCTTGCACGCGGGCGAACTTGATGAGATCGGCGCGCTCCAGGAACGCGGCGAGCAGCGTCCGGTCGGCCTCGGTAAAGCGGGGGCTCCCGGCGGCGGCGGCGAGAAACTCGGGCGAGGTCTGCGCCGTGGCGCGAAGCTGGAACTCCCCGCTGACGAAAACGCGCAGGACATCGGAGACCTCGATGCTGAAGGGGTACGGCTCCACCTCCACGACCCGGGTGCGCAGCGCCTCCAGGGCCGCCAGCGCCAGCTCGCGCGGGGTCGGCGGCGGGGGGCCGGGCCGGTTGC
>CAZYVL010000077.1:0-12005 GCA_964651005.1 uncultured Chthoniobacteraceae bacterium | reverse complement strand
CGATGAAGATGACGCCGCCGTGGTCGCGGCGGGAATGAACCCAGCCGGAGAGGGTGACGGTCTGGCCGAGATGCTCTTTGCGAAGGGCGTTGCAGAGGTGGGTACGGTACATGGAGAAAGACTAGTCAGGTAAAGTTTCGGAGGCAGGCACAAGCCGGGAGAGGAGTTCCTCGCAGGGAAGGGCGATCTCCTCGCGCGTCGCGAGGGTCTTGAGCTTGACCAGCGGCCACTCCTCGCCGATGAGCACGGCATAACGCGCCCCAAGCGTTTCCGCCGCTTGAAATTGCTTGCCGACCTTCGCCGGAGCGAGCGGAAAATCGACCCGCAGGCCGTGCCCGCGCAGGCTCTGGATCAGCCCCGTCGCCTCGGGCCGCCGCGCCTCGCTCGCGAGGACGACGTACACATCAAGCGCGCGGGAACGCTCCACCCACGCTTCGAGCTTCTCCCGGGCATGCGGAGTCTCCTTGATGAACTCGCCGAGCACCACATCCCCCATGCCGAAGCCGATGGCCGGGAGATCCATCTTGCCGCCGCTCATGTCGCGCAGCAGGTGGTCGTACCGCCCGCCCCCCGCCAGCGCGCGGAGCGATTTGCCCCGGTCGAACACTTCGAAGACAAGCCCCGTGTAGTAGGCAAGCCCGCGCACGATGGTCGGGTCGAGCTGGTAGAACCCTTTGAGCCCGCGCGCGTCGAGTTCCGCCGCGAGCGCGTTGAACTTTTCAAAATGCGCCCCCGGGTCCGCAATGAACGCGCGGACCTCCTCCAGCGTCAGGCCGAAGGGGGCGAGCTTCGTGGCGATCGCTTCCGGCGCGTCGCGTTCGAGCTTGTCGATGATCGGGAGGAACTCCGGGGCACGGCTTTCGTCGATCCCCTTGGCACGCAGAAAGGCGAGCCAGGCATCGCGATCGCTCACACGGACGACAAAATCATCCTGCGTAAACCCGAACGCGCGGAGCAGGTCGATGGCGAGCGCCACCAGTTCGGCATCGGCGCAGACGGAGGCTTCGCCGACGAGATCGGCGTTGAACTGGCCAAACTCCCGCAGCCGCCCGCGCTGCGCCTTTTCATAGCGGAAAAACGACGGCGCACAGAACCACTTGAGCGGCTTTTTGTAATCGCGCCCCCGGGCGAGGAGCATCCGCGCGAGCGTCGGCGTCATCTCGGGGCGGAGCGCGACGTGCCGCTCCCCCTTGTCCACGAAGTCGAAAAGCTGCCCCACCAGTTCCCCGCCGCTCTTTTTTTTGTAGAGTTCCACGGTTTCGAGCATCGGCCCGTCGTACTCCACGAACCCGTAACAGCGCGCGACCTCACGCCACGTCGCAAGGATGTAACTGCGGCGCGCGCATTCCTCGGGATAAAAGTCCCGAAACCCGGGAAGAAGTTGCATGGAAACGCCGAAACTACCCGGCAGCGGTGGCAATTCAAGCGTGGAGTGCGTGTTGCCTCATGGAAGCGGACACCGAAAAAGCGTCCCGGGAGCGGCGGCGACGGGGCGGGGCTGGACTACGGCTGGGAGGGAGCCTCCGGCAGCAGGCCGACATCTTTCTGCTCCTTTTTCCCGGAGCGGGCATCCCGTAACATCGTCTGGACCTCCTGCGCGCCCGAGCCTTTGGAGAAGGAGACGCCGAGCTTCTGCGCCAGGCGGAAATTCTCCTGCGCCGATTCTTCGTCCCCCGTCAGCAGGAGATGATTCGCGTAGTAGGCGCGCAGCACGGCCAGGCGGGGGTCCCAGTGGATCGCCTCGCGGTAGGCGGCTTCGGCTTCCTTGTGGCGCTCCAGGCCGTCAAGCGCCTGCCCGAGCCGCACAAGCAGGTTGATGTCCTGGGGGAGCAACCGGAGGCCGTTGCGGTAGGCATCCACGGCCTGGGTGTAGAGATCGCTCTTGAGCATGGCGACCGGCATCGTCGTCGCCCGGACGCGGTTCGCTTCGCCGAGGTAGAACCACGGCTCGGGGCCGGGGTGGTTCGCGAGGATGGCGGCTTTGGAGAGGCGGATGGCGTCGTTGAACTTCCGGTCGCGCAGGGCGACGCGGGCTTTCTCCGTGTACCATTCGCCTTTGAGCAGGGGGAGGATCGCCGCGATCAGGCACGCGCCGAGGACCACCAGTGCGCACCGCCCGAGCGTGAGAGAGGAGAGGCGCGCCGGTTTCAGGACGGGCGGGGGTCGCCCCCCCGGGTTCGCGAGGATGCCAAAGGCGAAAGCATAGAGCAGCGCGTTGCCGGGGATGTGCATGTTGAAGTCCACCACGGAGTGCGCCAGGAGCGCGGCAACCGCACCGAGCGCGCCGAGGTTGAGCGCCAGCGCGTTGCTCCACGGCGGTTCAGGGGGCGCAAGGGGTGCATTGGGGTCGGTAACAGCCCGCCCGGCAGCGATCCGGCGCGTAGCACCGAGGCCGCTGGCGAGGTGGGCGGCCAGGAAGAGGGCGGCGAAGGCTTCCCCAACGATCCCGTACTCGGCGAGCATCTCCAGGTAATCGCCGTGGGAGTGAACCGGGTCGGTCTGGAGCCGGGGGCGGCGAAAGAAACGCCCGTAGATGAGATGCGTGCCCGCGCCCGTCCCCCACCACGGCGCAAGCCGGAACTGGTCGAGCGTCGCCGCCCAGTTGGCAAAGCGCATGTCATCGTGGGTAATGACCCTCCGGGCGCGCTCGCGAATCCGCTCGTTCTGCGCCCCCGCGAGGAGCGCCGCCACGAAAAGCGCCGCCACGGCGACGGTGATCGCGATGGCCGGGATGCGTGCCTTCCCGGGGCGCGCGAGAGAGAGCGCCCAGAGGCAGAGCACGGTGAACACCACCAGCGAAAAGGCCGAACTCAGGAACCCCCCCCGGCTCAGGCTGATCGCCACGCCGACATAACAGAGCAGCCCCATGAAGGCCGCCGTCCCCCGTTCCCCGGCGGCCCAGCGGCTCCAGCCCGCCGCCGCGAGGGCAAACATCGCCACCGCCTCCAGATAACCCGCGAAATGGTTCGGGCTGATGAACATGCCGTTGGCGCGGGTCGCGCCCCCCTCCAGCGCCCCCGGGGGGAAAAAGCCCAACGGCATGAAATAACTCCTTTGCGTGAACTGGAAGAGGCCGACGCTGACCTCCACCCCCGCGATAATGAGCAACACGGCCACGACGCGGAGGCGCTCGCGCGAGCCGGTGAGGTGCAGCGCCGTGAGCAGGTAGACCACGAGGCAGGCCGCCGCCATGAAGAGATCCGGGTGGGCCAGGTACGGGTACGGCGATTTCCAGCCGCGCAGCAGGACGTAGCCGCCCAGCAGCACCGTGCTCAGCAGCGCAAACCCGGACGGCTTCGCAATGCGACGCCGCAGCGAGAGGATCGTGAGGGACGCCGCCCCGCCCAGGAGCAGGTACGAGGGGAAGCTGAAGAGCAGCCGCGTCCCGCCGATGAGGCACTGGATGAGCGCCATCGCGACGCAGAGGAGCAGGAGATAGAGGAAGTTCATGGAAGCGCGCCGGTTACTCCTGCTCCTGCCGCCCCGCTTCCCGCGAGAGGGTGCGCCTGTCGCCATCCCCGTCTTTTTTGCCGCTCTCCCGGAACGACTGGAGGAGGAACAGCGCCGCGGCGACGCAGATGCACGAATCGGCCACGTTAAAGGCGGGCCACGGGTTGGCGAACGGGACGTGCAGATCGAAGAGCAGGAAATCGACCACATAGCCGTGGACGATCCGGTCGGTCAGGTTGCCGAGAATCCCCGCCAGCAGCAGCGCGAAGCCCGAACGGCTCAGGCGGTCGGGGAAAAACCCGCGCCGGGCGAGGATCGCCAGCACCCCGAGCGCCACCACGGCGACGCCGATGAAGAACGGGTTCGAATCACTCAGCAGGCTGAAGGCCGCTCCGGTGTTGTGCCAGCGCCCGAGGTCGAAGAACCCGGGGATGACCGTGTGCGTCTCCCCATGCCGGAAGGAGCGCAGCACCGCCCACTTGGTGGCCTGGTCGAGCAGGTAGAGCGGGAGCGTAACCCCGGCGAGCAGCCACGGGTAGGCGGGACGCGCGGGCCGGGGAAGGGAAGGGGCGGGCATAAAAACTGAAGAGGTTGCAGGACGCTAGGGCGAAGCCGCAATCGCCGCCGCGCACCGCTCGCATAAATCCGGGTGGCCCGGATGGTCCGGGTCCGCACCGACCGAGAGCTTGTGCCGCCAGCAGCGGGCGCATTTTTTATCGGGCGTCGGAGTCGCCACCGCTCCGGTTTCGGAACCGGCGGCAAGAGTGATCCTGCCGGTGATGAAAAACTCCTCCAGCTCCTCCTCGTGTCCGCGCAGCGCGTCGAGCACGGCGGGGTCGGCGAGCGTCAGCGTGACGGCGGCTTCCAGCGCGTTGCCGATCACCTTCTGTTTGCGGGCCAGCTCGATCGCCTGGGCCACCAGACCACGGAGCGCCAGCAGCGTTTCGAACCGCGCCTCCAGCGCCGGATCGGCCAGCGCGGCGTCGGGCTCCGGAAAAGTTTCGAGATGCACGGAGTCCGCCCGCCCGGCGAATTCCCACGCCTCGTCGGCGGTGTAGCTCAACACCGGGGCGAGCAGGCGCATCAGCGCGTCCGCGACGGCGTGCATCACCGTCTGCGTGGCGCGGCGGCGCGGGGAGCCGGGGCGGTCGCAGTAGAGCCGGTCCTTGGTAATGTCGATGTAGAGCGCGCTCAGGTCCACCGCGCAGAACTGGTTGAGCGTCTGGAACACTTTGCGGAACTCGTAAGCGTCGTACGCCTCGCGGCAGGTGGCGATCACCCCCTGGAGCCGGGAGAGCACCCAGCGGTCCACCGGCGTGAAGGCCTCGCGCGCGGCGGCTGAGGCTGTGGCTGGGGCTTGGGCCGGATCGAAGTCGTTCAGGTTGGCCAGGAGAATGCGCAGCGTGTTGCGGAAGAGGCGGTACGCTTCGCCCAGGCGGGTGAACGCCTCTTCGGAGAAAGGAACCTCGTCGGTAAACTGCACGCTGGAGACCCAGAGCCGCACGATGTCCGCCCCGTACTTGCCGACGAAGTGCCCGGCGTCCATCGGCTTCTGGTAGCTGCTCGACTTGGAGATCTTCTTCCCGTCGCGGTCCACGACGAAGCCGTGCGTGATGACGGTCTCGTACGGCGCGACGCCGTAGAGCGCCACGGAGGTCATTAGCGAGGACTGGAACCAGCCGCGATGCTGGTCGGTCGCCTCCAAATAGACATCTGCCGGGAAGCGCAGCTCCGGGTGTTTGCGCGTGACCGCCGTGTGGGAGACGCCGGAGTCGATCCAGACATCGAGCGTGTCGTTGCGGCGCGTCGTCCCCCCCGGCAGCCCGACCGCCTGCGCCCACCAGGCGTCATCCTTTTCAAACCAGAGGTTCGTACCGTGCTTCTCCACGAGGTCCGCCACTTTCCGCGCCGCCGTTGTGGCGGTTGCGGCGTCGAGCAGCGGTTTCCCCTCCGCGTCGTAGAAAACCGGGAGCGGCACGCCCCACGAACGCTGGCGGGAGATGCACCAGTCGGGGCGCGACTCCACGGTGCCGTAAATCCGGTTGCGGCCCCAGTGCGGGAGCCAGCGCACGTTGTCGATCGCGGCGAGCGCCTCCCCCCGGAGCGCGTCGATGCGGATGAAAAACTGCTCCACTGCCCGGAAGACCACCGGCGTCTTGGAACGCCAGCAGTGTGGGTAGGAGTGCGTATAATCCTGCCTGCCCAGCAGCGCGCCGCTTCCCTCCAGGTGCGCGACGACGGTCGCGTTGGCGTCGAAGACGTACTGCCCCGCCCAGCCGGGCATCCCGACCTCCTCGGTAAAGCGCCCCTCTTCATCCACGGGGGAGAGGATCGGCAGGCCGTAGCGGATTCCGGCGGCGTAGTCGTCCGCGCCGTGGCCGGGGGCGATGTGGACCCCGCCCGTGCCGCTCTCCAGCGTGACGAAATCGGCAAGGATCACCGGGGAAACGCGGTCGAGGAACGGGTGTTGGGCCTGCGTCCCCTCCAGCTCCTGGCCGGGGAACACGCGGGCTTCTCCTTCCAGGTCAGCGTCAGCCACGGCCTCCCAGCCGGTCGCCTCGCGGAAGCTCGGGATCAGCGCCTCGGCCAGCAGCAGCCGCTCGTGCCGTCCCGTCGCGGCGTGTCGGAACGTGCGCACCACGTACTGGTGGCGCGGGTGCACGGCGATGGCGACATTCGCCGGGAGCGTCCAGGGCGTCGTCGTCCAGATGACCAGCGACGCTTTTCCGGCCAGCGGGCCGGAGACGATCGGAAACTTCACGAAAACAGCGGGGTCCACCCGGTCGGCGTATTCCACTTCCGCTTCGGCGAGCGCCGTCTGCGCCCCGGTGCTCCAGTAGACCGGCTTTTTGCTCTGGTAGACGAGCCCCTTCTCCACGAACGCCGCGAAGCAGCGGAGAATCTCCGCCTCATACTCCGGCGCAAGCGTCAGGTAAGGGTGCTCCCAGTCCCCGAGCACGCCGAGGCGGCGGAACTGGCCGCGCTGGATGTCGATGTATTGGCGCGCGTATGCTTCGGAACGCTGCCGGATTTCCAGCGGGGTGAGCCCGCGCGATTCGCGGACCACCTTGAACTCGATCGGCAGCCCGTGGCAGTCCCACCCCGGGACGTACGGCGCGCGGTAGCCGAGCATCGACTTTGATTTGACGATGAGATCCTTGAGGATCTTGTTGAGCGCCGTCCCCATGTGTACGTCGCCATTGGCGAAGGGGGGGCCGTCGTGAAGCACGAAGAGCGGAGCCCCCCGGCGGGTCTGCGCCTCCTGAATGCGGCGATAAAGCCCGGAGGCTTCCCATTTCGCCAGCCTTTCGGGTTCGCGGGTGACGAGATCGGCCTTCATCGGGAAGGCCGTCTTCGGGAGGTTCAGCGTCTCTTTGTAGTTGGTGCTCATTCTTGCGCTCGGGGAGCGCGAAACCTAACAGCCGCGCCGGGGGGCGGTCAACAGATCAACGGTTGACAACCCCCGCCTTTCTTTGCACCGTTGCCTTGGCCCTCCCGATCCCAGGGCGAGGGAGACGGCTGTTTTATCGTTTGCCTGCTTACCCCACCACGCACCCTGAAACCGCCCGCAAGGCCAGCGCCACTCCCGGCGCCACCGTGGCCGTCATGGTCATGGGTGCGGTCAAGCTCTCTCTCCCGGGGCATCCTCTCTTATGATTGCGGAGCAATGGCCCCTCTGGGTCGGGTTCACCCTCTTTATCTTCGCGATGCTGGCGGTCGATCTCGGGATCGTACAGCGGAAGTCACACGTCATCTCCACCCGGGAGGCGATGATCTGGTTCGGCATCTGGACGGGCCTCGCCCTCCTCTTCAACCTTGGCATCTTTCTTTTTCACGAGCGGGGGTCGGAGGCGGCGCTGGAATTTTTCACCGGGTTCGTCGTCGAGAAATCGCTCTCCGTTGACAATATCTTCGTCTTCCTGCTGATCTTTAATTTCTTCAACGTCCCCCAGCCCTACCAGCATAAGGTGCTTTTCCTGGGGATCGTCGGCGCGATTTTTCTGCGGATCATCTTCATCGTCGTCGGGCTGACCCTTCTGGAGCGCTTCCACTGGATGATCTACGTCTTCGGCGGCTTCCTCCTTTGGACCGGCCTGGGAATGATGCGCAAGAAGGAGGTGGCCCCCGACACGGAGCAAAACTGGATGATCCGCCTCTTCCGGCGCTTCTTCCCCGTCTCGGCGCGCTTCGACGGCAGCCGGTTTTTCACGCGGGAGAACGGCCGCCTCGTTGCGACGCCGCTCCTGCTCGTCCTGCTCGCGGTGGAATCTTCCGACATCGTTTTCGCCGTCGATTCCATCCCCGCCATCTTTTCCATCACGCACGACCCGTTCATCGTCTACACCTCGAACATCTTCGCCATGCTCGGCCTGCGGGCGCTCTACTTCGGCGTGGCCGGGTTCATGCGGACCTTCCACCTGCTGCACTACGGCTTCGCGTCGATCATCCTGATCCTCGGCGTCAAGATGCTCCTCTCCGAGGTGGTCAAGATCCCCGTCGCCCTCTCGCTGATGCTGATCCTGGTGATCCTCCTGCTTTGCATCATCCTCTCGCTGCTGCGGCCGAGGCGGGCGGATTTGAAGACGATCTTCGAGCGTCCCCACCGGCTTGGCCTCATGCCGTTCCGGCGGCTGCTGCTCATCGAGAACGTCATCGACCTGGCCGACCTGACCGTGCGCGACGCCATGCGCCGTCGCAGCGGCGTGCGCACGGTGCGGAAGGACCTTCCGTGGGAAGAAAATCTCCAGATGCTGCGCGAAACGCGCTTCTCCCGCTACCCGGTGGTGGAGCACGCCGGGGGGCGTCCCGTGGGAGTGCTGCACGTCAAGGATCTCGTGCTGGGCGAAAACGGCGCGCCGCTCTCCGGCGAGAAAGTGGCGACGATTGCCCGCCCGTGTCTGGAAATGCGCGAGGAATTGCCGTTGGAGGAAGCGTTGACGAGCTTCCAGAGCGGGTTCAACCAAATGGCGATCGTCTTGGACGCCGGGGGAGAGTGGACCGGCATCATCACCATTGAAGACGTACTCGAAGAACTGGTCGGCAAGATCGGCGACGAATTCGACGCCGCCCGCACCGGGCAGTCCGTCTCGCTGGCCGACGCGCTGGCTCCCGAGCGGATTCTTTTCGGCCTGAGCGCCCGATCCATGGACGAAGCCATCGGAACGATCCTCTTTCAAGTGCCGCCCCGCAGCCTGCCGGGCGACCCGGGAGCAATCGTCCAGGCAGTGCGCCAGCGCGAGCGGCTCATGAACACCTACCTGGGCCACGGCCTCGCAGTGCCGCATTGCCGCTTTGAAGCACTGGAGCGGCCTGTGCTCCTCTTCGCGCGCTCGGAAGAGGGCATCCCGATGCCGGAGAGCGGCGAGCGGGTCGAACTCATCTTCATCCTCCTCACCCCCGCCCGCATGGCACGCATCCAGCGCCGCCTGCTCGCCGACATCGTAGGGATCATCGAGAGCGAATACGTCACCGAACGGCTACGCAAGGCCACCCACCCCGAGGAAGTCATCGAAGCCGTCCGCGCCGGGCAGCAGATTGTGTTGGATTAGGCTCTTCGGCTTTGTGGTTTCAGTAATTCCATCATGCTGCGTTGCGTCGGCGGAGATTGTAACGCGGCATTTCAAGCCCGGACACCAGGGCCCACCGATGCGGGCGTTGACGGGATAGTCGGGATGAACACATAATGCCCCGTGTCAGTCATGCAAGCGCCAGTAGTGGGAAACCCGCACGGCAGGGAGCGGAAGGAAGCCCTTGGGCAGTTTCTCACGCCCCCGCCCGTGGCGGATTTCATGGCGTCGCTCTTTGATGGCCTGCCTGCAACGATCCGCCTGATCGACGCGGGAGCGGGAGCAGGAGCCCTTACAGCGGCCCTGGTGCGCCGCGCCTGTCAGCGGGATTCCGGTGTGCAGTCGATCCATGCCACGGTGTACGAGATCGATCTGCTGATTCTTCCGGCATTGAAGGAGACCTTGGCGGAATGTGAACTGCTTTGCCGGAAGCGGAAGATCGTTTTCAAAGCCGTGTTGCATCAAGCGGATTTCATCCAGGAGATGGCCGGAAGGGTATCCGGTGACTTGTTCAGTGCCGCGCAGCCTTCCTTTAACGTGGCCATCACCAATCCCCCTTACAAGAAGATCAACACGAACTCGCCGGAGCGCCTGGCTCTTCGTTCGGCGGGATTGGAGACAAGCAACCTCTACACGGGGTTTACAGGTCTTCTGACGCGGCTTTTGGAAGCAGGCGGGCAGATGGTAGCCATCACGCCCCGGAGCTTTTGCAATGGCCCCTATTTTCGTCCGTTTCGCAAAGATTTTCTCGGTCAGATGGAGCTGCGGCGCTTGCATGTCTTTGAGTCCCGCGCAGCCGCCTTCCGTGGCGATGGGGTATTGCAGGAAAACATCATTTTCCATGCTGCCAAAGGTCAGCGGCAAGCCCCAACGGTCACCGTATCCTCCAGTAGCGGCGAAGCGGGGGATTCCATTGCGGCAAAGGTTTTTTCATTCCATGAAATCGTCAACCCCGACGACCCGGAATATTTCATTCACGTTCCCGCAGACAGCGACCATGCCAGCGCCAAGGAGCGCCTCTCGGCTTTGCCTGCCAGCCTTACCTCCCTCGGCCTCACGGTATCGACGGGGCGCGTGGTGGATTTCCGTTTGAAGGACGCCCTGCGGCCCTCTCCAGAGGCGGGGACGGTGCCGCTGCTTTACCCCTTTCACTTCAAGGAAGGAACCGTGCATTGGCCCAAGCCCGACGCACGGAAGCCTAATGCCATTCTCGACAACAAAACCACTCGCCAGTGGTTGGTGCCTTCGGGGCTCTACCTTCTCACCAAACGGTTTACTTCCAAAGAGGAGCGCCGCCGCTTGGTGGCCTGTCTTGTTGACCCCGCCGAAGTAAAAGCGGAATGGTTGGGCTTTGAGAATCATTTGAATTACTTCCACGCCAACGGAAGAGGTCTGGACAGGGCGTTGGCACTCGGCTTGTTCGCTTATCTGAACTCGACCTTGGTTGACCGGTACTTCCGCTGTTTCAGCGGGCATACGCAGGTCAATGCCACCGATCTGAGGAAACTGGCCTATCCCGAACGCAAAACCTTGGAAGCAATCGGGCGCGGTCTGCGCAGTCCGGGCGTTTCCCAGGAAGAACTCGATCAACTCATAGAAAAACACCTGGATGGCATCCAGTAAATCGGGCCACAATGAAAAAGACCGCCGACTTGCCGAGGCCATCGAAGTTCTCACGGAACTACAATTCGGGCCCCGTCAACGCAATCCCGTTGCCGCTTACAACCTTCTGGCGCTGCTTGATCTGACCCCATCCAAACCGTGGAAAGAAGCGGAAAGCCCCTTGCGCGGTATCACACCCATCATTGATTTTGTGGCGAAGAGCTACGGCGTTCGCTACGCCCCCAACACGCGGGAAACCGTTCGTGATGAAGCCGTGAAGTTCTTTGTGGAAGCAGGGCTGCTTCTGCGAAACCCGGACAAGCCCGATCGCGCCACCAACAGCGGGAAAACCGTTTATCAGGTGGAGCCGACCGCGCTTGCGTTGCTCCGAAGATTCGGAACTCCGAAATGGGCCAAGGCCCTGCAAGACTATCTCGCCAAAGTGGAGGAGGTGAAACGCGAGATCGCCCGTTGTCGCGAATTGGCTCGCGTTCCAGTGACATTGCCCGATGGCCAAAGGGTAGCCTTGTCTCCGGGCGGCCAGAATCCGCTCATCAAAGCCATTATCGAAGACTTTTGTCCTCATTTTGTTCCCGGCGGTGTGATAGCCTATATCGGAGATACGGAAAACAAGTTTGCCCATCTTGAAGCGGACTACCTGGCCAAGCTGGGGGTTGGGCTCGACAGCGCTGCCAAGATGCCGGACGTCATTGTTCATTGCGTGCGGCGGAACTGGCTCCTGCTCATCGAAGCGGTCACTAGTGTCGGGTCTGTAGACGGTAAACGCCGGAAGGAACTGAAGGAACTTTTCTCAGGATCGACGGCAGGGCTCGTGTTTGTGACCGCGTTCAACACGCTCCGCTCGATGCGATCGTTCCTCTCTCAAATCGCATGGGAGTCCGAAGTCTGGATCGCGGAAAACCCAGCCCATCTGATTCATTTCAACGGCGACAAATTTCTTGGCCCATATCCAGACTCGGCACGCTGACGTAAAAGGGAATCTCCATAAATTTTCAAACTTGACGCTCCTGGCCAAATCTCTATCAATCAAAATGAAAGCATTCCTCATTTGCATTTTGGCTTTGGTGTTATCAGCAAGAGCCGGGGAACTGGAGCCAAAGTCTGATCGGAGTTGGGCGTTTCCCTTTGATGCGGGAAAAATTTTAGTTACATTGTCCTATGGTCCCAAGAATGAAAATTCTCAGTTTTTTTCAATTGGGATTGCCCATGAAAACTCTAAACCTAACATTTCTGAAGAGGCAAAGTGTTTGGAATCCGTTTTGCTGGATATGCGTCGGGGAAAAGGGTGCCCTGAAAAATTAGCGTTTATTATTCACAGCCATCCCATAGCCGCGATAAAACAAGCCTACAAGGCTGAATTCATCA
>CAZYVL010000076.1:0-12047 GCA_964651005.1 uncultured Chthoniobacteraceae bacterium | reverse complement strand
ATTCTTTTCGCACTTCTCCTGAACGGGTCGATTTACTTGGCACACTCCGCCGAAGCTGTAACGGCTGTCGAGTTGCGATCACAAGGCAAACGTCTCGAATTAAGCGCATCGGCTGACGAACCCCTGATTGAACAGGCCCTGAAGCTGGTGGCCACTTCGAACTTCCATTCAGGTCCGGGTGACAAGTATCACTTCTTTACTCTGCACGAGGTTCAGAAACGCTACCGGGATACCGTCGCGGGGAGGTTCCTTGTGATTGTTTTGGAAACGCCGCGCAAGATTGCAACATTCGGGGGAGAGAGCACGGTTTCAGAGATTATCATTGGACTGAACCGGGATGACTACGCCAGCAGCCTGTTTACCATCGACGACTCTGGCAGGGTAGTCGGCCACGCGAAGTATTCCGGTGAACGCTGCATTGAGATTCTGAAGACGGTAAAGCAATTCAGCCGCGGCATTTAATAAACCGCTTTGGCATGTTCTTCGCCTCGACTGCGCATTCTCGGCTCTCCGCATCCGCTTGTTAAGCGCGTTCTGATTTCTCAAGCTCCGCAAGGCGTTTTCTCAGAGCGGCCTTTTCGCCCTCGATTGTCATTTTGGGGGCGTCTTGGATAATGCGGTCGTTGGTAAGATAAACGCCGCTCAGCATGGAGGTCTTCACGTGCGCTCGGTGGACTCTGCCAGCGCGGTCACGGTAAACAACCTCGTAGATCCTGGAATCTTTCTCTCCAAACCAGCCGGGGCCGAACGGATCCCAGCTTTTGTCGATGAGTTCGCAGCCCATGCTGCGGATATAGCGTTCGACCCGTTCGCCGTCGAATGAACCGGCGATCATGCGAATGACCACCGCAAGGATCACAAATCCGACAACAATGGCGGCAGGTTCCATAAATCTTATAATTTTTCAGCAACTTGCAGATTAAACGAACCGGAACCGCTCCCCCGCAAGCGCGGGCGGAAGCTGGTTGTGGCGGATGAGCAGTTCCCGGAAAAGGGCGATGGCCTTTTTCTCCTCTGCGCCCATGCCGAAGCGGATGTGTTGCGTCAGGTAGCGCTGGGCAAACTCGGGGTTGGGATCGCATGCGGCGATCTCCGGGATGAGCGCCCCGCCTTGTCGCGCCAGTTCGCGAAACGCGGCGGCGACGCGTGATGGTTCGCGCACCTCCGGCCTGAGCTGCCAGACGGCGAAGACGAACGGGAGGCTGGTGCGCCGCAGCCATTCCTCGCCGAAATCGAGATATTCAAAGGCGCTTCCATGCTGTGCGCGGAATGCGATGGCCTGGTTGCCGATAAGCAGGCGTGCGCGTCCGTTTATCTCATCCACCTCTTTTGCTCCTTTTGCCTCTTTTTCTCCTATCGCTTCCGGGGCGGATGACCCGGCGAGGTAGCGCGGGACGGCGGCTCCCCACTGGGCAAACAAGACTTTGCAGAGGTTTGCCGAGGTGAGGGAGGCGGGATCGAGGACCACCTCGCGGACATTGGAAAGCGCCCCCTGGTAGGCGACGAAGACGCTCCAGACCGGCCCGAGCGAGGAGATGGAGACGCCATCCACAATCAAATGCCCCGGTGAGCGCAACGACTCGAAGACCGGCACGAGAGCGGCGTCAAGCTCCCCCTGCTCCACCAAGGCCGCGAGGCGTGAGGGATGCTCCAGGCGGACGGTTCCCCCGGCCCGCACCAGAGGCTCGATGAGCGGGCGGGCGTTGAGGTAGCGGACACAGCCGATGCGCAACCCGCGTAGCGCGGCGAGGGCTTCGTCGGCGGCCTCTCCCGCTCCGGGGATCGCATCGCCCCCACCTGCTGTTGCGCCTTGCTCGGGCTTCATGCGGGTTGCATCTCCCGGTCTGCGCCGATCCGTTCGTAAAAGGTGCCGCGCTGTACTGGCTCGCGCCCGGCCTCGCGGATCACCCGCTCCAGCGCGGCGACGGTCTGTTCCTGCGGCGTCCTGGCTCCGGCCATGTGGAAGATTTTCTCCTCCATGATCGTCCCGTGCAGGTCGTCCACGCCGTAGTTGAGCGCCACCTGCGCGAGCGGCAGGCCGAGGCTGATCCAGTACGCCGTGATGTGATCGAAGTTATCGAGATAGATCCGCGACACCGCCAGGTTGCGCAGTTCCTCGAAGCCGCACGCCGGTTTGATGTGCGAGAGGGCGGTGGTTTCCGGGGAGAAGGCGAACGGGACGAACCCGGTGAAACCAGCCGTCTCGTCCTGCAACGCGCGGAGCCGCCGGAGGTGATCGACGCGGTGCGCCGCCGTTTCGATATGGCCGTAGAGCATGGTGCAGGTGGAGCGTCCACCCATGCGGTGCCAGATGCGGTGTACCTCCAGCCATTCGTCGGCGTTTTCCTTGCCCCGGCAGATCTGATCGCGCACGGCGTCGTCGAAAATCTCCGCGCCGCCCCCCGTCAGCGAGCCAAGCCCCGCCTCGCGCAGCATCGCGAGGGTGTCGGGGATGGGCCGCTTGAAAACCCGTTCGGCAAGGTGGCGGACTTCAATGGCGGTGAAGCATTTGAGGTGGAGGTCCGGGTCGAGCGCGCGCAGCGAGCGGAGCAGCTCCAGGTACCACTCCGCCTTGAGCGTCGGGTGCAGCCCGCCGACCATGTGGATCTCCGTGATCCCCTTCGCCAGCTCTCCGCGCACGGCTTCGACGATCTCCGGGATCGCCGACTCGAAGGCGTGCGGGTCGCGCTTTTTCGCGCTGAAGGCGCAGAACTGGCACGAGAGGATGCAGACGTTGGAGTAGTTGATGTAGCGGTTGAGAATGTACGTGGCGACGTTGCCGTTCTTGCGCTCGCGCACGAGGTTGGCGATGGCGCCGATGGCGTTGATCTCCGGGCGGGCGTAGAGCACCAGGGCGTCGGCGTCGGAGATGCGTTCCCCCGCCGCAACCTTGTCGTAAATGGGCAGCAGAGGCTCGGGAATCAGCGCGCGTTTCATGAGACGCGCTAATTCTATGCACAGCCCCGCGCGGGAGTCACCCTTGTTTTATGCAGGAAGCTCAGGGGACAAATGGCCCCGCCAGTTCGACCCGGAGGTTTTTCTTCGCCTGCCCGGCGATCTCGCAGCGCGCATCGCCTTCCTGCACGGGGGTGGTGACGTAAATCGTCTCGACGCCCTCCTTCCAGGCGCGCCGGGCTACGGCGCTGAACTGCGCCGGGGTGATGACGGCCTCCAGCACGGCGGTTTTCCCGATCCGGCCGGGGCGCACCTCGGAGACGCCTTTGGCCCCGTGCAGAAAGCCGGCAGCCTCGGCGGGGGCGAAATACGCCTTTGCCGGGGAGCGGTCGCCCTTTTCGAAAAAGCCGAGCGCGGCGGAGTTCATGCAGTAGCGCAGCCCGGTGGGGCGCGGGCCGTCGTCGAAAACGTGCCCCAGATGCGCGCCGCAGCGGGCGCAATGGATCTCCGTGCGGACCATCCCGTAGCGGCGGTCCTCCGTCCGCCCGATATTCTCGGCGGCAAACGGCTGGAAGAAGCTTGGCCAGCCGGTCCCGGAGTCAAACTTCGCGTCGGAGCGGAAAAGCGGCAGGCCGCATCCGGCGCAAGTGTAGACGCCATCCTTGTGGTTGTCCTCGAAGACGCCGCAGAAGGCTGCCTCGGTCCCGTGCCCCCGGGTGATCTCGAACTGCTCCGGCGTCAACCGCTGCCGCCACTCTTCCTCCGTTCTGGAAATCTTCTCAACCGGGAGCGGCCCGGCCACGGCGTCCTCTTCCCACAGCAGCCGGACGAGGAGTTCCCCGGGGGCCGGTTTGGGAGGGCGGACGGCGGCGACCACGGCGAGCGCCGGGAGTGCGACAAGGACCAGCAACGTCAGGTTCATGGACCCACGCTACGCCCAATCATACGGGGTTGGCAAGGGGTGGCGAGGCGGGCGGGCGGCGGGAGCGGCTCTCTTTCCCGGGCCTTCCCCCGCTCTCTCCCCCGCCCTTGCCCGCCCCCGCTTTGGGATTGAGAACCCGGCGCGCTTTCGGCTACTCTGCCCTACCGCGATCGCGGCCATTCCCTCCAATGCCCCTTCCGGGGCGAAGGTAATGGCATACATCGTGCTTTAATAATAATCGTTATGCGCGCTCCCAAGTTTTTATGCGGCTCCCCCGGCCGCCTTCCGGGCAGCCGCAGCCCGGAAACGCCACGGCGCATCCGGCCCGGAGAGGGCGGCTTTACGCTCACGGAGGTGGTCGTGGCGATGGCCGTTTCGATCATCCTGGGGGTTGTCGTGGTGTTGAGCCTTCTTTCGGCGCAGAAATTCGCCGCCTCCACGCGCGTCGCCACGGATGCGCGCGTGATCCTGCAACGCAATATCGACACGGCGCTGGGGGTGAAGTTCACGAGCGTGGACACGCCGGGCATCCTTGCGATCACGGGGAGCGACGGGGAAGTTTACAACGGCGAGGGGGTCGGCTCTCCAACAAGCATCCCGATCATCACCACCAGCGGCTCGAACACGCTGGTGAGCGGGACACTCACGCGCATCGTCACCGCCTATAGCAACTCGGAATTCGCCGTGATCCGGAAGGTGACGTTCCGGCTCGACTACGAGTTCCAGGGACGCTCGACCTCTGTCTCCATGTCCACCCTCCGCTCCCAGGACGACCAATGAACCGCTCTTCCTCCATCTCCTCCGGCCCCTCCCCACAGCGGCAGCGGCGCGGGTTTGGCGCGCGCGGGTTCACCCTGATGGAAGTGATGCTGGCCGGGGCCGCCACAGCCGTCGTGGTCGGGGGTGTCTATCTGATCACCCAGGCGGGGATGATCGTCGGTGTGAAAAGCCTTTCCACCAGCTCGACGACCCTCGCCTCGCGCTACAGCCTCGACCGCGCCCAGCATCTGATCCAGATCGCCTACGACACGCCGACGCTCATCAACTCCAAGGGGGTCGCCGTTTCGGGAACCGGCCCCGCCGAAGGGCTGCGCTTCTACCGGTACGCGGGCGGCCCTTACGTCATCAACCTCCCCTCTGCGGGGCTTTCCGGGACAACGAAGACCCTGAGCGTTACCTGCGACAAAACGGCCTCCGTCCCGCCTCCCGCGCCGCAGGCGTATGATGCCTTCATCATCAACACGACGATTTTGATGAGCGGCTCAGCCAACCAGGTGACGGCGTATGTCGCGGGGGGCAACAGCGTGAGCTCCAGCACGAACGGCAACCGGATCACCTACACCGTTACCCTCTCCGATCCGCTGACCGGCTCGGGCGGCAGCGCGGGGGTCATCCCCGCCGACACCGGCACCGTGACTGCGGTGCTCATCCGGCCGACGGCCATCGTCGTCACGCCGACCTCCGACGGGCGGGAGCTTCGGCTCTTCGAGTCGTTCCCGAAAGA
The DNA here is from genome assembly GCA_964651005.1 of uncultured Chthoniobacteraceae bacterium. GTDB lineage: Bacteria > Verrucomicrobiota > Verrucomicrobiia > Chthoniobacterales > Chthoniobacteraceae > DATMFV01. Next base: position 6,726 of record CAZYVL010000076.1, on the reverse strand, counting down.
CGATGTCGTCGCGGTAAACGGCCCCCATATCCTGCTCACCAGCGAAATCGCGCTGAAGACTAGCTTGAGCGATCCGTCGGCAAGCGATCCCATGTCGGATGCCAACGCCAAGCCGTTCTCTCTTTCGACGATCGACAGCCGGACGTTCGTGAACACCGACCTGCGCATCCGCGACTCCCGCTACGGCAAGTTCCTCAACACCCGGCAGGCTGACGAGTTCGCCACGTTCGCCCAGCTCCGCTCCAGAATCCCCACCAAGTGCAATCCAAACGAATGAAAACTTCTCCGCGTTTTCGGGATGGTAACGCCCTCCTCACGACGTTGATGCTCCTGCTCGTAGCGGCCGCGCTCGTCGGGGTCTCGCTCAACGTGGCAAGCAACACGGCGCAACTCTCCGGGCGCAGCCGCGATGTGGTGAAGGCCGAGGCGGCGGCGGAAGGGGCGCTGGAGTACGCCTACGCCGTCTGGCTCAAGCGGATCAAGGGCGCGCCGATTACCACCGACGAGGCAAACGACGCCCTGGAGCCGCCGGAGTTCGACGGCGTGAGCTACGCCTCAACCGGGACGAAGCTCCGAATCGACGCTCTGGACGAATACGGCGTCCCGATGACCTCGGGCACCATCCCGCCGCGGGTGACGGGGCGCGTCCCCGGGTACGAAGGGTGGTCGGGGCAGACGTTCACCTACGTGGCCCAGGCGCGGATGCAGGTGGACGACGACACGGTGATCGGCGTGCGGCGGCTCTTCCAATACACGGAGGTGCCGCTTTTTCAGTCGATGTTCTTCTTCCAGGACGACCTGGAGCTTTACCGCCCGGCGGCGATGGTCCTCAACGGGCTCGTCCACAGCAACGGCAAGGTCTACTTCGCCACGGACCCCGACTCGGGCGAAGTGACGGTGGGCGATAACGTCACCTTCACCAGCGGCTACACTGAAGCCGAGCCGCCCTCGGCAAAATACTGGACCGCCGGGTACAAGAAAAACTGGACGCCCTCCGGCCCCACCTGGGCAACGGGCAAAGCCTCGCAGCTCCACAACGTCCCGGCCATCCAGCCGATGGGATCGGACCCGGAGCAGGTTTTCGACACTACGGACGATAATCCCAACAACGACGGCTTCCGCGAACTGATCGAACCCGCCGATCCCGACCACGACGACCCGGAGGCGATCGCTCCCCGGCGGCTCATTACCAAGGCGGGCATCGTCATCACGATCTCCGGCTCGAATGCGAGCACCATCACCGTCACCACGCAGAACGGCACGGTCCTGAGTGCGGACGGCATCACCGAGATCCGGAGCGCGATCTCGAAGATCAACAGCCGGGTCGTCATCACCACCTCCACGAACCGGCGCGGAACCGTCGTTTCGAGCACCTCGGCGGTCGGCGTGTACGACAAACGCGAGTCGAGCTATGTCGATATTGTCGATCTGGATGTCTCCAAGCTCAAGGAGGCGATCGAATCCCAAACGAGCAATTTCAATAATGTCCTCTATGTCGCGGACATGACCGCCTCCTCGGAAACCGACTCCGAGCCGAAGACGATCCGGCTGAAAAACGGCAGCAATCTTCCCGACGACGGGCTGACCATCGCCAGCGAAAACCCGGTTTACATCTGGGGCGATTACAACACCGGCGCGACGGGCACCAGCGTCCCCTCCAACGCCAGTGGCGCCAGCAGCTCCTCCAGGCCGACCAAGAGCGGCTACGACCGCAAGCCCGCCGCGGTGATCGCCGACGCGGTGATGTTCCTCTCCAACAACTGGGACGATGACAACTCCGACTCCAGCCTCTCCAGCCGGACCGCCAGCAACACGACTTACAACACGGCGATCATCTCCGGGTTTATGCCCTCCACCTCCGGCAACTACTCTGGCGGCGCCAATAACTTCCCCCGCTTTCTGGAGAACTGGGGGAGCAAGCGGTGTACGTACTACGGCTCGATGGTCGAGCTTTTCCCAAGCAAGATCTTCACCGGCGAATGGGACACCGGCGACATCTACTCCCCGCCGACCCGGTGGTGGAACTTCGACAAAAGCTTCCTCAACCATCCGCCGCCTGGCAGCGTCGATGCTATCGTTCTGAGCCGGGGCCCGTGGTCGCGGTTCTGATCCGCAGCGTTGCCTTAAGAGAGACAAGCTCCCCGTGAAAAACCAAGACCTGCGAAAGATCGTCCCATCGTTGCTGCCTCTGCTCTCCGCGTTGCTTCTGGCAGCCCCGGCGTCAGGCTTCGACTTTACCCCGAAGCTCGAGAAAATCTCTTTTGCCGACGGGAGCTTTATCGAAAGGCCGTACTTCTCCGATAGCGGGAAGAGCTTTATCCTCAGCGTGGATCACGATACGGAGCTTTCCGGCAACGGGGGCCAGGCGCTTTTCCGTTTTCGCGATCTCCACGGGGCGACGCTCACGCTGCGCGACTCCCCGGAGCGGCTCTCTTTCCAGGGCCTGGAGGACTCCCGGGAAGATGCGCTTAAGGCGGGCCGCGAGATCGCCGCGAAGTTCGCGCCGCCCGGAACCACGCCCGACGAAAAATGGGAGGAGCAATCCGATCCGCTGCACCTCCCGAAGCGGAGCAGCTACAGCTTCGCCCGCGTTTACCGGCTCCCGGGGTCGGCGATCCACCAGGCGGTGATTTTCGTGAACCTCGACGAAAAGCAGCAAGTCATCCTCGTGCTCACCGCGCTCGGGCCTGAGTTCGAGAAAGCCCGCGAGCGGACGATCCGGATTTTCCGCTCCTGGCGCGAGGTGCCGAAGGCCGAGATCAAACGCCCGCCGATCAGTTGATCGCGCCCCCTCCCGATCCGCCCCGGCCTACTTCAACTCGTTGACGAGGTAGGCATACGAGAGGTTCAGCCACACCTCCTTCGCGCCGCGCGGGGCGTACCACGTTCCGTTGGAGTGGCGGCGGATCCGCTGCACCTGGTACCACCCTTCCCCGCCTTGGGCGAGAACGCGGTAGGCGTTTACTCCCGCGCCCAGGCCGAGCTGTGGAGATTTCGCGTCCTGAAGATCATCAGGCAGGCCGATCTCATAGGCCCACCCGACCTTGATCGCGGAAAGCCCCTCGGCGGAAAGCCGCGCGGGGGCGGCCATCAACCCGAAGAGCGTCCCAAGCCCCATTGCCACCGCGCACGCTTTGCTTCGCAAGTTTCCGAGCATGATCCCTCCTCCTTCTTCTCTCTTCCGCCCTGTTTACGGACGAAGGGAGCGCATTGGACCTGCCAGGCGTTTCGGACCTACCGCAGCTCGCGGACGAACTCGCCGATCCGCTTGAGCGCGATCTTGATCTGGTCGAGCCCGGTGGCGTAGCTGCACCGGACAAACCCCTCCCCTCCCGGGCCAAACGCGGTGCCGGGGACGACGGCGACTTTTTTCTGCTCCAGGAGTTGGAGCGAGAACTCGCGGCTCGTCAGCCCCGTGCCGGAAATGCGCGGGAAGACGTAGAACGCACCGAGCGGGTTGAGGCACTCCAGGCCGAGGTCGTTGAAGCTGCGGACGATGTAGTTGCGGCGCGCCTCGTACTCCTTGCGCATCCGCTCCATCTCGGCGGCCCCGTTCTCCAGCGCCTCCAGGGCGGCGTCCTGCGCGGTGGTCGCGGCGCAGAGGATGCCGTACTGGTGGATTTTCATCATCGCTTCCGTCAGCGGGCCGGGCGCGCAGGCGTAGCCGATGCGGAAGCCGGTCATCGCGAACGCCTTGGAGAAGCCGTGCAGGAAAACCGTGCGCTCTTTCATCCCCGGGAGCGAGGCGATCGAGGTATGCTCCGCGCCGTCGTAGGTCAGCTCGCTGTAGATCTCATCGGAGAGGACAATGAGATCGTGCCGGATGCAGAGCGCGGCGATCTTTTCGAGTTCCTCGCGCGTCTGGGTGCCGCCCGTCGGGTTCGTGGGGAAATTGAGGATCAACACCTTGGTGCGCGGGGTGATCCGGGCGGCGACCGCCTCGGCCGTCAGCCGGAAGCGTTCCTCGGGCCGGGTGGCGATGGCGACCGGCGTGCCGTGCGCGAGCACGATGCTCGGCGAATAGCTCACGTAGCACGGCTCGTGGTAGAGCACCTCGTCACCCGGGTCGAGCAGCGCGCGCAGGGCGAGGTCGAGCGCCTCGGAGACGCCGACGGTCACAATGATTTCCGATGCCGGGTCGTACTCCACCTGGAAGGTCTTCGCGACATACCGGGCGATGGCCCGCCGGAGATCCGGGGTGCCGAGATTGGAGGTGTAGCCGGTGCGCCCCTGTTCGAGCGAGTAGATGGCTGCCTCGCGGATGTGCCAGGGGGTGTCGAAATCAGGCTCCCCGATCCCGAGGGAGATGACGTCGGACATGGTTTGGACAACCTCGAAGAAATCCCGGATGCCCGAACGGGGGATGCCGCGAACGTGGTGGGCGATGTGTTGGTTAAAGTCCATCTTGGGTACACGCGGCGGGCGCGCCACATCGGCAGTCCCGGCGGTTCCGGAGTTCCCGGAGGTGGGAAAATCTTCTTTTTTCCTCATTTTGCGTCGTGGAAAAGCCTCTCCCCCGGGTGGAGGAGCGGGCGGTTCAGCCGTTGGTTCAGAGAAGGCCCGGGGGAAGGCCAAGGCCGGAAGTGACCTTGCCCATCTCCTGCTGGGAAAGCTCCTTGCCTTTCTCGATGGCCTGTTTGACGCCGCTCAGGATGAGATCTTCGAGAAACTCCACGTCCTCGGGATCGACGACCTCCTTGCTGATCTTGATGGAGACGACATCCCCCGCGCCCGTGGCCACGACGGTCACTTTGCCGCCTCCGGCGGAGACCTCCACGGTCTTGGCGGCGAGTTCCTCCTGGGTGCGCGCAAGTTGCTCCTGCATCTTCTGCGCCTGTTTCATCATCTTCTGGATGTTCATAGATCAGCTCTGTTGGATTTCGGCTTGAAAGAGTTCGAGCGCCCGCCGGATCAGCGGGTCGTCCTTGAATTCGGCCATCGGGTCGGCGGGAGCCGGGGCCGGGGGGGCTTCGGGGATCTCCACGGCGGCGACCTGGAGGCCCGTGCGTTTTTCGAATTTCAGCTCCACGGGCGCGCCTACGACGGCGGCCAGCGCCTCCTCAACGAAGAGGCGCTCCGCTTTCTTGGAGAGTTTCTCCATCGCGAAGCCCTGGTCATCGGGAAAGGCGATAAGGGCCGTTCCATTTTCCAGCGCGAGGAGCGTCCCCGCCTCGGCGCAAGGGAGCAGCGACCGCTTTTTATCCCGGATTTCCCCGAGCACTCGCGCCCAGATTTCTTCCGGCTTGCCGGAGGAGACGGGGGTAGCGGCGGGAGTTGGAGGAGCGGGCGCTTCCGCTTTGAAGAGGCCCGGCTCGTCTGGCGGCAGAGGGGTGCTCTCGGGAGCAGCGGGCGGCTCCGGTTTTGGCTTCGGCTCCTCTTTTGGGCTTTCACTCCACGGCGGCGTCTCCTCCTCCGGGGGTGGGGGCGGCGGGGGCGGCGGGGGCGGCGGGGGCGGGAGTGGCGCGGCGGCGGGTGGCTTCGGCTCCGGCTTGGATTCGGGTTTGAGCGGCTTGGATTCGGGTTTGGGAATCCTGGGCGTGACGGCGCGGGGCGGCGGCTTCACGCGGGGAGGCGGCGGCGCGTCGCCGGTGCGGAGGGCGGCCAGGGTGTCGAGCACTTCCGTGAGCGTGGCTTGCCCGAGCGTCTGGATCGCTTTGATGACGGCGATCTCAAAGTGGAGCTTTTTGTTGGGCGCCCATTTCATCCGCCCCTCGGCGGCGGCGAACTGCTCGATCAACTCCAGCAGCCGGTCGAGCCCGATCCGGGCGGCCTGGTCCTGCAAGGCTTCGAGTTCCTCCCCGCCGACCTCCTCCTTGATCCCTTCCGGGTCCGCTTTGGCGACAAGGAGGTTGCGGAGATGGCCGATCAGGTCGGCCATGAGACGGCTCAGGTCGCGCCCGGCCCCGGCCTGCTGCTGGACGAGACCCAGCGCGGCGGAGGAGTCCTCCGCCAGCAGCGCGTCGCAGAGCGAAGAGACGGTCTGCGTGGCGGTAAAGCCGAAGACGGAGAGGACATCCGCTTCGGTAATCCTCCCGCCGCAGAAGGCGACAAGCTGGTCGAGCATCGATTCGGCATCGCGCAACCCGCCTTCCGCCCCCCGGGCGATGACGCGCGCGGCGTCGGGATCAAGCTCGATGCGCTCCTGCCCGGCGATGTAGGCGAGGTGCCCGGCGATCAGCTCCGCCGGGATGCGCCGCAGGTCGAAACGCTGGCAGCGGGAGAGGATCGTGGGGAGCACCTTCTGCACGTCGGTGGTCGCGAAGAGGAATTTGACGTGCGCGGGCGGCTCCTCCAGCGTCTTGAGCAACGCGTTAAAGGCCGCCGTGGTGAGCATGTGCACCTCGTCAATGATGTAGATCTTGAACTTGCCGCGCGCGGGGGCGAAGCGGACGTTCTCGCGAAGCTCGCGCACCTGCTCGACGCCGTTGTTGCTCGCGCCGTCGATCTCCAGCACGTCGAGCGAGTTCCCCCCGGCGATCTCGCGGCAGACGTCGCACTCTCCGCACGGATCGACCGTCGGGCCGTGCACGCAGTTAAGCGCCTTGGCGAGGATGCGCGCCGTGGAGGTCTTCCCCGTGCCGCGCGGACCGACGAAAAGGTAGGCGTGGGCGAGCCGGTTGCTCTGGATCGCGTTTTTGAGCGTCTGGGTAATATGCTCCTGCCCCACGACGGAATCGAAGGTCTGCGGACGGTACTTGCGGGCAAAAACCTGGTAGCTGCTCACTG
>CAZYVL010000075.1:1364-12198 GCA_964651005.1 uncultured Chthoniobacteraceae bacterium | reverse complement strand
GTGGTTGCCGGTGGTGGTGATCTCCCGGATCGCCTCTCCGCACACGAGCGCCTTCCGGTGGACCCGCAGGAGCAGCCCTTCCGGCGCGAGCCGCAGCCACTCCTTCAGCGCCCGAAGCTTGAGCACGGAAGCGCCGTCCTTGAGGAAAACGCGGGTGTAGTTCCCCTCGGAGACGATGTGGTGGATTTCCTCCCACGAATGAAGGCGGATGCGGTTGCCCGTCTTGAGGAAGAGCGGTTCTTCCGCCGGGACGGGCAGCCGTTCGCGCAGGCGGCGCAGAGCCTCGGCCAGCCGTTCCGGCGGGATCGGCTTGAGGAGGTAATCGACCGCGTTGCATTCAAACGCGCGGATCGCATACTGGTCATACGCCGTCACAAAGACGAGGCGCGGCAGCGGCGTGGCGAGGCGGTTCACATAGTCAAACCCGCTCTCTCCCCGCAGCTTGATGTCCACGAAAACGGCGTCGGGCCGGTGCGCTGCCGTCCGCTCCAGAGCCTCCGCCACGCTGGCGGCTTCGGCCACGATCTCCACCCGCCCCTGCCGCTGCTCCCCGGAGAGCAACTGCCGCAGCTCCTGCCGGGCAGGGGCTTCGTCATCCAGGATCAAACAGCGGAGCGGCTTCATGAAAGCGGGGAGCGGGCAGGGACAGGGGCAGGGGCGCAGGGAAAGATCACCTGAATGCGGACCCACCCGCCAGCGGAAACCGTCTTCAACGTGGCGGCCCTTCCATAGAGCAGCGCCAGCCGCCGCCGGATGTTCTCCAGGCCGAGGCCGGTGCGCTCCCCCGCCTCTTTCCAGACGCCGGTGTTGGCCACTTCCAGACGGAGCGGCTCGCCCGCCGACGGCGATCCAGTGGCCGTAATCGCCAGCCGGAAGAGGCCCGGGGCGGCTTCCAGCCCGTGGCGGATGGCGTTCTCCACCAGCGGCTGGAGGAGAAAGACCGGCACGAGGGCCTCCCCCGCTTCCGGGGTGATCTCCATCTCCACCCGCAATGCCTCGCCGAAGCGTTTTTTCTCGATGGCCAGATAGTTCTCCACGGCGGCGGCTTCCTCCTTGAGCGGCGTGAGATCGGTCTTCGGCTCTTCCAGCGTGGAGCGGAGATAGGCGGCCAGTTCCGTAACCATCTCGCGCGGGGTCTTCGCCTCCAGCGGCAACGTGGCGCGCAGGGAGTTGAGGGTGTTGAAGAGAAAGTGCGGGTTGATCTGGTAGCGGAGCGCATCGAGCCGCGCCCGTTCCTCCCGCAAGGAGGCTTCCAGCGCGCGGTGCTCCTCCGCGCGGGCGTGGGCCTGCGCCTCCCGCCGTTCCGCCACGAGCGACGCCACCAGCAGCCCCGTGGCCGCCAGCACCCAGGAAAACGCCTGCACAAACCAGAGGATGCCGGGAGCCGCCGCCGGGGCAAGCTGCAACGCGTGCCGCGCCAGGGCAAGATAGAGCGTGGCCATCCCGAGGCCGAGCGCGGCGGAAGTCTCCGCCTGGCCGAAGCGCACCGCCACGAAAATCACGAACGGGAACATCAGGAACGCGAAATTGACCCCCCGGGTCTGGAACACCGCGTCGAACGCCACCAGCCCGCAGAGCAGCCCGGCCACCACCCAGAGCGCCGCCTCCCCCGACGCCTTCCTGGCGATCCACGCTCCCCGCCGCAGCGCCACGAAAAGCGGAGCCAGCACGAGAATGGCCGTCCCATTGGCCAGCGTCCAGTTCCCCAATCCCATCCAGTATTCCAGCAGGGTGAAGCGCCCCTCCAGAACCAGCAGGGCGGGGATCGCCAGCGCCCCCAGCAGCGGCGCGGCCACGGCCGCCAGGATCAGCGCCAGAACCGTGCGCGTCCGCTCGAAGCCGCCCCGGAAATCGCCGAGCCGGTGAAGAATCCACCACGCCAGCAACGCTTCCACCACGTTGCCGGTAGCCCCCAGGAAGCATTGCGACGCGGACTGCCCGAAAAAGAACCACGCCGGGATGACTCCGGCATAGATAACCGGCCAGTACCGCCGCCCCAGCAGCAGCAGCGCCGCCACGTTCACGCCGGAGGCAGGCCAGAAGAGGAACTCCGCGCCGCCGCTCAACCCCCCGGCCCAAAAAAACCGCCCGAAGACCAGCGGGAAACTGACCGCCAGCGCGGACGCCACGGCAAAGACCACCCCCTTCCAGACCGGAGCCAGGCGCGAAGGGAACGGAGAACGGCGCATCAGCTTCGGAAGATGAAATAAACCGCCCCCACCAGGCAGAGGCCCGCGTAGAGGTAATCCATCTTCAACGGCGCGCCCATGTAGAAAACCGAAAACGGGACGAAGACGGAGAGCGTCACCGCTTCCTGGAGAATTTTCAACTGCGGCAGCGACATGGCCGCGTAGCCGATGCGGTTGGCCGGAACCTGGAAGAGGTATTCCGCCCCGGCGATCAGCCAACTGATCCCGGCGGCAATGTACCAGGGGGAAGTGGAAAGATTCTTCAGGTGCCCGTACCAGGCGAGCGTCATGAAGAGATTGGCAACCACCAGCAACAGCGGGCAGAGGAAAATGGGGCTCATAAGCGCGAGATCAAGCGCGACCGCAGAGATAACGCGGAACCCATCCGGCTGCAAGCGCGTCCAATGCCCTTCAGTGCGCGGCCTCCGCCTCCGCCTCCACCCGCGAGCGCACCGTACCATCAGCCAGTTGCGTCACCAGTTCCTCGCCCGGCGGCGTCTGCGCCACGGAGTGGACGATCTCCCCGCCCGCCCTGCGCGTGATGCTGAAGCCGCGCGCCAGCGTCGCCTGCGGGCCGAGGACGCGGAGCAGGCTTTCTGCCTGGTCGCGCCGCCGCCCCGCAGTGTCGAGCTGTTGCGCGGCGGCGCGGCGCAGCCGGTCGGCGGCGGCGGCAAGCTCGTGCCGACGGAGAACCAGAAGCTGGTCGGGGCGGTGTTCGCGCAGCGGGGCGGCGAGCGCCTCCAGACGCTGCCGGTGTGCCGCGAGGCGGTCCCCCACCCCGCGCTCCAGCCCCGCCGCCGTGAGGTCGAGCGCCTGCATCGCCTCCTCCAGCCGCGCGCGCGGCTCGCGGAAGAGCGCGCTGCGCCCGGCGAAATCGAGCCGCATCCGCTCCCTCTCCAGCGTCTCGCGCGCCGTCCGCTCCAGCAGCGAGGCGGCGCGGGCGAAGTGGCGGAGCAACTCCGCAGAGTCCGGCGCGATCAGCTCGGCGGCGGCGCTTGGGGTGGGCGCGCGCAAGTCGGCCACGAAGTCGGAGATGGAAAAATCAATCTCATGCCCAACGGCGGAAACCACCGGGAGGGCGGAGGCGGCAATCGCGCGCGCCACCGCCTCTTCGTTAAACTCCCACAAATCCTCCGCGCTCCCTCCTCCGCGCGCGACGACGATCACCTCCACGGGCGGCAGCGCGCCGCTGTTGAACTCCGCCACCGCCGCCGCGATCTCCGCCGCCGCGCCGCTCCCCTGCACGCGGACGGGGTGGATCACGATTCGGACCCACGGGGCGCGCCGGTGCAAGATCTGGATCATGTCGCGGACCGCCGCCCCGGTGGGCGAGGTCACGATCCCCACGGCGGAGGGGAAGCGGGGGAGCGGACGCTTGCGCGCGGGGTCGAAAAGCCCCTCGGCGGCGAGCTTGCGCTTGAGCGCCTCGAACCGCGCGGCGAGCGCCCCCGCCCCGGCGGCCTGGAGGTGGGAGACGTTCAACTGATACTGCCCGCGCGCTTCGTAGACGGTCATCATCCCGCGCGCGTGCACCAGCATCCCGTCCGCAAGCGGGAGAGAGGCGTGCCGCAAGCCAGGGCGGTGAAAGAGCACGCACGGGAGCTGGCACCGGTCATCCTTGAGCGTGAAATACTGGTGCCCGGAGGCTTGCTTGCGGTGGTTGCAGACCTCCCCCTCCACCCACACCTCGCCGACCATTCCCTCCACGAGATCGCGCACCGTGCGGGTGATCTCCGTGACGGAAAGGACGCGGGGCCGCCCATCCCCCTCTGGGGCGGGCGGGGCGGATTCGGCAAAAAGGTCGGGCATGAAAAAAAGGCGCGCGCTCTATGGCACGCTATGGCAACTCCTGACGGCGAATCTTGCCGCTGGGCGTCCGGGGAAGCGCGGTGACAAGTTCGAAATGAACCGGAATCTTGTACGGAGCGAGCGCGGCGCGGCAAGCCTGGACCATCCCGGGAACGGAAGGGGCCGCGCCCGCCGCCGGGACAATCTCCGCCACCGGCACGCTCCCGAACCGGGCGTGCTCGCGGCTGCGCACCCGGACCGCCGCCACCCCGGGGCACGCCTGGAGCACGGCTTCCACTTCCTCGGGGAAACATTTCATCCCCGCGACGTTGATGACGCTCTTCGCGCGGCCCACGAGATGGAGATAACCCTCCGCGTCGAACCGGGCGAGGTCGCCCGTGCGGAACCAGCCGCCGGGGGCAAGGATCGCCTCACGCGGCTGCCACGGGCTGAGATAGGCATCGAGCATCCCCGGGCAGCGCAGATGCAGCTCGCCCGTTTCGCACGGGCCGACGGGCAGCCCCGTCTCCACGTCGCACAACCGCGCCTCGGCATCTCCCTCCTCATCCCGACTGGGCCTGCCGACGGAGCCCGGTTTCTCGCGCGGCGCGGTGGTGTTGAGAAATGGCAGGCCCACTTCGATCAACCCCAGCCCCTGGGAGAGCGGCACGCCATAGCGGGCTGCAAATGCGGCGGCGGTCGCGGCGGGGAGCGGCGCGGCGGTGGAAACCGCCAGCCGCAACCCGGGCCAGGCGCGCCCGGAGGGTTCGGCGGCAAGCAGGCCGTGGTGAAACGGCGCGCCGTAAAGCACCGTCCCGCCGTGCCGAATTCCCTCCGCCAGCACCTCCTCGGCGAGGTGGCTCGGCGCGATGACCGTGGCGGCGCCCTTGAGGAGATAAAGCATGATGGAGACGGCGAAATGGTGCGCCATGGAGAGAATCCAGACCACGCGGTCCTCCGGGCCGATGCCGAGGCGGCGGTTTGCCGATTCGACCCGGGCGAGCAGCGTCGCGTGCGAGAGAACCACGCCTTTGGCAGCGCCCGTCGTGCCGGAGCTAAACCGGATGAAGGCGGGATCGACCCGGGCGAGTTCGCTCTCCTCAAAACAGGGGGGCGCGCCGTTTTGGCCGCCAAGCCGGGGGAAGAGCGCCGCACCCCGCTCCGGGAGAAGCAGCGGAATGCGCGTGCCCTCGGCTGTGCGCCCGGGCCACGGGAAGCGGTCGCTGACGATCAGCGCGTCCACGGCAACCGTCCGCAGCAGCGCCTCGCGCTCCGGGGCAGCCAGTTCCGCCGCCACGGGAACCAGGCACCCGCCCGCCCGGAGCACCGCCAGGGCGAGGACGACATGCTCGATCCCGTTCGGGCAGGCGAGGGCGATCCGGGGAATCCGGCCCGGCTCCCGCCGGGGCAGGCCCGCCACGAGAAGCCCGCGCGCAGCCTCGGCGCTGGCGTCCTCCAGCTCGCCGAACGTGAGGCTCCGCCCGCCCTCGATCAACGCCACGGCGTCGGGGCGCGCCCGCTGAAAAATTTCTTCGGCCAGGTTCATGGATGACGATCTTGGCGACATGGACGGCGAAGAAGGGCTTCGCGCATGGCGCACACCGTGGATGCAGCCGGTTCCGTACCCGCCGCCCGGATTGCCGCCGCCAGCCCGGCCGCCTCGCCGGTGGCCAGACAGGTGCCGATCACCCGCAGGGCGGCCTGCGCCTCGTGGCTGCCCGAGAGGCAGCGGCCCGCGACGAAGAGATTGGAAAACCCGCGCGCGCGCAACGCCCCGAGGGGGATCTGGCAGGGGCGGTCTCCCTCGGGAAAGCGGAGGCGCGCACCGGTGGCCTGCTCGCGCATTTCGATGGGCCAGGTGGAGAGCGCCACGGCGTCCGGAAAGGTCGCCCCGCACAGAATATCGGCCTCCTCCAGCCGGGCCTCGCCCCGCACACGGCGGCTCTCGCGAATCCCGACGCGCGCCGGGAGCGCGGCAAGGAACGCGGCGGCAAACCCGGGGACATTCCCGGCCAGAAACCGGACCAGCGCGTGCGCCAGCTCTCTCCCAACCCGCTCCATCGCGGCAAGGGCGCGGGGGGAGAACGGGTCGAAGCCGAGGCCGGGGGGATCAGGATCATCAAGGTCGAGCGTGACGAAGACTTCCCCCGCGCGGCCCGTGGGCCGGAACTGCGCGCCGAGTGCGCCGCCCGGCAGCGCCCCTTCGCGCGTGGCGGCCACGAGCCGCCGCGCCAGCCGCAACCGGCCATCCCCCTCCAGCGAGGCGGTTTCCACCCCCCCGAGCGAAAAGATGAACGCGGGCCGCTGCAACTGTTCCGCCGGGGTCTGCTCGCACTCCGCCCCGGCCATCCACGCCAGCACGGCATCGCCGCTGGCGTCCACGAAGGCATCCGCCTCCAGCCGTTCGCGCCGCCCCCGGCAGATCGTCTCCACCGCGTGGATTACCCCCGTCTCCGTCTCCACGCCGATCAGCTCCGTGTGCAGGCGCGTTTCGAGATTCGGTTCCGCCGCTGTCATCGCATCGGCGAGCCGGGCGAACGCTGCGGGCTGGTGCAGGAGCACATCGACGCGCCCCATGCGCACCGGGGCGCTTCCACCTCCCCCTGCCGCCTCCTCCATCAGCCGGGAGGCGAACTCGGAGGGGAACCCGGGGTGCGCCAGGACCGCGCCCGCCTCCGCGCGCAGCCGGTAAAGCCCGCAGACGGAGTGCACCAGTGCGGCGGTTGCCATGCCGCCGAGCGCGCCGTGCCGCTCCAGCAGCACCGTGCGCGCCCCGGCGCGTGCTGCCGCGATGGCGGCGGCGAAGCCCGCGCTCCCGCCCCCCACGACGATGACCCGTTTTCCCGTTCCCATCATGGCTGGCTGGCACGCTGGAGGAGCCGCTCCCTCAGCAAGCCGGAGAGATTCGCCACGGTGCAGAAGTTTTTCCGCGAAACGTCGGCCTCCGGCAGCAGGATGCCGAAGCGGTCCTCGATGGCGAGGAGCAACTGCATGATCCCCATCGAGTCGAGCCCCGCATCGTAGAGATTGGTGGCCGGGGCGAACGGGGCGGGCAGCCCCGGGAGGCGCTCACGGAGGAGGGCGGAGAGTTCGGCTTCGAGGGTCTGGAGGTCCGGGATGGGGTTCGGCATGGGAAGGAGGGAAAGGGAGGATTCTCACAAAGGCACGAAGGACACGGAGAAGAGGGCGTTTGGCGTGGGAACGGGAGTTTGGACTGCTTCAGGAGGCGGCGGCGCGGCTCCGGAGGAACTGGAAGAACTCGACCCCCTCGCGCAAGCGCCGCTGCATGACCTGCCTGTCGCGGATCATCTCCCCGAGCATTCGCGCGATGGGGCGCGGGCGGAAGTAAAAGGCTTTATAAAACTTCTCCACGTAGCGGAAAATCTCCTCGCGGCTCAGCCCGTCGTACTCCAGCACGGCGCTCTGCTCGCCGTGGCCGCCGGTCAGCGCCGCCCCCGTGCCAAACCAGCCGTTCTCCTTCGCCTGCCGGTAGAGTTCCGTGCCGGGGTAGGGCGCGGCGAGGCTGACCTGAAGCGAGAACGGGTCGATCTCCTTGGCGTACTCAATCGTCTCGCGCACAGTTTCGTGCGTCTCCCCGGGAAGGCCGAGGATAAAGGTGCCGTGGATGGCGATGCCGAGCTTCTTGCAGTGTTTCGTAAACTCGCGCGCCTGTTCGATCCGCACGCCCTTCTTGATGTTGTCGAGGATCTTCTGGTTGCCGCTCTCGTAGCCGACCAGCAGCAGCCGCAAGCCGTTGTCGCGCATCGCCTTGAGCGTCTCGTAGCTGACGTTGGCGCGGGCGTTGCAGCTCCAGGTGAGGCCAAGCCTGCCGAGCCGTTTGGCGATCTCCCGCGCCCGGGGGGCGTAGGCGGTAAACGTGTCGTCGTCGAAGAAAAACTCGCGCACCTGGGGGAAAAGCCGGGCGGCGTGCTCCATCTCCCGCTCCACGGACTCGGGCGAGCGGGCGCGGTAGGTATGGCCCCCTACCGTCTGCGGCCAGAGACAAAAAGTGCATTGGGCGGGGCATCCACGCCCGGTGTAATGCGATAGATAAGGATGCTTGAGGTAGCCAATCGCGTAGTTCTCGATGGTGAGATCCCGCTTGTAGACATCCATCACGCTGGGAAGCTCGTCAAACTGGTGGATCAACGCCCGCTCCGGCGTGTGGACGATTTTGCCCTCGCGCCGGAAGGAAACGCCGTCGGTGCGCTCCAGCGGCTGGCCCGCCGCGAGATCGCGGCAGGTGAAATCGAACTCCTTGCGGCAGACGAAATCGATCGCTTCGCTGGCGGCGAGCGTCTCTTCCGGGAGCACGGCGGCGTGCGCGCCGACGAAGCCGATGCGGATGTCGGGCCGTCGGTTCTTGAGCGCCTCGGCCCACTCCGCGTCGCCCCGCAGCGTCGGGCTGCTGGTGTGCAGGATCACCAGGTCGTAATCGCGCGCGATGGCGAGCGTCTGCTCGCGCGTGAGGCCGTCGGGCGGCGCGTCCACGAGGCGGCTCCCCGGGACGAGCGCGGCGGGCTGCGCCAGCCAGGTGGGATACCAGAAGGAGCGGATCTCGCGCTTCGCCTGGTAGCGCGATCCCGCCCCGCCGTCGAACCCTTCCCAGGAGGGGGGATTCAGAAAGAGAGTCTTGGCGAAATCCACGCCTTCGGTTTTCCTGTGGGCGTGAACATTGGTCAAGCTTTCGTACGGAGCCGCACGGGTGCGCGCCTGCTTTTCCCGCTGCTGACGCTGTTCCTTTCGTTCCTCGCCGGGTGCGCCACGCCCCGGGGGACGGCACCGCTGGACCCGGTGCGCGCGCGCCATTTCGACCCGGTGCGCGATACGCTGGCCTTCGCCAACGACACCGTGCGCGAGTATGCCCCGGACGCCAGCGGCAAGATCGTCACGCGCCCCCGCCCGCGCGGGGAGAAGCCCGCCTTCTCCCACGGCTGTTTCCTCCTTGCCCGGGGGGTGATGCAGTTTGCGCAGTTCGCCCGGTTCGACCCCGCCGCCCCGCCGCTCCCGCAGGAGGAGTACCGCCGCCGGCTCAAGAAGCTCTTCCGCATCCCGGTCTGGTTCTCGGGCAACCGGGAGAAGCTCGTCTTCCCGGGGTACGCCGACCTGCACGCCTTTTCCGCCGCGCACAAGGGGTTGATCGAAGAGGAGATCGGCCACTGGATCTGGAGCTATTTCCGCGTCGGCAATTACCGGATGGTGTTCCCCTTCCCCCGCTCCGGGCAGGCGCTTGCGGCCCGGCGGCTCGTGCTCGCGCTCGACCGGGGGGAGCTACAGGCGGTGTATCTCGCGCGCTTCCCGCACATGAACCACTGCGTGGTCCTCTACGACTACAAGCCACAGGCGGGGGGTGACATCAAGTTCCTCCTCTACGATCCGAACTACCCGGCCCAGCCGTCGTGGATGCTCTACCACGCGCGGGGGCGGTACTTCGAACTGGAGAAGCGGTGGTACTTCAACGCGGGGCGGGTGAACCTGATGCGCGTTTACCTTTCGCCGTTTCATTAGGGAACCGCCACGGAACGGGGTTGCCGCCGGGGAAGCCTTCGGTCTAGAGTTCGCCCCCCTGCCGCCCTGCCATCATGTCCTTTCGCCTCTTCGACCTCAACGACCCGCAACGCCAGGCCGCCACAACCATCGAGGGGCCGCTGCTCATCCTCGCGGGCGCGGGAACGGGGAAAACGCGGGTGCTCACCGCGCGGACGGCCTACATGCTTGCCCAGGGGATCGCGCCGGAGTCGATCCTTGCCGTGACCTTCACCAACAAGGCCGCCAACGAAATGCGCGAGCGCCTCGCCACGATGGTCGATCCTCCCGTGGCGAAGAAAGTGACCCTCTGCACCTTTCACGCCCTCTGCGTGCGGCTGCTGCGCGCGGACATCGAGAAGCTCGGCTACAAAAAGAACTTCACGATCTATGACGAGGGCGACCAGATGGGCCTCATCCGCAAGATCATCACCCGCACCGCCGCCCGCGACGAAAAGCTGGAACCGGGTGCCGCCCGCTCGCTCATCAGCAAGGCGAAGAACAGCGGCTTCACCGCGCCGCGCGACGAACAGACGCTCATCGGCGCGGTCTTCGCCCGCTACCAGAAGGAGCTCAAAAACCTCAACGCCGTCGATTTCGACGATCTGCTGCTGCTCGGCGTCAAGCTGCTCGCGGAGCATCCCGAGGTGCGCGCGAAATGGCAGGCGCGCTTCCGCTACGTGATGATCGACGAGTTCCAGGACACCAACCGGCTCCAGCTCGAAATGGCCGGATACCTCGCCCGGCGCGACGACGGCACGCCGCCGAACATCGCCGTCGTGGGGGATGACGACCAGTCGATCTACGGCTGGCGCGGCGCGGAGGTCGCCAACATCCTGGAGTTCGAAGCCTCCTTCCCCAACCCGGTCATCGTCAAGCTGGAGCAGAACTACCGGAGCACGAACGCGATCCTCAACACCGCCAACGCGCTGATTGGCAACAACCCGCGCCGCCGCCCCAAACGGCTCTGGAGCGCGAAGGGCGAGGGCGAAAAGATTCGGCTCGTGCAATCGCCCGACGACCGGCAGGAGGCGGAATTCGTCGCCGGGGAGATCCACCGCCGCGCCGCCGCCGAGAGCCTCCCGTACGAGCAGTTTGCGATTCTCTTCCGCATGAACGCGCAGTCGCGGATGCTGGAGGAGAACCTGCGCGCGCTCCAGATCCCGTACCGGCTCGTCGGCGGCAAGAGTTTCTTCGACCGCCGGGAGGTGAAGGATGTCCTCGCCTACGCGGCGTGCATCCTCAACGCGGATGACGACGTGAATCTGCTGCGGATTCTCAACACGCCGCCGCGCGGGATCGGCGAGACGACCGTGGAGCGCGCGCTGGAG
>CAZYVL010000075.1:0-1264 GCA_964651005.1 uncultured Chthoniobacteraceae bacterium | reverse complement strand
CGGGGGTCATGCTCATCACGCTGCACGCGGCGAAGGGGCTGGAGTTTCCGCACTGCTACCTCGTCGGGCTGGAGGAGGGCATCCTCCCGCACGACCGCTCGAAGGTGGAAGGGACGCTCGACGAAGAGCGGCGGCTGCTCTACGTCGGCATCACCCGCGCGCAGCAGACGTTGACGCTCACGCACTGCCACAGCCGCCTGCGCTACGGGAGCACGATGCCGTGCACGCCGAGTTCCTTCATCCGCGAGCTGGACCCCACGCTGATCGAGCGCGTCGATCTCAAAACCTTGCTCGAAACGCCCGTGGAAGCGCCCGCCGCCCGCTCGCGCTTCGCCGCGATGAAAGCGGCGGTGGAGAATCTTTAGCGACGCGCGCGCGATTTCGCGTACTCCCGGTTGCGGGGAAAAAATGGTGGTTCTATGGTGGCGGCATGTTTGCGCAGCGCGACGCGATTCTTAGCCTGCTCCGTGACGATGACGCCCACACGGTCGAACTCGTCAAGGAGCAGCTTGCCTCCCACGGGCGCGAGGCGGTGCCGGGGCTTCTCGATCTGCTCTCGGGCGGCGACGGCTGCGTGGCCCGGCATGTGGAGGAGATTCTGCACGCCATCGACGCCCGCGAGGCGCGCGAGGAACTAACAGAGCTGTGCCGCGACTTCCCCAACCAGGGCGGGCTCGACGCACTGGAGTACGCGGCCTTTCTGCTCGCGCGCGTGCTCGCGCCGGGCGCGGACGTGGAGAACGCGCGGCGGCAGCTCGACCGCTGGGGCGAAGCGCTCGCCAAAAGGCTCCCGCAGGCGACCACCGCCGACGAACGGGTCCGGCTCGTGGGCGATTTCTTCGGCTGCGAACTCGACTTTCGCGGCGGAGGGCACGACGCCTGCCCTGTTCGCGGGTCGCTGTTGCCGGAGGTGCTCAAATCGCGCCGTGGCATGCCGATCACGCTCGCGCTGGTCTATCTTTTCACCGGCGCGCGGGCGGGGATCGACATCGAAGGAATCGGCTTCCCCGGGCGTTTTCTCGTGCGCGTGGAGGAGGTGCTGCTCGATCCGTTCGCGCGGGGCAAAGTCCTCACTCCAGCCGACTGCGCCGATCTGCTGCTGCGCCAGAATCTCAAGGCCGATCCCTCCTTTTTCCGCCCCGCCCCGATGCGCGCCATCTTCCGCCGGATGCTGGCGAACCTGCTCCATCCGTGCCGGATCGAGGACGCAAAGGTGGCCGACGCGCTGGAAGAGTGGATCGAAGAACTCGACGGCCAGCGGTAG
>CAZYVL010000074.1:7293-12339 GCA_964651005.1 uncultured Chthoniobacteraceae bacterium | reverse complement strand
ACGTATCGCTCTCTTTTTTACTCCCTGGTGTCATTTTGACTTGAGGCAACACGGCGCCCCGGTCACAACGTGCCCTTGCCTCCGCGAAGGAAAAATCAAAAGTAGAATGGGATGCCGCGTTTGCGGAACTCCGCTTTCTGCTCGGCGAGCCACCGGTCGCCGAGTTTGTCAAAGCCGCCGGACGCGCGGAAATCAGCGATGAAGCGGTTCACCTGCTTGCGCAGCGCGTCGTTCCCCTTGCGCAGCCCGATGGCCCACGCCTCTTCCTGGAAGGGGGTCAACAGCGCGAGCGTCGTTTCCGGGTTCTTGCGCCAGTTGGCGTAGGTGGACATCTGGTCGTAGATGAAGGCGTCGGCCTTCCCCTGCGCCACCTCCAGCACGCAGCGCGTCTCCTTGTCGAGCACGAGCACGCGGGCGTGCTGGATGCGTCGGGAGGCGAAGAGATGCCCCGTCGTGTCGATCTTCACCGCGACGGTTCGCCCGGGGCGGTCGGCGTCGGCGAGCTTTTGGATGCCGGTGCTTTTCCCGACCAGCAGGCAAAGCCCGGTTTTCAGGTACGGATCGGAAAAGTCGATGGCCCGTGCCCGTTCCGGCGTGGAGGTCATGGAAGAGAGGATGCAGTCGATCTTGCCGGTGCGCAGCGCCGGGATCAGCCCGCCGAAGGCGATGTTCTCGATCACCACCGGGCGGCCCAGCGCCTTGCCGAGCGCGCGGGCAAGATCGACGCTGACCCCCTGCGGCTTCCCGTCGTGGTCGGTCATCTCAAAGGGCGGGTACGCCAGCTCCATGCCGACCACGAGCGGCTTGGCGGAGTCCGCCGCCTTTGCCCGCGCGCCTGCCAGTCCCGCAAGAACGAGGCAAAGAAGCAGCCGCGCGAGCCAGCGGGGAAGCGGAAGGAGCCTGTGGATCGCCATCATGGTTCCTACGAGCACCCCTGGCTGGTGCCGCACTCCGTGCAGCAGCCGCACGCCCCCGCGCGGATCACCTTGTTGCTGCCGCAATGGGAACAGGGCGTATCCATATACAACGCGCCCAGCGCCTCCCGCACGCGGTCGGCATGCGCTTCCGGGGTGGCGGGCGTCCCCTCGGAATTGGCGCGGCTGGTGAGAATGTCGATCACCTCTTTCTCTCCCGTGCGCGGCAGATCGGCGACGGGCCGGTTCACCGATTTTCTCTCCAGCTCCGTGAGTTCCTTCATCGGCAGCTCGGGCTGCGCGGGGGAACGGTTCGGCGAGGTCGCCTCCTTGTACCCCTTGATGAACTGGCAGCCGAGCCAGCGGAAGACGTAATCGGTGATCGAAGTGGCGTTGCGGATGTCGGGGTTTTTCGTGAAGCCCGACGGCTCAAACCGCTGGTAGGCGAATTTCTTGACGAGGCTCTCCAGCGGCACGCCGTACTGGAGCGAAATGGAGGTGAGCGTCGCCACGGTGTCCATGAGGCCGCCGATGGTGGAGCCTTCCTTGGCCATCTGGATGAAAAGCTCTCCCGGCTGCCCGTTCTCATAGAGGCCGACGGTGATGTACCCTTCGTGCCCGGCGATGTCGAACTTGTGCGTGAGCGAAACGCGCGTGTCGGGCATCCGCTGGCGCACCGGCTGGCCCACCTGCTCGCGCAGTTGCCCAAGCTCCGCCTCCAGCTCGACCACGCGGGATTCCAGCCCCGCCTTGTCCGAAAGGGCGCCTTCGACCTCGGCGACACCTTTCCCCGCTGTTCCCGACGTTCCTGCCGTTCCCATGTCGCGCGTCTTTTTCGTGTTGAGCGGCGCGGAACGCTTGGAGCCGTCGCGGTAGATGGCGATCGCCTTGAGCCCGAGCCGCCACCCCTCGATGTAGGTCTCCATGATCTCCTCCACGGTCGCCTCCTGCGGGAGGTTCACCGTCTTGGAGATCGCCCCGCTCAGGAACGGTTGGGCGGCGGCCATCATGCGGATATGCCCGCGATAGTGGAGGCTCCGCTTGCCGCGAAACGGCTTGAACGCACAGTCGAAGACCGGGAGATGCGCCTCGCGCAGCCCGGAGCGGATCGGCTCGCCCGTCTGCTCGTCAAGCACGTCCTCGATGGTGTCGAACTCATTGACATGCGCGAGGATCGCCCCGACTTCCTCCGGCGTGTAGCCGAGCCGCTTGAGCGCCGGGGCGAGCGTCTGGTTGACGATCTTGAGCATCCCGCCCCCCGCCAGCAGCTTGTATTTGACCAGGGCGATGTCCGGCTCGATCCCGGTCGTGTCGCAATCCATCAGGAAGCCGATGGTCCCCGTCGGCGCGAGGACGCTCACCTGCGCGTTCCGGTAGCCGTGTTTCCGCCCGAGCGCCTCGGCGCGGTCCCAGCACTGTTGCGCCTCTTCCTTGAGCGGGCGGAAGCGTTCCGGGGCGTCGATTTTCGCCACGTGGCTGCGGTGGAGCGCGATCACCTCCTGCATCGGCGCGACGTTATCGCGGGCCACGGTCTTTTCCAGGCCGCTCGCCTGCGCGCGGCGGTAGCCGGGGAAGGCGCCGAGCGTCTCCGCCATGCGGGCGCTCTGCTCGTAGGCGTGCCCGGTCATGATCGCGGTGATCGCCCCGGCGAGCGCGCGCCCTTCGTCGCTGTCGTAGCCAAGGCCGAGGCTCATGATGAGCGCGCCGAGGTTCGCGTAGCCGAGGCCGAGCGTCCGGTAGACGTGCGAGTTCTCCGCAATCTCCGGGGTCGGATAGCTGGCGTGATCGACGAGAAGCTCCTGCGCGGTGATGAAAAGGCGCACGGCGGCCTTGAAACGCTCCACATCGAAGCCGCCGTCGGGCCGGCTGAACTTCATCAGGTTGAGCGAGGCAAGATTGCACGCCGTGTCGTCGAGGAAGAGATACTCCGAGCACGGGTTCGTGGAGTTCTGCCGGGCCGTTCCCTTGCAGGTGTGCCAGGTGTGGATCGTCGTGTCGAACTGCATCCCCGGGTCGCCGCAAACGTGCGTCCCCTCGGCGATCTTGCGCAGCAGCGTGCGGGCTTCTTTCTTCTCGCACGGCTTCCCGTCAGTCACGCGGCGCGTCCACCACGGCTTCCCCTCCACTGCCGCCTGCATGAACTCGTCGCTCACGCGGATGGAGAGGTTTTCGTTCTGGTACATGATCGAGCCATACGCCTCGCCGTTGAAGCTGCCGTCGTACCCCTGCTCGATGAGCGCCCAAGCCTTGCGCTCCTCGTTCTGCTTCGCGTCGATGAACTCCTCGATGTCCGGGTGCCAGTCCTTGAGCGTGTTCATCTTGGCCGCGCGGCGCGTCTTGCCGCCGGATTTCACGACGTTGGCCACCTGGTCGTAGACCTTCAGGAACGAGAGCGGCCCGCTCGGCTTGCCGCCGCCGCTGAGCTTCTCGCGCGTGCTGCGCAGCGAGGAGAGATCGCTGCCCGTCCCCGAGCCGTATTTGAAAAGCAGCGCCTCGGAGGCCGCCAGGCGCATGATGTCCTCCATCGTGTCGCGCACCGCCTGGATGAAACAGGCGCTCCCCTGTGGGTACTCGTACTGGCTCGCCGCGCGCACCGCCCGGCCACTCTGGTGGTCGAAGTAGTAGTTCCCTTTCTGCCCTCCCTTGCCGACGCCGTACTGGTGGTAAAGCCCGACATTGAACCAGACCGGGCTGTTGAACGCGCCGTGCTGGTGAAGGCAGAGCCACGTCAGGTCGTTGTAAAAGGTTTCCGCCGTCTCCGCGTCGGCGAAGCAGCCGTCGGCGATCCCCCAGTCGGTGATCGTCCGCGTGACGCGGTGGATCAACTGCCGGACGGAGTTTTCGCGCCCGCCCCGGAACGGGTCCGTGCCGTTGGCGACATCGCCATAGAAATACTTGGAGACGGCGATCTTGGTCGCCAGCGGCGACCAGGCCCGGGGCACCTCCACATCCTCCTGCCGGAAGATCGTCTTCCCGCCGTCGTCGGTGATCTCCGCCGTGCGCCGGTCCCACTCCACCTCGTCAAACGGCGAGACGCCCGGGGTGCTGAAAACGCGCTCGAAGCGGAGGCCGCTGGCGGGGTTGGTCTTTTTCGGCCTTCCCTTTGTGGCTTTGGTGGCCTTTCGGGCCAGCCGCGCGCTGGGGGTTTTGAGTTGGGCGGCGCGGATTCCAGACTTGAGCTTGATCATGGCGTTTCTCCCTCGGGGGTTCCTTAAATTTGCGGGGTTTCGGGCAGATTGCGAAGGGTTTCCTTCGGCCCCTTCGCGGTGAATAACCGGTGAATGGCCCACCGATAAGCGGTGAGTTTCCTGTCAACAGGGCGTGAACAAAAAACTACACCCTATTGGGGGCAGCGCGGGAGATACCACTATATCTTGTGGGGCAAGCTCAAGCCGAAAAGTCGCCCCGGAGGACAATTTTTTGCTTGCCAACAAATCCCGGAAACCCGTCCGAATTCAGAACTCCGGCGCGGCCAGCGCCAGCAACGCGAGCATCCTTCCGGTGCGGCCCTTTTCCATGCGGTAGGAGTAATACCGCTCCGGGTTGGCGGCGGTGCAGGTTTGGGGATCGACCACCTCGCCCACGCCCATCGCCCGGCATTGGGCGACGATCTGCGCGGCGAAGTCGGTCTCGTAGTGCGGCGGGCGGATGCACGGGCTGAGCTGCACCACGGCGTCGCCCGGCTCGGTCCCGAAGGCGCACCCCATCTTGCGCAGCATCGCCGGGACGATCTCCAGCTCCGTCCCTTTCCGGCCCGAATGCGCGAGGCCGATGCAGCCGTGCGCCGGATCGACGGCGTAGACCGCGCAGCAGTCCGCGACGTAAATGCCGAGGCAGACGTTCGGGCGGTTGGTGATGAGCGCGTCCGCCCCTTCCACCGGGGCGAAGGTGGTTTCGCCGACAATGGCGACGGTGTTGCCGTGGACCTGCCGGGCGGTGATGAACGGCATCGCGCCGAACCCGAGGTCGAAGCGCGCCTGTTCGTGGCATTCGGCGAGGCGCTCCAGGGCGTTTTCGCGGTCGGTGGCGACGTCGATGCCCGGGATACGGCCGATGAAGGCGTTCAGGCAGGTGCCGCCCGCCGCCAGCGCCGGATAGATTTCGACGGGGATGCTCATGGGGAGGGAGTTGG
>CAZYVL010000074.1:1409-7193 GCA_964651005.1 uncultured Chthoniobacteraceae bacterium | reverse complement strand
TGGGGAGGGAGTTGGTTTTTGGAGAGTCGATTTTTTGGGGGGACGGGAGGGTTGCCCTCCTCGCGAGGGGCGGGGGGTGCGCTCTTTCCAGAGCGGTCGCCGCCGCCGCGCAAGGGGGTCCTGGAAGAAATCATGATAGCGCGTGGCCGATCCCGTCGCACGATCAAATTCCGCCAGCGCGGAGAGGTAGTCGTAGCGGGCCTGCAATTTCGTAACCCGCGCCTGCGTCAGCGCGACGTTGGCGTTGAGCACGTCGAGCTGCGTCCCCGCTCCCGCCGCGAGGCGTTCCCGGGCGAGCCGGAGCGCCTCCCGCGCCTGCTCGACGTTCTTGGTCTGGCTGAGCACGGTTTGCCACGCCTGGTCGAGATTCGCCCACGTCTGCTGCACCTCCAGATCGACCCCGGCAACGGCGTCGTAATACTGAATGCGCGCCTCTTCCAGCCGCGCGCGCGCCTGCTTGACCCTGCCGTACGTCTCGAAGCCGTCGAAGAGGTTCCAGCTTCCCTCCACGCCGAAGAACCAGCCGTGCACGACATCCGCGATCGAGTCGGAAACGCGGTCGTTCTGGACGACATACCCGGCGTTCGCCTGCACGGTCGGCTTGTACCCCGCTTTTTGCAGGACGATCCCCTCCGCTTCGATGAAGATATTCTGCCGCTGCGCCTTGAGCGAGGGCCGCCGCGCGCGCGCCTGTTGCAGCGCCTCGCCCAGCGCGAGGCAGACGGGCGGCGTGGCCAGGGTGCCGAGGAGCTGGAAGGGCTCCTGCCCGGCCGCGAGCGGGCTGGTTTCGTAGCCGAGCGTCCGGGCGAGTTGAAGCTGTGCGATCCGGCTGTTGTGGCGCGCCTGGATCAAGGCAGGGAGCGCGTTGGCAAGGGCCACCTCCGCCTGGAGGACATTGAAGCGCGGCACCGTGCCCGCCTCGTAACGCGCCCGCTGGTCGGCGACCTGTGCGGTGAGCAGATCGACCGCCTCCTCCTGCACGGCAACCAGCGCCCCGTCGAGCACGCCGAGGTAAAACTGCTGGCGCACCGTCGCGACCACCTGGTCCACCGTGTCGCGCAGTAGATAGACCTGCTCATCCTCGGTGAGCTTTGCGATCCGCACCGCCGCCTTGATGCGGCCTCCGGCGTAGAGCACCTGGGTCGCCTGGAGGGTGATCTGCCAGCTCGTGTTCTGGATGGCATTCGCGGACGGGGAGGGCGAGGGAGCGGCCAAAGACGGCGACGGGGAAGCGCCCGGGGAAGGGGTGGCCGTCGGCGTGGGAGTGGGCGTGGGGGTCGGTGTCGGCGTCTGGCGCGCGCCGGGGAATCCGGCGGGCGGCCCGCCAAAGCCGGCGCCGCTCAACCCGCCGGAGGCCAGATCCTTCGCCTCGCGCTGGAAACTGGCGTTGAGGCTCAGATGCGGAAGCGCCTGCGAGCGGACCTCGATCACTTGCCCGCGCACCCGCTCGATCTCCGCTTCGGCGCGGAGCACCTGCGGATTCTGGCGCAGCGCGGTCGCGATCGCGTCATCGAGCGTAAGCGGCTGCGGCGCGCAGCGGAGGGCGTGCCGCCCCAGAAGCCGGTCCGGGGGGGTGGCGCTCCGCTCCCCCGCCGCCGCCCAAAGCGCGGCTCCCGCCATCAGGAGGAAGGGGAGCAGCCGCACGCCATGCACGCGCACGTTTTCGGCGGCCGGGGGGCGAACGGGTGTATCTCCACCCGGGATTCCCCCCCTGCCGGGGAAATCCGGCGGAAAAAACGGGCAAACCGACTCCGTTTCCTACGGCTTCACCACCCAATTCCCCGGCTGCGGCGCGCCGGCGGTGATTTCCGCGATGAAAAAGGGCCGTTTTTGCTCGGAACTGACGCTTAGCGTGCCGGTTTCGCGGCGATCCGGGGCGGCAAGCGTCTTGAGCACCGTGCCGGGGGCGAAGCTCTCAGCGGAGTCAATCAGGACGAAGCCAAGTTCTTCGTTCACCATCGAGATGGTTCCCACTACCGGAGAGGGAGCAGACTCGGACGGCTCGGGTTGCCGTTGCGCCGAGCGGCGCGTGGCGCAGCCGCCGAGAGCGAAAGCGAGGCAGGCGAGGGCGGCAAGGCCGAAGGAGGGAGTGCGCAGGGGGGAGAGCATAAAATCGGGCGGGCGATGAAAACAGATTTGAAAACAGATTTTCGCCGGAACCGCAATCCTTCCCCCGCTCCGGGCAGGCTACGGCTCCAGCAGCCGGTACCAGTTATCCCGGCGGCGCGGGGTGTACCCGGACTGGGAGATGAGCGTTTCGATTTCCTCCCGGGCGAGGCGGAAGCGGGTCCCCGCGCTGCTGACGACGTTCTCCTCCATCATCACGGAGCCGAAATCGTTCGCCCCGTAGTGCAGGGCGACCTGCCCGATCTTCGGCCCCTGCGTGACCCAGGAGCTTTGCACGTTCTCGAAATTATCGAGGTAAATCCGCGAGAGCGCCTGCATCCGCAGGTATTCCGCCGAGCCGACCGGGGTCGCCTTGAGCGCGGTGTTCTCCGGCTGGAACGTCCAGCAGATGAACGCCGTGAAGCCGCCCGAGCGGTCTTGCTGCACACGCAGCCGCTCCAGATGTTCGATCCGGTCCTCCAGCGTCTCCACATGGCCAAACATCATCGTCGCGCTGGAGCGGAGGCCGAGGCCGTGGGCGATGTCCATCACCTCCAGCCATTGGTCGGACTTGCACTTGAGCGGGGCGATCCGGTTGCGCACCGCGTCCACAAGAATCTCCCCGCCGCCGCCCGGGATCGAGCCGAGGCCCGCTTCCTGGAACCGGACGATCACCTCGCGCAGCGGCATCGCGAAGACCTTGGCGAAGTGGTTGAACTCCGGCGGGCTGAAGCCGTGGATATTGATGTGGGGGAATTTCTCCCGGATGTGCGCGAGCATCTCCAGATAGAAATCGAGGTCGAGCTTGGGATGGTGCCCCCCCTGGAGGAGCACCTGCACGCCGCCGATGTCGGTCAGTTCCTGGAGCTTGGCGTCGAGTTCCTCCCGCGAGAGAACGTAGTGGTCTTCGTCGCGCTCCGTCCGGTAGAAGGCGCAGAACTTGCAGTAGACATTGCAGACGTTGGTGTAGTTGACGTTGCGATCGACGATGTAGGTGACGATCTCGTTGCCACGCCCGCCGAAGGCGTCCGCCCGCGCGAGGCGTCGGCGGGCGTCGGCGAGCGCGCCGAGCTCCTCCAGCGGCGCGTGGTAAAGCTCCCTCGCGTCGGCGGCGGTGATCCGCTCTCCGGCGAGAACCTTGTCGGCGATGGTTTCGTCCAAACGGGGTGCGACCATGATGTTCTTCGGTTTAACAGACCGGGCCGGAGATGTCAGCGTTCTTCGGCGGCGTCCCCGGCAGCGTCGGTAAGCGCCGCGCAGATCTCCCGGATGAGCGCCGGGCCGCGATAGATGAACCCGGTGTAGAGCTGGACGAGCGCGGCTCCGGCATCGAGCTTCTCCAGCGCGTCGTCCGCCTGGAAAATCCCGCCCACGGCGATGACGGGCAGCGCGGTGCGGGCGGTGAGAAAGCGGACAATCTCCGTCGAGCGTGCCCGCAGGGGTTGCCCACTGAGGCCGCCCGTCTGGTCGCGCCCGGGGGGGACCGGCGAATGGTCGAGCGTCGTGTTCGTGGCGATCAACCCCGCGAGCCGGTGCGTCTCGACCAGCTCCAGGATTTCCTCGATCTGCGAGAACTCCAGATCGGGCGCGATCTTGAGCAGCAGCGGCTTCGGCTCCGGCCGGGCGCGGTTGGCCGCCTGCACCGCGCCGAGCAGCAGGTCCAACTCCGCCTTTCCCTGGAGCGAGCGCAGCCCGGGCGTGTTGGGCGAGCTAACGTTGAGCACGAAGTAGTCGCCCAGCGGAAAAAGCCGTTCGAAAGAGCGGAGATAATCCCCGGCGGCTTCCTCCAGCGGCGTCACTTTCGATTTCCCGAGATTGATCCCGACGGGGATCGTCGGCCAGAGGCCGGAGCGTTTCAGCCGCTCCAGCCGCGCCGCCACGGCTTCCGCCCCGTCGTTGTTGAACCCCATGCGGTTGATGAGGCCGCCGATCTCCGGCAGGCGGAAGAGGCGCGGCTTCGGGTTGCCCGGCTGCGGCAGCGCGGTGATCGTCCCCGCCTCCACAAACCCGAACCCGAGCGCCTGCCATGCCGGGAGGACCGCCGCATCCTTGTCGAACCCGGCGGCGAGGCCGACGGGGTTCGGGAAGCGGCACCCGAAAACGGTTCGGGCCAGGCGCGGGTCGTGGCGCGGGTGGATCGGCAGCTTCGCCAGCGCGCGCAAGGCGCTCATGGCGAAGTGGTGGGCGCGCTCCGCGTCGAGGCGGAAGAGCAGCGGGCGCAGCAGGCGGTCGTAGAGCGGCGGCGGAATCATCGGCTCCCCTTTTCAACCCGAATTTCCGCGCCGGAGCGAGTGGGAATTGTACGCGGGCGCGCCGGGCCGGGGCGCCTTCGTGCTCGAACCGGGTGCGGGGTTGCGATAGGATGTTCCTTCTGTGCGGCTCTGAAACTCCCATGAAACGCTTCCTCCCCGGATTTTTTCTCCTTCTCATCGTCGTTGGCCTCGGAGCCTTTCTCGGCTTTCGCATCTGGCTCCAGAGCTACCTCAAAAGCGACGCGGCGCGCCAGCGGCTGAGCGCGGCGGCGTCAGCGGCGCTCGGGGCGCAGGCGGAGTTCACGCCGTTGCAGCCCCAGTCGCTGGAGGCGATTTATGCCGACGGGTTTACGGCGCGCAACGGCGCGGCTTTTTCACAACTCAAGGCGGACCAGCTTCGCGCCGACGTGCGCCTGGGTCTCTTCGCGCGTTCGTGCGTGGTGGAGAATCTCGACGTGACGCGGCTGCGGCTCGTCCTCCCGGGGGAACAGCCCCGGCCCGACGCGGTGCAAACGTCCGCGCCGACCGCTCCCGCTGGTTCGGGCGCGTCCGCTTCCCGCTTTGCGCTGCGGAGAGTGACCGTCGCCGATTTTGAACTGGAATGGGGCGCGGGCGCGCTCGAGAAAACGCGCCTGGTGATGGCACCGGGCCAGGACGATCCGGCGGAATGGCTGCTCAACGGGGAGGGGGGCACGGTGCGCTTCGCGGCGGGGCCGCCCCTGGAGTGGCGGGTGGACGGGTTCGAGGCGCGGGCGCGGCGCGGCGCGTTTTATCTCACGCAGGCACGGCTGCGCACGGAAGAGAACGGCGCGCTCACCCTGGAAGGCGAGTTCGGCCCCGGTATCACCCAGGAGTGCCGCGCCAATTTTTCCTCGCTCCCCGTGCGCCTGCTGCTGCCGCCGGACTGGAGGGCGCGGCTCACCGGGAAGCTCTCCGGGGCCGTGGCGCTCAATCCCTCGGCGCCTTTGACCATCACGCGCGGGGAAGCCACGCTCGCCGAAGGGGAACTCAGCGCGCTCCCGCTGCTCGACAAAGTGGCCACGCTCACCCACACCGACGCCTTCCGGCGGATGCGGCTGCACAAGGGGGAGGCGCATTTCTCGGGAAACCCCGCCGGGACGGTGCAGGTGCGCGATTTGGTGATCGAGAGCCGCGGCCTGCTGAAGATCGAGGGCGGCTTCACGCTACGCGACGGGCGGATCGACGGGACGGTGCAGCTCGGCGTGATCCCCTCTGCTCTGGAGTGGGTTCCCGGCGCGCGGGAGAAGGTCTTCACGGTCGCCCGCGACGGCTATCTCTGGACGCCGGTGAAACTCTCCGGCCTGGCGGAACACCCGACGGAGGATCTCACGGCGCGCCTCGTGACGGCAGCGGCGGAAGCCTCCGTGCAAGCCGCCGGGGAGAGCGTGCGCAAGAACGCCCAGGG
>CAZYVL010000074.1:0-1309 GCA_964651005.1 uncultured Chthoniobacteraceae bacterium | reverse complement strand
TATCGCTCCGTCTCCAGCAGCGCGCGGTTTTTCCAGAGATAGCCGACGCCGGAAAGGAGCGTCAGCGAAAGCGCCACCGCCACCAGCAGCGAGCCGCCGTAGCGGAGCGCCCCCTCCAGAAACGCGTGCGAAAGGCCCGCGCCGCCGCACTCCCGCGCGGAGAGGACGGTGAGAAAAAAGATCACCGTGGCGAGCTGCCAGCCCGTCTTGTGTTTGCCGATCGCCTCCGCCGGGAGCACGACCCCCTTGGAGGCCGCCAGCAGCCGCAGCCCCGTGATGAGGAACTCGCGGCTGATGATGATGACCACCGCCCACGCCGGGATCGCCGGGATCAGGCAGATGAACGCGCCCGAGACCATGATCTTGTCCACGAGCGGGTCCATCAACTTGCCGAAGTCGGTAATCAGCCCGTACTTGCGCGCGATGTAGCCGTCGGCGTAGTCGGTCGCGGTGCCGAGCACGAAGAGGAGCAGGGCCACCGTGCGGCCATACGCCCAGTCGGCGCTCAGCGCGGCGACGAAACCGAGCGTCAGGAAAAACCGGGCGACGGTGAGGCGGTTGGGCAGATTCATGGTTTAGGGAGCCGCTGGTTCAAGCGAGGCGAGCCTGCGCTTTCGTCTCGCTCCAGTTTAATCAGCGATTCCTTGGCGGCGAAGGGCAAAAACGCGTTTGCCATGCCGGACACTTCCCCGATACGCTGCCCGCCTTCAATCCAAATTTCAAAATCATCATAGATGCCAACGTGTGATATCGGTCTCATTGGCCTTGCCGTCATGGGGGAGAACCTTGTTCTCAACATGGAAAGCAAGGGGTTCACGGTCGCGGTCTTCAACCGCACCACGGAAGTCACGGAAAAGTTCGCGCAGGCCCGCGCGAAGGGGAAAAACATCGTGCCGACCCGCACGTTGCAGGAATTCGTCGCGGCGCTCAAGCGCCCGCGCAAGGCGATGATCATGGTCAAGGCGGGCGCACCGGTGGACGCCGTGATCGCCCAGCTCGTCCCGCTGCTGGAGCCGGGCGACATCATCATCGACGGCGGCAACTCGCTCTGGACCGACACGCAGCGCCGCGAGAAGGAGTTGAAGGCCAAGGGGTTCCATTTCGTCGGCACCGGCGTCTCGGGCGGTGAAGAGGGAGCGCTCAAGGGGCCTTCCATCATGCCCGGCGGGTCCGAGGAATCGTGGGCGGCCGTGGGGCCGATCTTCCGGAAGATCGCCGCGATTGTGGACGGCGAACCGTGCTGCCGCCACATGGGGCCGGACGGCGCGGGCCACTACGTGAAGATGGTCCACAACGGCATCGAATACGG
>CAZYVL010000073.1:0-12453 GCA_964651005.1 uncultured Chthoniobacteraceae bacterium | reverse complement strand
TTTTCGCCTCGCTCCGCGATGGTTTCAACCTGAAACGCTTCTCGATATTGATCGGGCGGATTCTCGAAAACGCCACGCTCCGCGCCCGCCCCGGTATCCTGTTTGCCGGGGCGAGG
Organism: uncultured Chthoniobacteraceae bacterium; assembly: GCA_964651005.1. Taxonomy (GTDB): domain Bacteria; phylum Verrucomicrobiota; class Verrucomicrobiia; order Chthoniobacterales; family Chthoniobacteraceae; genus DATMFV01. The sequence goes on along the minus strand of CAZYVL010000073.1, from coordinate 12,337 downwards.
CCGTGTACGGCCCGGAAAAAAACAGACTCGACTCCTTGGAATCCCTGTGGCTTGAAAGCTGCATCGCGGTATAGTGCTGAACCTTTGAGCCTGCGATGTTTGGATTTCTCAAAAACTTAAGGAGCGAGCGGAGCGAAAATCCCGTGTCCACCCCGGAACCGAAGGAGGCGCCCGCCGCTTTGGCGACGGCAGCCCCGGCGGCGGCCCCGGCGTTCCGCAGCCAGGGGGGCCACGGCCGCGCGCCGGAGCGCATCCTGCTCCCGCTCCAGGCGATCACGAACGCCTTCCCCGAGGCGCTGCAAAGCGTGATCGCGCAGCCGCCCGCCGCTTCCGTCGCCATCGCGCTCCCCGTGGACGAAATCCTCGACCAGCTTGCGGGGGGGCGCGTGGAGATTGCGCTCGGACAGCTCCGGCAGGTGGCCCCGGCCAATACGTTCATCCCCGATGTCTCCCGGGATCAGGAGCGCGTGGCGCTCCCGCTCCCCGAGCTTCTCTCGCGGCTCGACCCCGCGCTGCTCAAGCCGCGCGGCCAGCGGAAGGTGGAACTCCCCACGGACATTGAAAGCCCCTTTCTCCAGCAGAACGCTCCGGCTCCCGTCGCCGCAACAGCGAAAGGGAACGCTCCGGCCTCGACCCCCGCTCCAGCGCCCACGCCCACGCCCGCCTCCGTGCCACGGGAGAGCGAGAAGGAAAAGCTCAAGCAGTCGGGGATCGTGCAGGCGTCTTCGGAAATCCAGGCGCTTTTCGCGGGAATCCGGAAGAACCCCGCGCCCGCCGCTCCCTCGCCCACGCCACCACCCACGATCCTCAAACCGCCCCGGCCCGCGCCGGAGCCGAAACCGGCGGCGGCCCCCGCTCCGCCTCCCGTTCCCAAGCCCGCCGCCAAGCCGATCCAGATCATGGCCGCGCAGCCTGCCACAAAGCCCGCCACGGCCACGCCAGCCAGGCGGCAGCCGATCGTGGACGCTCCGGCCATCAAGCTGCGGGAAGCCCCTCCCACCGCATTCCCTTCCTCCGGGGCCGTCGCCGCTCCCCGCCCCGCCGCCGCGCCCAAAGGGATGCTCGCCCTGCCGCTTGCCAAAATCGGCGCGGAGTGGCCCGAAGCGATCCGCGAGGAGATCGCCGGAGCGCCACCCGAGGCGAAGATCGAATTTCCCGCCGACGAGCTCGGAGCGGCGCTGCGCCAGGGGAAGATCACCGTGCCGTGGCAACGGCTGCGCACTATGATCGTGCCGAAGCTGCCGGGCCGGGGGGAATCGCTCTACGCTGAAGCGCTTCTGGAACTTCCGCTCTCCGTCGTGGCCCCGCTTTTCATGGCCAGCCCCGGAGCCAAGGACGCACCAGCGCCCCCTGCACCGCCGCCCGCTCCCTCCTCCCCTCCCCCCGTCGCAAAGCCGGAGCCGCCCAAAGCTGCGCCTGCGCCTGCGCCTGCTCCGGCAACGCCACCCCAGCCACCCGCGCCCCCCGCGAAAGCGAAGCCGGTGGAAGCCGCCGAAACTCCGGCTCCCGCCGCTCCCGCTCCGGCACGCGCCCCAAACCCCGCTCCACCTCCCGCTCCCGTTTCCGCTCCACCCCCTGCTCCCGCTTCGCCGCAACCGGGCGCGCTCGGGCTCGATGACCGGATTCCCTCGGAACTCGTTGCCCGCGCGTGCGCGCTCAATGGCGTGGCTGGGGCGGTGGTCGCGCTGCGGGACGGGCTGCTCGTGGCGGCGACGGTGCCGGAGGAGTTCAAGGCGGAAACGATCGCCGCTTTTCTCCCGCTCGTTTTCTCGCGTCTGGAACAGGCGGCGGGGACCATGCAGATCGGGGAATTGCAGACGCTCATGTTCACGGCGGGCAACCGCCCCTGGCAGATATGGCGGGCAGGCTCGCTCTTTTTCGCCGCCGTGGGCCGCTCCAACGAGCTTCTCCCCGGCGCGCAGTTGAAAATCATCGCCTCGCAGCTCGCCCGGCAGATCAAGTTATAGACTTTTCATGGCACTCATCAACCAGGCCACCAGGGAGCTGCACATCAAGATCGTCTATTACGGCCCCGCCAAGTCGGGGAAGACGACGAATCTGGAGCAGCTCCACACGCATATCGAGACCTCCCGGCCCGAGAACAAGGGAAAGCTCGTCTCGCTCTCCACGAGCGCCGACCGGACGCTTTTTTTCGATTTCTTCCCGCTGGAAGCGACGATGATCAAAGGCTTCACCACGAAGTTCCAGCTTTTCACCGTCCCCGGGCAGGTCATTTACAACACCACCCGCCAGCTCGTCCTGCGCGGGGCGGACGGGATTGTCTTCGTCGCCGATTCGCAGTACGACAAGATGCAGGAGAACGTGGAGAGCTTCCGGAACATGGAGGAAAACCTCAAATCGCTGAATCTGAATCTGGCTGACATCCCGTACATTCTTCAGTACAATAAACGCGACACCGACCAACCCGCCCCGTTTGAATTTCTCGAATTCCTGCTCAACAACAAAGAAGTGCAGGTGCCTTCCTTCGCCGCTTCAGCGACGAAAGTGGAGGGGATTTTTGAAACCTTGAACGCCATCACCCGGCTGCTGCTCCAGAAGTTCATCAAACAGGAACCCCGTCCCGCCTGATCCGGCGGCCCTCTCTCCCTGGGCGTCTCAAACTCACCCCCACGCGCTCCCAAACTCGCCCCTGATTCGCCCCAACTCGCCCCTGACGCCTTTCCGGAACCTATGATCCCCCGGCTCAACGAAGACGATCTCGCGGTTTTCGACGCGGTACTCCGCGATCTTATCAAGAAGAGCGAAGCCAGCGTCGCGCTCATCGTCGAGCGGGCGGGCTACCTGATCCACCAGCACGGCGAGCTGCCGGGCTTCGAGCCCGCCCAGGTCGCCACCCTTGCCTCCAACGCCTTCGCGGCGACGGAGTTCATGGCGAACCTCATCCACGAAAAAGACTTCTCGGGCATGTACCAGCAAGGGAGCACGATCAGCACGCTCACGCTGAACCTCGGCCCGTCGTGCCTGCTGTTCGTCGTCTTCGATTCAAGCCTGAGCGCGGGAGCGGTCAAATACTTCGCCAGCGAAGCCGTCGCCCCACTGGCGCAACAGCTCGAATGCGCCGCCGCCCGCGCCCCGGAGAGCCTCTTCGACCCCGCCGACCTCAACCTGGAAGACGTGCGCCCGCTCTTCCGCCGCGACACCCCGGAGGCGTGATCTCTCGCGGCCGCGAACCCGCTCGGAAAAGAGGCGGGGAACTTTAGAGCAGGATAAGTTAGCCTAGGGAGTAATACCCGCTTCCTTGCTGGCCATCTGGGGATCGGGGGCTTTCGGCAATTCTGTCGCGTTGCGCCTTTCCACCGCCTTTGCGTCCTGGGGGGCGTCGGATCTCAGTTCCAGAACCACCAGGGAAACCCGCTTCAAGCCGTCATTGGCCAGGAGACTCGGCGGATAGTAATACCGGGCCAAAGCAAACAGAGAGAGGCTTGCCCCCAGATCCTTGCCTTCCTCGGCGGTTTGCGCCTTGCGGATCGCGCTGACAAACTGGGGCGATTTCGACGCATATTCACCGCGCGACTGATTGAGCTTTTGGTCACCCGCCCAGTTCTCCAACGCCATTTCAATTGTCTCCCAGGCTCCCGCAAAGTCGCCCGCCCTATCCTGGATTTTTGCCTTTTCCAGCGCGATCTCGGCGTCCCGGACTTTTGTGAGCGCATCCTTGAACTGCTGGCTTCTCCGCTGATCATTCTGGATAAAATGAAGAAAACGGACCTGCTTTTCCGCAATGGCCCGGAAGTTGCCCTCCGAAATCTCGCGATCGAATTCGGTCATGCTCCGGGCTGATGCGTCTTCCACGGCGAAATACTCCGAAGAGGCTCTCGCCAGATCCGGGTTACTTGGCCAAATCTCCGCCGCCGCCTGAAATTCTTCCATCGCCTTTGCGGCGTTCCCCTGCTGGGCAAAGAGGCGCGCCTTTCCCAACCGGATGCTGCTTTCGAGCTTGATCGCCTGGATCAGTGCTCTCGGCTTGGTCGTGTCGAAATCGGTCGCGCTTTTCTCCATGACGTCCAGCAGCGCTTCGAGAGAATCGAAGTTTCTCGCCTCGATCAGGTTGCGCATTCGTCTCACCCGGTTGGCATGTTCGATGACGGGAATCTTGAACTCCCGCTCAAGCCCTATCATATCTAATGTGTCGCTTCCGGTTTGCCACGCCTGGAACAGAATTTTGGAGGCGCTGGAAACCTGCTTTTGCTTGATCTTGAAGCGAAAGACTTCCACCGCCCGCGAAATGTCACGGGTCGCCTCCAAGGAAGCCGTCGCCTCGTTCGCCACTTCGGGGGGAAGTTCGCCGTCCTGGAAAAGGGCATGATAGAACTCTGCGGCAAGCACCGCATGGGAGTACCTCTTGCTTTTGTAAAGGGTCGTAATATAATCTACCAAATCGGCTTTGGCTTTCGTCTTGATGTTTCCGATCCGGATTTCGTTCAGCTTGATACGGGCCTTGGAATTCAGGGATTTGAAATACTCTTCCGTAAGACGCAGATTTCCAATCTGGCCCTTTGTGGCGTCAATGGCCACCTCGCCTGCTGAAGTTCCACCCTTCCTTTTTCCTGTCTGCCCCTGTTTCTCTTGGCGGACCGCGGACGATTGGCTGTCTGCGTTCCAGTTCGCGATTCTGACCTGCCCCTGAAGTTTGTCATTGTCCGCAAGCAGCCCCTTGGCGGTCGCATCGGTGTCCCAAACCGATCTGATCCGGTTGGCCAGTTGCCGACTTATCCCGCCATCCCACTCGAATCCGCTCAGAGAGAATAGGATCTGCCAGGCTTCCGCCGTTTTCCTTTCGTTGAGAAATCCGAGCGCCTGTTTGGAAAGGGCTCGATACCTGGACACCTGCTCTTCGTCCGCTTCCGGATAGCTGAGAAATTCTTCAAAGGCGGGCGACAACAGACTTTCGGAGGAAGTGATCGACTCCAGCGCGTTCTGTTTTGTGATCGCCGTCTGCTTGCCCTTCCGGTAATCGTCGGAGAGCGTCCCGGCGACGCTGCCTTCCTGGCCATTTCGATTATAAAGGTAATCAAGCGCCTGGCTGTCTACCGCCGACCCCGCCGAGGGAGAGGGGGTGGCTTTCACCGCTTCGGGGCGGTCGGACGCCCGCGCGGCCGATACCAGCCCGCAGAGCGCGATGACGGAAGCCATCTTGGACAGTTCAAGAGTTTTCATAAGATCGTATTTAATAAAATTCTTCGTTGATCCGGCTGCCCGGACGGGCTGCGAACTATTTGTGCCTTCGCTTAGCTCGTTCCAAAATCGCAATCGCCGCTGCCAGGCTAAGGATTACATGCAGGGACAAGGTTAAAGCCGAGAAACTGTACGGCAAGATGGAGGTTTGTGTCGAGTTTGAGATCAGCCCGAAATAGGGTGTATCCCCAAGGGAGCGCAGGTAGCCCGACCAACCCCAATAGGCCGTGATAAAGGGACGGGAAATTTCCGAAAGCCAGGCCGGGAGCGCCAGGGCCGCACCGGATAGCGGAAGTTGGAAGCCCACCAGGTATATTGAAAGCAGGGAGGCACGTTCCGGAGATCGCGTCGCCGACGAGATCGCGAGGCAAATCGAGCTGATCGACAGCGTTGTGGCAAAAAGAACCAGGAACTGCCAACCGAAATCACCAGGAAAGCCGCACACCGTCTTCACAAACCATGCCATCCAAAGCGATTGAAAAAAGGAGAGGAATACGAGTTGAACAAATTTCGCCGCGATGTAGGCAACCGGCGAAAGCCCGGAAAACATCTCTTTCTGGAGCACCCCCCGTTCGCGAGCAATCTCCCTTGAGCCATTATTTGCGCCAGAAAGCGTCAAAAGAATAACCTGGAAAAGCACCAGCCCGGACACCAACGCCGAAGTCTTTGCGGAGGTCGATAAATAGCCGATCTGGCGTTCCAGCGACTGGACGATTGTCGCCGGGGAGCCTGCCGATAAAACTCCCGCCTGCGGAAGTCCTTCGGTTGCAAAGATCGCAACGAGCAATGGGAAGACAAGGATCAGCAATCCGTGAATAAAAAGTTGAGCCTTGTCCCGAAAGAAGAGGAGAAACTGCCGTTCCAAGAGCACCGGAAATTGCAACCAGCCATTCGGAGGAGGTGCTGTTCTTAACGGTTGGAGCATGGGGGACATTTCGCCATGCCCCCCGTCATTGGCGTTCCATTGGCTTTCGACAACCGGAACGGCGCTTCCATCGGCGGTGGAGATGGAAAAAAACAGGCCTTTGACGGAATGAACCCCGAAATGCCGGAATGCCGACGGATAGTCTCCGAAATACATCATTCGACCGTGGTTCATCAGCAGAACGAAGTCGCTGAGTTCAAGATGCTCGGTCGCATGGGTGACAAGGATAATCGTTTTCCCATGCTGGTGCGCCAGATCCCGAAGCCAAACCATGATTTCGGAATCTGAAATCATATCCAGGCCCGTCGTGATTTCGTCGAGCAAGAGAAGCTCCGGATCGCCGATGAGTTCCTCGGCTAGGGCAACCCGGCGCATCTGGCCTCCGGAGAGAGTCGAAAATCTCTGATCCAGAAGGGGGGCGATCCCCGCCAGCGAAACGATCCGATGAATCCACTCGTGACGGGTTTGAATGGAGACGCTCGGCGGAAGCCTCAGCTTTTGTGCGTAATGGAGAACCTCCCGGACAGTCAGGTCTGGATGAAACACCCCGAATTGGGGCAAATAGCTGACTGCGAGCGGCAACTCCCTTTTCAAGAGTTCCATCGGGTGCCCCGAATAGAGAATTGTCGCCTTTCTGTTCGGTTCGATCAGCCCCGCCAGGGTCCGGATCAGCGTACTTTTTCCGCAGCCGGATGGCCCCACCACCGTGGTCAGACTCCCCCGGGGGACCGCAAAGGAGATGTTTCGAAGCAGGTCGGTTCCGTCAGTCGATTTTACCGAGAGCCGATCAACGTATAAAGCGGCCTGGAGCGTGGTGGACGACATCAGCGCGTCTTTTGTTGGGCGGTCTGGTCCCGCATCCCGGTTCTTTTTGGCGTTGTTGAGGGCATCCGGAAGGCCGGATGCTTGCCGCTCCCCGATTGGGTCGCGGGCAACGCTTCCAAGCATCGCATCAAAGCTTTTCTCTTCTCGTCCGGTTCCATCCGAAACAACGGCTTTCCTTCGGAATCCCTCGGGAATCGCCGATTAAATGGAGCATGACGAAAGCGCAGGCAGTTTTGATGGATTTTTGATCCGGCTTTTCCGCAGCCTGTCTGAAGACAGGTGAAAAAAACCCGGGGCAAAAAGACGTAAAAATGACCAGCTTGCGGCATCGCTCGCTTTAATCAGCGGTTCCCTAGCTTTCTTTCAGGTAAACCGCCCTGATCTGTCCTCCCTCTCCAATCAGCAGCTCGGCGCGAAACTTCTTCCCTGCTGAAAATTGCATTTTGTCGTACTCCGGGGGGATCAAAACCACGATGGGCTTTCCTGACGGATCGACTTGAAAGAGAACTTGACGTCCGGTGCTTTCCTTCCATCCCAACTGCTCTCCCGCCCGCAGGCTGCTTTTGAAGCGGGTCCCCTCCAGAATGGAGTAGTTCGCATAGTAATCTTCGAGGGGGAATTGCCTCAGCGTCCGCAAGGGATCGTTCTTCCACTGAAGAAAGAGAATCGCCGCTGGGACCACGATCAAAACACCCAGCATGGACAACAGAAAAATCCACTTCGGGCTCGCCGGGCGCTTTCCCGCAAGGGGGGCGGCATGGATGGACTGAAAAGGCGATTGGAAAGCGCGATCCTGCTGATCGCCTGGTGGGTTCGGATGGTTCATCGGAGCGCGTGGTGGTTTCTGAGAGGTTATGGATGCGAAAAGGGCAAGGGCTTCAGAAGGCGACCGACCGATCGCGGGGAACGTCTGCCAGCATTTTTTTGGCCAGCACCTATTTCGTCACGGTCTTCACGGTCTTCCCTCACGGCGGAGCAAACGCAAAATCGTTCGCGGAGAGCCTCCATGAAACCTTTAAGCGGCGGCTTTCAGCCCCCTTCCCTCCGGGTAAACCTCAAAGGAGTCGGAAATAGAAGATAAAAACTGCTCATTTGCAAACCAAAACACACCAGATTCTTCATGCACAAAGCGATCCCGGCATGCAGGACGACCCCGAAAACAAGGGCCACGGGAAGCCATTTCCGGGAGTAAAACAGAAGCGGCGCGGAGACCTCGTAGGCCACGACTCCGTATTGAAGGGGCGTCCAGATCCATTCCGGCATCGTTCGAAGGGCCCAGGCGGCAAAATCGGTCATGTAGGTCCCCTGGAGAATGCTCTCCAGTGTGGTCGGCGAATCAATCCAATCGCCGTACACGATCTTGTGCCATCCGGAGCTGAAATAGATCGCCACCATTCCGAGCTGAAGCAGCCGAATCGGGGCAGTCACCTTTGAAGGAGAGGAACCGCCTGTTGGAAACAGCGCGAAAATCCCAAGTGAAAAAAGGTAAATATTGTTGATGGAGAAGGCGTTGTATCGGTCGGCTAGAGTGACGTAGAGAAGACAAGCCCAGGAAACAGTGGCCACCCAACGGGTTCTCCAACCGAGCACAAAAGCGAGGGCACTCGAAAATTGCAAAGCCGCGAAGGCTGGAAGAAATATTTTGGGCAGAGGCGGTACGGCCGCGCCGGGATCGTGAAATCCGGCGTCGCCCAGCCAATGAGCACCGTATCTCCAGCAGCTCCCAAGGAAGAGAAGCAGAGAGAAGCCGTGGATGATGCGGAACCGGGTCAAGCATTCTGCGGATCCGCCAGAAAACCAGAATCGGTTCCAAGTGCTCTCAGGTCTGGCCAAGATCGCCTTAGCCTTGGCCGGAATCGGGAAAAACATGTTCGAAAATCACCTGAAAACGGCGAGGCTTCAGATCCCCGCTCCGAGCCTGCCGATAATGGCCAAATGGCGGCTGGCTTGGGTCGATCGCTTCGGCGAAGCGGATGAATCGAATGGCGCGGACCGATTTTTGCGAGGAATCTTCAACATGATTGCGGATCCAGCGGGCAAGAGCCGTTAGCCTCTTTTCGTACGGGCGATCGAACATCCTCTGGAATCGGGTCCGGTATCCATACGGCTGGGGAGCGAATAGATCGCTTTCGTTCAATGAAGTAAAGGCTTGAGAACCGGAGTAGAGGATCTGGGTCTCGTAACAGCTCCAAACGCGCTGCTCATATGGAAAGAGGCGGGAGACATCGGCCCAGCGGCTTAGCCAGCCGGGAAGCCAGAAGGGAGTCGAATCAGTCACACCAAAGTAGAATACCGGGATGATCCAGGCGAAAAGCAAAACACCGATCTTGAAATTTTCAGCCACGCGTCGTCTCACTCAAGGAGTGTAACATCGGGGACTTCTCTATCATCCACCAAAAATTTTCGAGCCTCTTCGCATGAAATGAATTGACACCTCGCACGCGATCAAAAATATTACCTTTCCCCCTGGGCAAAGATTCCTGCAATCAAAGAGAAGGAACAGAAGGAATATGAGGAGCCAGAGCCAACATGAAAGCAATTCCGCCGTACCGGTTGACCCTTTTGGGCGGAGCCTTGATCGCTCACCGGTTGGTGGTTCGGGGAAACGGGCAGACATGCCGACGATTCCTCGGCGCAACCACCCGCGAGGCATTTCCGTACCCAGATCTCTCCGGCAAGCGACAAAAGCCTGCAAGATGCGGTTCATTCATCTCGCAAGCCTTGTCGCATCCCTGATTTTTAATCTGTCATATTCCGCCGCAACGGCGGCTGACTTTTCGCATCCGAAATATTATTTGGGGTTCACGAATTACCAAGGCAAGGCCAACCTTTGGACGGAGATCGCCCCGCTCAAACTCGCCGATGGAACGACCATTCCCGTCCGGCTCCTCTTCAGCACCGAGCCATTTTCCGGCACCCCCGTCTTTGGCAGATTTTGGTATTGCCCGATCCTGGAATCAATCGTGATTCCTTTTAATGAAACCCACTTCGTTTTTCGCACCCTCGGAGGCCGGCAGGTTTTCCTCAAGATCAACGAGGACAACCCGGGTGAGATGGAATCCGGGGACAGGCGCTTTCATGGCAGGCGACTTACACCGGGCAAGCTGGTGATTACGGGGGAGGGATGGGAGTATGAGTTTATCAACGGACGCCTCCGCTCCGCGAAAAGCGATACGGGGGTGACTCTTGACTGGGCCTACAACAACGGCAGAATCCGGGCGATTTCCGATCGGCAAAAGGGGGATCTCCTCTCCCTCGATTATCAGCCCGGGGAACCGCTGCCGACTGATCTTGTCATCAACGGGAAGCGCTTCCGGCTCAAGTCCCAGAATGTCCCGATCGCTCAATCCGTGATGGGACAGACCTTGATCGCGGGCTATTCCCCTTCCCTGGCTGAGATTGATCGTGGCTTGATCGTGAACGGTTACCCCATTCGGTTGGACCGGGAGGGACTCTTTCATATGGACTGCACGCCGGAAAGCAAGGACCGCCATTTTGTCTGGGGAGCCAACGATGGAATTCTGAAATCGGATGGTGAATGGAGCTACGGCACCACCACGACGAAAGGAATCGGGCCGAAAGGAATAAGCCGAACCGACAAAAAGGGACGTACGGAGTCTTATGTATACGATAGCAGGGTGGGGAAATCCGTGTATACCAGCCTCGATGGGACAACGACCCGACGCCTCTACTTTGTGACCCCCGGCCTCACCCAATATAAAATCCGAAGGCTGACGAAATTGGTAAAGGGGCAGGAAATCAAGAATGCTCGGTGGAGCTATGATGAATCGGGACGCCTGATTCGAAAGATAGTGGGCGACAGGATCCTGACCTGGAACTGGGGTGACACAGGGAAGCTCGCCTCGTTTACTGAAAAGATTGGAGAGCGCATCGTAAAAAACGAGATTTACGACAGCGAGGGTAAGCTCCAAACAAAAATCCGCAACGGGATCGCCTACCGCTACTTTTACGAGGGCGGAAAAACAATCGTGCAGCGGCTTGATGGAGACCGGGTTGTCGCGGCCCAGGTCAACAGCGCCGAAGGCAACGCGAAGACCTTTTTCACGAACGCTGCAAAAGCACCGGAGTTGTTAAGGCTACCGGGCGGAAAGACGGAAACGTCGGAGATCCCGCAAGTAAAAGAGCTGGTAAAAAAATACCTGTTGAGAGAAAAGATCCCGCAGCCACCCCACGAAGAGAAAAAGGGGGATTCCGATCTCGGCTCTTAAACCGGTTGGCGGACGGGATTGATGAACCGAGATCGAGGATGATGTCTGATGGTCGTTCCGTTTCTTGAGCAGAAGCTCTCTCGGATCTTTTTTTACTCATTTTTGAGACGTTCCTCAAGGCACCCGCCGGTAAGTCCATTCGCGCCCGCTGCCCGCCGATCCGGGCGTGCATTGTGATTGCTCCGCGCGGTGGAACCCGTAAGATACCGCTGCGATTGTCTGCCGTTCTTTTGCCATGAACCCCGCCTTGCAGCACTCCCCTCCCGAGACCGGGCTGGAGGGGCTTGCGGTTCTCAACCCGGAGCAGCTTGGTCTCTTGCAGGAGGAGGGATTGCTGGAGACGCTGGCTCCGCTTTTCTCCCGGACCGCTTCCGCGACCTTGGACGAAATGGCGACGGCGCTGGCCGCCGGGGACGCGGGGATGCTCTCCGCGCACGCGCACCGGCTCAAGGGGAGCGCCGTCAACTTCGGCGCGGAACGCTTCGTGGCTCTTTGTGAGGAGATCGAGCTTTCCTCGGAGACGCTCGCCCCCGGGCCGCTGCGGCGGCTGCTCGATGCCGCCCGGGCCGAATACCGGCACATCGAAAAGGCGCTTGAAGACGCGCTGAAAGAGGCGCTGGGGAAAACATCAGAAGAGAAGTCGGCCCCAGCCGTCAAACTCCCGGATTTGGCACGCTCATGAAGATCATCGTGGCGGAGGATGACCCGGTTTCGCGCGAACGGCTCACCAGCGCCCTCTCGCGGCTCGGGCACGAGGTGCAGGCGTTCCCCAACGGCGGCGCGGCGTGGCGGGCGTTCCAGAACAGCAAGGCGCGCCTGATTATCAGCGACTGGATGATGCCGGAGATGGACGGGCTGGAGTTCTGCCGCGCCGTCCGAAAGGCGGAGAGCCCCGATTACGTCTACTTCATCCTCGTCACCGCGCTGCGCACCGGCAGCCAGGACTACGACCGCGCCGTGCAGGCGGGCGTGGACGACTTTCTCGTCAAGCCGATCGACGCCGACTCGATCTGGAGGCGGCTCTTCGTGGCGGAGCGGATTCTCAACTACACCGTGACGATCCGGCAGCTCACGGACCTGATCCCGATCTGCATGTACTGCAAGAAGATCCGCAACGACAGCGACTACTGGCAGAGCATCGAGAACTACATCCACGAGCACA
>CAZYVL010000072.1:0-12576 GCA_964651005.1 uncultured Chthoniobacteraceae bacterium | reverse complement strand
TACGACCAATCGGTTAACAGCCGATCGCTCTACCACTGAGCTACGCTCGAGTCTCTTTCAGGAAGGGGAGCGATATTTCTACTTCGCTGGGCGCGGTTTGCAAGCCGTTTTTGGACTTTTCTCCCGTTTGCCGGTTCTTTTTGGCGGCGAGGGGGGTGCGTTGGAAGCGGGAAGGCCGGTTCGGTTTTCACCGGACCGGCCTTCGCAATGCTTTCGAAACGCTCGTGCTCTTGGGCGTGGTTACATGTTTAACCGGCGGCGGCGGCGCCTGCGCTTCCCGCAGCCGTTTCCGGCGCGCTGAAGACGAGCTTGTCGCCCGCAGCACTGACGTTGACTACGTCGCCCGCTTTGATGTTGCCGCGCAGCAGCTCTTCGGCGAGCGGGTCTTCGAGGTAACGCTCCACGGCGCGGCGCATCGGGCGCGCTCCGTAGGCGGGGTCGTACCCCTTCTCGATGAGGAACTCGTGGGTCGCCTCGTCGAGCCGGACTTCGATCTCCTTCGCCCGCAGACGGGTGGTCACCTTCGCAACCTCCAGATCGACGATCTTGACGAGATCGGGCTTCGTCAGGGTGTGGAAGACAATCAGGTCATCGAGACGGTTGAGGAACTCCGGTTTGAAGACCTTCTTGGCTTCATCCAGGATTTTCCCCTTCATCGTGTCGTAGCCTTCGTCATCCCCGCGCGGGGCGCCGAACCCGAGCGTGGTCTGCCGCTTGATGAGCTCCGCGCCGACGTTGGAGGTCATGGTGATGATCGTGTTGCGGAAGTCGATCTTGCGGCCCAGCGAATCGGTGATCTGGCCTTCCTCCAGAATCTGGAGGAGCAGGTGCATCACGTCCGGGTGCGCCTTTTCGATTTCGTCAAAGAGCACGACCGAGTACGGCCTGCGGCGGACGGCCTCGGAGAGCTGGCCGCCCTCCTCGTATCCGACGTAGCCCGGAGGCGAGCCGATGAGGCGCGAGGCGGTGAACTTCTCCATGTACTCGGACATGTCGATCTGGATCAGCGCGTCGCGGTCGCCGAACATGAATTCGGCGAGCGTCCTGGTCAGGAAGGTTTTCCCGACGCCCGTGGGGCCCAGGAAGATGAACGAGCCGATCGGGCGGCGCGGGTCCTTGAGGTCCGCACGCGAACGCCGGAGCGCCTTGGAGATGGCGGTGATCGCCTCGTCCTGGCCGATGACGCGCTTGCGCAGCTCCTGCTCCATCGCGAGGAGCTTGGCGGCCTCCGCCTGCTCCATCCGGTTGAGCGGGACGCCGGTGGTCTTGGAGACGACGTTGAGAATGTCCTCGTCGGTGACGACGACTTCCTTCTCCTCGCGCTGTTCCCTCCACTCGGTGAGAATCTGCTCGAGCTTGTCTTTCGCCTGCTTCTCGGTGTCGCGCAGCGAGGCGGCTTTCTCAAAGTCCTGCGCCTTGATGGCGGCTTCCTTCTGGCCGCGAATCTCCTCGATCTCCGCTTCGATGTGCTTGACGTCCGGCGGGCGGGTCATCGCGCCGATGCGGGCGCGCGATCCGGCCTCGTCCATGACGTCGATCGCCTTATCCGGCAGGAACCGGCCCGTGATGTAGCGGTCCGAGAGTGTGGCGCAAAGCTCCAGCGCCTCGTCGGTGATCTTCGCGCGGTGATGCGCCTCGTACTTGGGCCGCAACCCCTTGAGGATCTGGATGGTATCCTCGACATTCGGGGCCTCGACCTTCACGGTCTGGAAACGGCGCTCCAGTGCGGCGTCTTTCTCGATATACTTGCGGTACTCGTTAAGCGTGGTCGCGCCGATGCACTGCAACTCGCCCCGGCTCAACGCCGGTTTGATGATGTTGGAAGCGTCCATCGCCCCTTCCGCCGATCCGGCGCCGACGATGGTGTGCAGCTCGTCGATGAAAAGGATGACGTTCTTGCTGCGGCGGATTTCGTCCATCACGGCCTTGATCCGCTCCTCAAACTGGCCGCGGTACTTCGTCCCGGCGACCATCAGGGCAAGGTCGAGCGTCACCACCTTTTTCTCGCGCAAGATCTCCGGGACGTTGCCCCCGGCAATCTCCTGCGCCAGCCCTTCGGCGATGGCGGTTTTGCCGACGCCCGCTTCGCCCAGCAAGACCGGGTTATTCTTCGTGCGGCGGCAGAGAATCTGGATCACGCGCTCGATCTCGTTGCGGCGACCGATCACCGGGTCGAGCTCGCCCTTGCGGGCCATCTCGGTGAGGTCGCGGCCAAACGCGCGCAGCGCGGGCGTCTTCACGTCGCCCTTGCGGCCCGGCTCGGCGCCTCCGCCTCCGGCCATCGGCGGCTGCCCTTCCTCCCCGGCGGAGGCTTCCGGCGGGGTGAAATTCGGGTCCAGCTCCTTGAGGATTTCGTTGCGGGTGCGCTCGATGTCCACTTCCAGGTTCTTGAGCACGCGGGCGGCGACCCCTTCGCCTTCGCGCAGGAGGCCCAAAAGGATGTGTTCCGTGCCGACGTAGGAGTGGCTCAACGACTTCGCCTCCTTCCCGGCGAGGGCGAGCACTTTCTTCACGCGCGGTGTGTACGGGATGTTGCCGACCATCTTGGTCTCCGGGCCGGAGCCGACCTGCTTTTCGACCTCCATCCGGACGGTCTCCAGGTCGAGCCCCATCTTCTGGAGCACATTGACGGCAACCCCCTGGCCCAGCTTGATGAGGCCAAGCAGCAGATGCTCGGTCCCCACGTAGTTGTGGTTGAACCGGTCCGCTTCCTTCCGTGCCAGGGCCAGAACCTGTTGGGCGCGTGGAGTGAAGTTATTCATCATTTTTTTCTTCGTTGGGCGGCTGTGGGATGGCCACCTTGCTGCTCTCTGGTTTGGGAAACTCCCTTAACTTGTCCCGGATAATCTCCGCGCGCAAGGAGTCCCGTTCCTCTGGAGCAAGTTTTTGCTGTGAATTTCTCTGAAGATGCGCGGGCTGGGTCAGGATAAAAAGCTCATCAATGGTAGCCTGGTGCTCGGAGGGGAAGAGGCCGAGATCGACCCCGAGTTTCAAAAACGAGAGGAGGTTGAGCGCCTCCTTGGAACTCATGGAGTAAGCGTGCACGAGAATCCCGTAGCCGCGCCCGATGTGGTCGAGTAGTGTGCCCGGCTTCTTCTGGAGCAGCATCTGCCGGGCGTTCTGTTCGTGCTCGATGATCTTTTCGATCACCTTGTTGAGGCGCAAAACGATCTCCTCCTCCTTTTCGCCGAGGGTGATCTGGTTGGAAATCTGGAAAAGATTGCCCATCGCCTCCGTCCCCTCGCCGTAGAGGCCGCGGACGGCGAAGCCGATCTTGTTGACCGCCTGGATGACCTGGTTGATCTGGTCGCCGAGCACCAGCGCGGGGAGGTGGATCATCGCCGAGGCGCGCATCCCCGTGCCGACGTTGCTGGGGCAGGCGGTCAGGTAGCCGAGCGTCGGGTGGAAGGCGTAGTCGATGCGCGCCTCCAGGGCGCTGTCCACCTTGTCGAGCATCTTGAAGGCGCTGCGGAGCTGAAGGCCGGAGCGGATGACCTGCATCCGGAGGTGGTCCTCCTCGTTGATCATGATGCTCAACGTCTGCTTTTTGTTGATGACGACGGCGCTGCCGACCCCCTTGGCGGCATGTTCGCGGCTGATGAGGTGGCGCTCGACGAGCACCTGCTTCTCCAGCGCCGAGAGATCCTGCAAATACGCCGGGTAGGCATCCTGCATCTCGGCGAGCCCCTCGACCGCCGGTTTGATGAGTTCGAGCGCCTGGAGCCGGTCGCTCTTCTTCGCCCAGCCGGGGAACGGGTGCCCGCGCAGGTTGCGCGCCAGCCGGACGCGGCTGGAGATCACGATCTGGTGATGCGGCCCGTCGTTTTTGGCCCACTCCCCGCTGCTTGAAAACAGATTGCTGATTTTCACGGCTGGTGTTCGAGTTCCCGCAGTTTGTCGCGCAGCTC
The DNA here is from genome assembly GCA_964651005.1 of uncultured Chthoniobacteraceae bacterium. GTDB lineage: Bacteria > Verrucomicrobiota > Verrucomicrobiia > Chthoniobacterales > Chthoniobacteraceae > DATMFV01. The sequence continues at coordinate 8,668 of CAZYVL010000072.1, read as the reverse complement.
GGCGGCGGCTTCGTAGTTCTCCTCGGCCACGGCCTGGTCCAGGTCGCGCTGGATCTGTTTGATCCGCGCGTCGTGCTCCAGGGTGCGCATGAGGCGGGCGGGGACTTTGCCGATGTGCTCGGTCCCCTTGTGGATCGTTTTGAGCAGCGAGCCAAGCCCCTCCGCGAAGGTGTCGTAGCAGGCGCTACACCCAAGGCGGCCGGTTTTCTTGAAATCCGCCTGGCTGAACCCGCAGACCGGGCACCGCTGCCCCACGGCTCCCTTTTCGATCTCCTGGGCAGCCCCGAGGCCGAGCAGGAGATCCGCCAGGGCGAAGCCGGTCGGGTCCGTGACGCCCTTTTCCTTGGAGCAGGCTTCGCAGAGGTTCACCTTCTGCATCTTGCCGTCCACGATCTGCGTCAGAAACACCGTCGCCTGGTTATTTTTGCAAACGTCGCAGACCATGTTCTTGATGGAAGAAGGGTTTAAGTCAATCGTTCGCGTCCCTTCGGCGGAACGCGTTCCTATTCATAAATCGGCGCGCCCTGCGTGCGTGTCAACTCGCGGTAGCGGGCGATGAACTTCGCGGTCAGGCAGCCCGGCTTTCCGTCGCCGATGGGGCGGCCATCCAGCTTCACCACCGGGATGATCTCCGCGGCGGTGCCGGTCAGGAAACATTCGTCGGCGGTGAAGATGTCGTAGCGCGTCACGTCGGGCTCCGTGAGCGAATAGCCAAGCTCCGCGGCGATTTGGAAGACCACGGCGCGGGTGATGCCGTTGAGCGCCCCGGAGGAGATGGGCGGTGTGATGAGCTTGTTCCCCTTGAGCACGAAAATGTTGTCGCCGGTGCACTCGGCCACGTACCCCTGCTCGTTGAGCATCAAGCCCTCCCCGGCGCTCCCGGTTTCGAGCTTCGCGAGGATGTTGTTGAGGTAGTTGAGCGACTTGATCGCCGGGCTGAGCGCGCCGGGGGTCATGCGGCGCGTGGAGCAGGTCACGACATCGAGGCCGTTCTGGTAGAGTTCCTCCGGGTAGAGCTTGATGGAGGCGGCGATGATGATGACGCTCGCCCGGGGGCAGAGCTTCGGGTTCAGGCCGAGATCGCCCTTGCCGCGCGTGACCACGAGCCGGACATAGCCGTCGCGCAGCGCGTTTTCCCGGCAGCTTTGCAGCACCGCCTCGCTCATCTCCGCCTTGGTCATCGGGATCGTGAGCAGAATGGCGCGCGCGGAGTCGTAGAGCCGGTCGATGTGCTCCTCCAGCTTGAAGACCCTGCCGTTGTAGAAGCGGATGCCCTCAAAAATGCCGTCGCCGTAGAGCAGGCCGTGATCGAAAACGGAAATCTTGGCGTCGGCCTCGGCGTAAAAGGCGCCATCAATGTAAATTTTCTTCATTGCAGGAGTGGGCGGAAGCAGCGGTTTTGGCGATTTCGGCGGTTCGGGCTGGAGGCGTGGGATCGGGTCGGGTTGGATCGTTTTTTTTTGATTCTGCGCGTCAGTGTCGCTTCAGTGTCGCTTCAGTGTCGCTTCAGGTCGCTTTAGACAAGAAGCCCGTCGGCGATTTCGACCTTGCGGTCTCCGCGCGCCGCCAGCCGCACATCGTGTGTGACGACCATCAATGTTTTCTGGTTTTCCCGGACCAACGCAAGCAGCAAATCGACGATGACTTCCCCCGTCTTGGAATCGAGATTCCCCGTCGGCTCGTCGGCGAAGAGGATGCTCGGGTCGTTGATGAGCGCGCGGGCGATGGCGACGCGCTGCTGCTCGCCGCCGGAAAGCTCCGCGGGGAGGTGATGCCGCCGCGCCGAAAGGCCCACGCGGTCGAGCGCCACTTCCGCCGCCCGGGTTGCCTCGCGGCTCGGCTGGCCGCCGATCCGCGTCGGGAGCATCACGTTTTCGAGCGCGGTGAGCTCCGGCAGCAGGAAGTACCCCTGGAAAACGAACCCCATCCGCGTATTGCGCAGGCGCGCCTGCTCCCGCGCGCTCGCCTGGTAGAGAGAGACCCCCTCGAAAGAGACCGTGCCCGCCTCCGGCCTCTCCAGCCCGGCAAGCGTGTAGAGGAGGGTCGTTTTCCCCGCGCCGGAAGCGCCGACGAGAAAGACCGACTCCCCCCGGTGGACATCCAGGGAGATGCCCCGGAGCACTTCGATCCGGCGCGAGCCGATCGTGAACGAACGCTTGAGATTCACGGCGCGCAGGTGCGCTTCGCCGGATTTCGGCAGCGGCGCGAGCGCCTCGGCGGCGGCAACGGGTGGGGTCGGTTCGTCGTTCATGGCGTGGGGGCGGGCTTGGGTGTGGATGCGGGAGGCTCGGCGGTTCGAATCTGGCGCATTCCTTCAAAAAGAACAATGGCGGCGGCGGTGGCGAGGTTCAGGCTTCGGGTTTTCGCGCTCATCGGGATCGTGCGAAGGAGGCCGGGGTTGGCCGCCAGCAGCGGCTCCGGCAGCCCCTTCGTCTCCCGGCCGAAGACGAGGAAATCCCCCGGCTCAAAAGCGGTCTCCCAGTAAGGGCGGTCGGTCTTCGTAGTAAGAAACCAGAACCGCCCCTCCGGGTGCGCCGCCCGCAGCTCCGCGAAGGAATCCCAGAGTTCGACCTTTGTTTCCTTCCAGTAATCGAGTCCCGCGCGCCGGAGCTGCCTGTCGTCGATGGAAAAGCCGAGCGGGCGGACGAGGTGGAGCGTGGAGCCGGTCGCCAGGCAGAGCCGGGCGATGTTTCCGGTGTTGGGGGGGATCTCGGGTTCAACCAGGACGATTTGAAACATGGCAAGCGCGCCGGATCATGGCGCGGTCCCCGCCGGAACGCACGCCGGTTTTGGGAATGGCGGCTCTAATGTCTAAACGTCTAATGTCTAACGCTGGCCCAGGCTCAACTGCCCGCACCCGGCGGCCACGTCGATGCCGCGCCGCTGGCGGATCGTGCTCGGCAGCCCGGCCTCCCGCAGCACCCGCTGGAAGCAGGAGGCCGCCTCCGCGCTCGGCTCGCAGCCGGAAAAACCGTCCGTCGGGTTGAGCGGGATCAAATTCACATGCGCATCCAGCCCCCGGAGAAGCGCCCCGAGGCGGCGCGCCTGTTCCGGAGAATCGTTCGTCCCGGCGATCAGCGTCCACTCGAAGAAAATGCGGCGGCCCGTTTCCGTGCAGTAAACGCGGCAGGCCGCGATCAGCTCTGCCAGCGGCCAGCGGCGGCTGACAGGGACGAGCGCGGCGCGTTCTTTCTCCGTCGCGCCATGCAGGCTGACAGCGAGCGAGTAGGGCCGCTTCTCCCGGGCGAGCCGGAGAATGCCGGGGACCACCCCCACGGTGCTGATCGTCACCCGGCTCGGGCCGATGTTCAGGCCGCGCGTGTCGGTGAGGATCTCCAGCGCGGTCATCACGGCGTCGAAATTGTGCAGCGGCTCGCCCATCCCCATCAGGACGAGATTGCGCAGCGCGCCCAGCCCACCCAGCACGTCCGGCGCGTCCCCTTGCTGCGGCGCCTCCTCCTCCAGAACGCGGCGGCAGTGGAGAGCCTGCGCGACGATCTCCCCCGGGCGGAGATGCCGTGTGAAGCCCATCTGCCCTGTCGCGCAGAACGTGCACCCCATCGCGCATCCCGCCTGCGTGCTCAGGCACGCCGTGAACCGCCCGCGAAACCCCATCAGCACCGTCTCCACCGCCTCGCCATCGTGCAGCTTGAGCAGGAACTTCCGCGTCAACCCGTCGCGGCTGCGCTGCTCCGTGGCGACGCGCGGCGCTTCGCGGCGAAAGCGTTCCGCAGCCCCGGCGATCCAGCGGGCGAGGGGAGGGGGAAGCGCGAGCGCGGCGGCGCGCCCCGACCGCCGGTAGAGCGAGGCCCAGAGCGCGCGGGCATGGACCTGCCGCACCCCGGCGGCAGCCAGCTCCGCCTCCAGCGCGGGAAACGTCAGGTCGTGGAGCTGATGAAGCGCGCTGAGGTTGCGCGAATCGTGAAGGTCGCGGACCGGTTCGGGGTGCAACATGGCTAGTCTGATCTAAATCGCCTAAATCGCGTATTTCTCGGCAATCCAGTCGGGGATTTTCGCCGCGCGCCCGTTTTGCAGATCGACCATCGCGTAATCAAACCACCCCTCGCACGAAAGTTTGCCGTCGCGGTTGCGCCGGATTTCGAACCGCACGTTCACGCCATCCTTCATCATCGCCTCGACCCAGGTGGCCACGGTCATTGTATCGTCGAGCACAAGCGGACGCTTATACTCCACATGCGCCGCCCGGACGACCCAACCGAACCCCGCATTGATGAACTCCGCCATCGACATCTTGTAGCAGCGGGCCATCTGGTCGTAGCGAGCCGCCAGCACGTAATCGAAATACCGGCTGTTGTGCACATGCTGGTTCATGTCGATGTCGTCGGGGCGGACCTGGAGGAGCGTCTCGAAACGAGTCCGCCCAAGAGGTTGCGGTTGTGGTTGCGGTGCGTGGCTCACGGAGAGGGGAGCCTTGCATTCCGCCGGTTTCGCGGCAAGCCCCGCGTGCAAAGGAAGGCTTGCACGCGGCGGAAGCGCACGGCCAGCGGGTTGCCCCGGTCAAAGCCGTAGTCAGCCGCCGCCGAGCGCCCTCTGTCAGAAGGGAAAAACAATGCCTGATCCTGCCGGTAGTCTGCCCGTGATAAAAATTTCAAAAAAGAGTTGACGGTTTGTTGGTCGCCGCTCAAAACCCCGCACTTGTTCATGGAAACCCCTCCCCGGGACGGACGAAAAAGTATGACGAAAAAACACCTCCTTCTTCTCTTCCTCGCGGTTGCCGCCCTTTGTATGTGCGGCATTCAAGCCGCCCGCGCTGATGGCTGTTGCTGCGACGGCACGTGGAATCCCACTGGCACAAGTTGCGAATGAGCGGCTGCCCCGCTCCCACGCCTCTCCCCCCTCTCGCTTCCCCTCTTTCCAAAGGAAGAGGGTGGCCGCGCTTGCTCTTTCGCAAGCTGGCGATCGCGGGAATGGCATTCCTCGCCACGCTGCACTCCTCGGTAGCCTGCTGGATTGGCTGGAACGTCCCTTCCAACCACTTCAACGGCATTAACGAGATGGGGGAGTTCTCGTATTGGAGCGACCTCGGCCAGCTCGATCTCGGAGAGGGCATGGTCATCTCGCTCACCATTGGCTTCAACCCCAACCGGGGCGGCAACTCGTGGCTGGGCCGGGGCTTCATCATTCCGGTTCTGGAGGCCAATATCGTCCAGATCGACGAGACAAAATTCCTGCTCACCCAGCCCAACGGCATCATCCGGCAATTCTGGCGGAAAACGGCAACTGATACGGTGCTTGTGGGCCAAGGCAACTGGGCGGGTGAGATCAACGGAAACGTCATTACCCTCTGGGCGAGCTGCGGCTGGAAGCTGGCATTTCGCAACGGCAAGCTCTCCTCCTTTTCCACACCCGAGGGGCGGACCTTCAACATCTATTCCGTCAACGGCAGGCCGATGAAGCTCATGGAGAAAGGCAAAACGCTCCTCGAAGTGGACGGCGACCCCGCAACAGGGATTCTCAACGGCCTGAGCTTCGGAGGCCATCGCGTGAAAATTGAGATGGGGAGCAAGCCCAACGTACGGGTGATCGGCGGCCTAAACACGCTCGGCGTCCCGCAAATGGCTTTGCACGAAGCGAGCTTCCCGGATGGAAAGCAAACAACGTACGACTTTGGCGTGGATGACCAGCAGCGGCCCACGTTAAAAATTTCGGGCGGCCCGGATCGCTCCTTCACTTGGGATCCCGCCACCGGAATGCTGGTGAAAGACGGGGAGTGGAGCTACGACATCAAGCCCAACAGCGCCGACCGCTGGGCGAATGCACAAATCGGGAGAACAAACCCCGCCAAACAGCGCGAGTTCTGGTTTTTAGACCAGGCACACGGCAAGGAAATCGAAACGAATACGAACGGCGTCACCACAACCACCTACCGTTTTGTAACGGGTAATCTGCGTGGACTGGTTAGAAAAGTTACCGAGACCAAAGATAAACAAACGCGTTTGATGGAACGCTATGCCTATGATGACCAGGGCAGAACCATACGGCAGACCAACAAACTTGGCGTTATTACAATCTTCAAATACAGGGAGGAAAACTCCGAACCGGAAAAAAGCTATGCACTGGATGAAGATCCAGCTCTGGCCGCAAGAAGAAACGCAAAGGAGAAGGCTTTGTTGGACGAGCTCGCCGCCGCTAGTGATCTTGAGAAAAAGGATTGGGCAAGGTACAAACTCGCAATGCTATATATGCAGTTGAGGGACGAGGTAAAGATGAATGAGTTTGCAAAGCAAATCCAGACGGAACCGAGAAAATTCACCACTAAACTTAATATTATTTTTTATTCCGGAAAAACACTTCAGGAGCGACTGAAAAGTTACCAGCGCTTGCTACTGGAGTATCCGGGACAGGCAGACTCCATAGAGTTTTTCGCAAAATCCGTGAGAAGCAGACTCGAAAAACGTAAAACTGAAACCAAATAAAATGAGATCCACACCAATGGGAATTCGATTACCATCACGCCTGATTTACATAATTGCAACAGTGTTTTTGGGGATTGGAGTCGTAAATTGCTTTGCGTCAAATAAACTGGATGTAAAAATCACCGAAGATCATGGGGTTTTTGAAGAAAATGGAAACAAATATGTCATCATAACGGGATCATCTTTCAACGCCAAGTTCGATTGCACAGTTACAAACTCACACGGCGGGACCTGTAAATACAAATGGGCATGCGAAGCCGGAGATCCGGATAAGCAAGACTTCTCCGAGGAGAGCGAATTCTCCACCTCGGTTACCGTTACCGGAACATCGAGCATTACAGCAAGCGTTATTGTTGAAGAAACCATTGATCCGAAAAACGGGGGAGCGAAATGCACGCTAACCGGATCGGATTCTGTCATTCTTCTGCCTTCCAAGGTAAGTGAAGTCAGCTTTTCCGGCGACAAATATTTGGAGCTTAAATCTGACGATGCAGCCACAACTTATTCGGCACCACAGTGGAAAGACGCCAATGGTGACAGCGATGCGGCAGACAGTGGCGATCACAACTACGCGGTCGCATTTACCAGAAACACCAAGCCAAAGATCGAGGCGAAGTTCGAAATCGCTTCTGCTTCAACGTTCGGAGCAGCCAAGGTCAGGGCCACGGGACCTGACGGAATAGCGATCCCCGAAACCGAGGCCACGGTGAGCGGAGATAACGTGACGCTCAGCGTGACCGAATCGTCAGCATCTCTGCCTAATGTAATTCGATACTACGATAAAACCGTTGACGCCAAGGCTTTCAAGCTGGAGTGGGAAGTCAAATTTGGAAGCTCGGATTGGGTTAAGATCGGGACAACCAAACACACGGTCTACGTCACTTTAGCCGATCCAGTAACATCATTCCGCCAGGAAAGCCTATTCGATATAAGCTGCCAAAATTGCGACTCAATAAACCAAGCAGCTTCCGTCACGGCCGCTATCTGGAATGAGTTTACAGATCAAGAAGTAAAAAAGGTCGATGGCACTAAACTTACATATTATAATTCCTTTAACTGTGGAAATACTACAACTGATAAATTATTGAAATTTAACGACGGTCAATGCGGTGCTTGGGCTAAGTTCTTTATCGACCTACGCAAAGTACAAGGGATTGATGATCCAAATGATTATGTGCGATTTGAATCCACGTTGTCTCACGGATTTGTTGTGAAGACATGGAATTTTACTGGCTCCGGAACAAGTGGGATACCCACATACCCGTATTTCAACATCCCTGATGGATCCCTGAGTGGTCCAAATAGCTTCAAGACAGACAATAGCTACAAATGGAAATTCGCGGAAGTCACAGACGCGTCAGGTGTTTCCGGTCAGGGGAACAATAATAACCCAGCCTCATGGTTTGGCAATCACCAAGTTGTGTTTATCTCCAATCAATACTATGATCCTTCGTACGGGGTAGTGTATTCAAGCCTTCAAAACATTGATAACAATGCTATTGATGGATTTTTTGTCGTCATAAATGCTTTGATTGATGAAATGAATGTGAATATTGACCTAAATCAAGACGGAGACAAAATTGACGATGGAGTTAACACTTTGATCATGTTATTTAAAAAGAACCCACCGGGCCTTGATATAAGTATAACATCACAAACAAATTATTAAACACATGAAATTTATTATTTTTATAATTGCGATGGCAGTTGCTCGCATTGGATCTGCGGATTCCACCACGGCTTTGCCACCACTCAAAACTGCAAAGCAGATAGATCTAATCGCAAAATTTGATTGGCTCTTGAGGATAAATACAGATGGCTCCGCCATGCTTCAATTCGGCTCAATCCCAACTGATTTCGCCAAGTGTCCCGTTGGAACGTTTGTATTCCCCGATATATACAATCTGCTAATCCCTAAACTACAAGAAAAGGGAGATCCGGATGACGTTGCTGTTGCGATACGGACTGCTCACAAAACGTCTGTGACGACGCGCTATGTAAGCCTCTCTGAAGTTAAGGAGATCTTTGTCAAGGCGGAGCAGCAGTCTATAGCACTTGACGAGGCCCGCTTCGAAAGGCTGTTGAAGGAATATCCGGTCAAAGTCCCTAAACGGGAAGAGAAAAGGCCACGGCAGGACGGACAGTCAATCTTTTTTGATCAGTTGGATAAGAAGCTAAAATAGCCGTCAGCGGAGTCAACGCTTGACACACTAAAGCCGGTGTAAAATTCT
>CAZYVL010000071.1:10030-12640 GCA_964651005.1 uncultured Chthoniobacteraceae bacterium | reverse complement strand
CGCCTTCCGCCTTGCCTGGCTCAAAAATCCCGGCGCCATAGCATCTCCTTCTTTCAAAGATTTGGTATTACCACCACGGCGACGGGCTTGTGAGGGAACTCGGCCCCGGGGTGGCGCAGGCCCCCCCGTTTCGCATGGCGGCGTGGTAGAACCACCCGTTCCAGAACGGGCGGCGCGTGTAAATTCGTTCGCCGATGGGTTCGATCCCCCAGGGGCGGTAGTAAGGCCGCACCCGGATGCCCGGGTCGTATTGCATTCCACCGGTCAGGAGGTGGATCGGCGCTTCCGTGCTCGGGAGGCGGCGGTAAGCCACCGGGAAGGGGCATGGGCGCACCCAGTACCAGTGCGGTTGGCGGCACTCCCGGCGGCTGGCCGTTGCGCACCGGGTGACGAGCGTGACCCGCTCGCCCACCGGCGCGGTGGCGCACCCCGCGAGAAGGGCCGTGAGCAGCGACGACGCCGCTGCCGACCTTGCGGTGATGGATCGTGGTTTCATCTCTCTGGATTCCTTTCCTGTTTCCCGCCTTGGTGGCGGGGGCGCTTCCCCTTTCCCCGGGGGGCGCACGCCCCCGCCCCGTCGGAGACGGAGCAGGGGCGGCGTCAGCTCTTTTCCCGAGCCGGGATGCGTTTCCACGCGGAGCTTCGCGGCTGGTTGGCCGCGCGGCTGGCCGCGCGTTTTAGTAGCAGTTCGGCGTCGTCACCGTCCGATACTCGATCCGCTCCCGGATCGGGGCGCGGAACGAGTGGAGCGTCGTCGGGCAGGAGCCTGCCGGCTCCAGGCACTCGCCGACGGGGGCGGCACAGTCGTCCGCGTACTCGCCCACGGGCGAAGTCGCGCACCCCGAGAGCAGGGTTGCGGCCACGGCGAAGAGCGACATTCCGATCATGTGTTTTGTTTTCATGTGTTGTTTTTCCTTTCTTGCTTTTCCCAAAGGCAAAAGAGACGGAGCGGGCGTGGGGGGAGAGAGTGTGGGTCGGGGGAGGGCGGGCATTTTCAGTCTGTCCCGGCGGGGCGGGTGAGGCCGATCTGCTCCAGCTCCTGCCCCGCCAGCGCCAGGAGCGCCTCCCGGGAGGGTTGCGGCTCCAGCCCGCCGAGCAGTTGCGCGATCGGGGCGGAGGAGATGACATGCGCGGCCTCCGTCTCGCCGGGCTGGCTCCCTGCGTGGCGGACTCTCCAGCGCCCGCTCGCCGCGTCGTAGGCGCAGCCGGTCACGGGCGTGCCGCGTCGCGCCAGCAGGTAGGCCGCCGTCAGCCCCGCCGGACCGGCGCCGATCACCGCCACGTTGGTTTTTTCCCTTTCGCCAGCCATCAGGCAAACCAGCCTCCCCTGGTGAATACCGTTGCGTAATACGCCTGCAACCACCACCCCGCCGCCGCGATCAGCGCGGCCACGGCCCAGAGCGCCCCGCGCGCCGCCGCCGACCGGACGGGCGCTTTCGCCAGCAGATGCGCCGCCGCCAGCGCGACGAGCGCGTGCGAGCAGAACTGGTAGCGGATCATGCTCTGGAAGCCGACCGAGGCGACGCCCGCCGCGGAGACGTAGAAGATCACCGCCGCGCAGAAGTAGAACGGGAGCCGCACCCGCAGCCCGGTGCCACGGCCCCGCGCCCGGAATGCCGCCGCAGCCTCCGCGAGCAGCAGCGCCGCTGCCGTCCAGAACATCGCCACCAGGCTGAACCGGCTGACCTGGGCAGGCTTCGTCCAGTCTGGCAGGAACCAGGCGTAGTGACTCCAGCGCAGCGGTTCGAGGTAGCGGGGCACCACGCCCCAGCCCGCCTCCTGCGTCTGCATGTAGAAATCCCACGAGCCGAACCGCGCCTGGCAGAGCGCGAAGAAGAGGAGCGCGCCGAGGATGGAGACGAAGGCGATCCAGAACCGCCGCTCCAGACGACGCGGACGAAGGTGCGGGCGCGGGCCGGTCTCGCCGCTCCCCGCCGCCGCAGCGCATGGGATGCCGACGATCCGCGTGGCCGTCATGCCGAAGCCGTGCGCCGCCGCGAGGATCGCCGAGGCGGTTCCGGCGCGGGAGGACCAGAAGAGAAAACCGAGCAGCGTGGCGAGGAAGAGCGACTCCGAGTACCCCGCGACGAGGTAGAACGCCGCCGGATGCGCCGCGATGAGCGCGAGCGCCGCCGCCGCCACCGGCCACGGCACGCGCCAGCGCATCAGCAGCGCCGCCGCGTAGCTCCAGAAAACCCACGCGCAGAGTTGCGCGGCGAGCAGCAGCGCCTGGCGCGTGTCGAGATGGCCCTCCTCCACGAGCCACCCCGCCAGCAGCGGGTAGGCCGGGAAAAAGGCGACGTTGGAGACTTCGAACGATTTCTTCGGAGCCGGAGGGACCGTGCTCACGTAGCCGCGCACCATGATGTTCTCAAACCAGAAGCTGTCGTGCTGGAAAAGCGCGTCGTAGCGTTCGCTGAGGCTGGAGAGCCCGCCGTGGCCCGGCGCGAGCGCGACGACCCCGGCGAGCTGCGCCAGCGTCACGCCAAGGCCGACGAGCAGCGCAAGGCCCGCCCGCCTCAGGCGGTGGAGCGGCCCGGGGTGCTCCGAAGGCGTTGAGCCGGAGCCGGACTGTGGAGCAAAGGGATTGGGAACTGGCGCGGGGGAGGG
>CAZYVL010000071.1:0-9930 GCA_964651005.1 uncultured Chthoniobacteraceae bacterium | reverse complement strand
GGCGCGGGGGAGGGTTCGGGCTTTGGGCGCGGGCGCGCCGCGTTCTCCGGGCCGTTGCCGTTCACGCGCCCGGTTCGTCCGTAGTTGGACTCGTCTGGTTGCCCCGGGGTTATGCGCGCCATGTCACGAGGTGGTTGAGGAGGAAATTCCAGACCGACGCCATCGACGCTCCGGCGAGGTTCGCGAGTTGGTAGTGCACGCCGTGGCGGCTGTGCAGAAAGAGGAGCGCCTGCCAGTTAATGAGCATCCCGACGCCGTTGATGGCGAAGTAGAGCGCCGTCCGCGCAGGCAGCGAGCGGCGCGCGGCGCGGTCGTTCCAGGTCCATGCCCCGTTGAGCAGAAACGTCGCGCCCATCGAGAGGAGGATCGCCGTGGCCGCCGCGCCGGGCAGCGGAAGGCCCGCCACGCCGTGCAGCAGCCAGAGCGCCGCGAGGTTGATCCCCAGGCCGAGCGCGCCGACGAGCAGGAATTTTTCCACCCGCCGCGTGATGCGCACCGCGCCCCCCGGCTGGCAATCTTCTCTGGAATAAAGGCTTGACATACCCGCTGTCATGAGCCGGTTCGGGTTCACGGCGGGCGGTGGCCGTGTAGCGGGCGAGCCCGGGGCGGGCGCGGAAAAAAGAGGGGGAGGCTAGAAAAGCCGGTGCACCCAGTCGAACCCTTGCCTGGCCACCGTCATCCAGATGGCCAGGTAGACCCACGCGAACACCCCCATCGCATAGCCCGCGAGGATCAGCAGCCCGTCGCGCTCCATCATTCCGGCGGCAAGCAGGAGGATCGAGCAGGCGGGAAAGGTGTTGGAGAGCGGGATCGGCAGCGGCAGGAGCAGGAAAGCGCCGCCCGCGAAGATCCCGAAGCCGATGAGGTTCATCATCCCGGGCCAGCGTTGGAGGAAATGCATCCTCGGCTTGACCCATCTTTCCATCCACCGGCTGATGCGCAGGAGCAGGCCGATGACCTTCTCCAGCGTTTTCCACGAGAGTTGCCTGCGGAGAACGAACTGCGGCAGCCAGGGTTTGCGCCCGGCGGTGATCCGCAATCCCATGATGGCGATGGCAAGGCCAAAGGGGGTGGAAGACCCCGGCACGATGGGGAGGAGGAAAGGCGCGGAAAGGAGCATGATGAGCAGCGCGAATCCCCGCCCCTTGAGCCGGGCCTCGATCTCCCCGAGCGACATGGGGCGCTGCTCCTTGAGGAGCACTTCCAGGTCGTCGGAGAGGCGGGTCCGGAGGGGTTCGCTCGTGGTCATGCAGGCAGCGGCGAGGCGGATTAAATCCGCGTTCGTCTGCTCTGGCGAGCAATAAGGCGAGGGGGATTGGCCCCGGGGTTTTGGGAGTGGGGAGGAGGTCGCCGCTGGCCTGGATTCGCGGCGGCGAGGGCGCGTTGCAAACGGCTTCGAGCTTGGACTGTATCGATGGATACAGCCGCTGCGCTCAAAACCGTCCGCACCGCCCCCCCGGCGCTCGCGAAGGATTTGCGATAATCCAAACCGAAAAGGCTCTAGCCAAGCGTCGGCGGCTTCCTTATGTTGTTAATTCCTATGGAAGCCGATATCGAAAATGCCGTTCAGGCGGGAAAGCTCACTCCGGAAGCCGCTGAAGTTCTCAAGGGTCTGCCGCCAGGCGTCTACTGCCTGCACAAAAGCTGGGGATTCGGGCGCATTGCGGGGGTCGATCTTCTCCTCAACCAGATCGTTGTCGATTTCAAGGCCAAGAAGGGCCACACGATGCAGCCCCAGTACGCCGCCGAGTCGCTCGTGCCGCTGCCGGAGGAGCACATCCTCGTGCGCAAAGCCGTGCAAACGGACGCCATGAAGGCGCTCGCCCGCGAAAACCCCGTGGAGCTGGTTCGGATCGTCCTCCGCAGCTACGGCGGCAAGGCCACACAGGACCAGGTGGCCCAGGCGCTCTCCGGGGAGATTTTTAACGAAGCCGAGTTCAAGCGGTGGTGGGACGCCGCCAAGAAACAGCTCAAAAAGGATGGGCACATCGCCTACCCGACGAAAAAGACGGAGCCGATCGTGCTGCGCGAGGAGGCGATTTCCCAGGCGGAGGAGCTGCTCGCCGCCTTTACCTCCACCCGGCAGACGAAGGCGCAGATCGCCGCGCTCGACCAGATCGTGCGCAATTTCCGCGAGCTGGAGCCGGGGAGCCTGCAAGGGGTGATCGCCGCCGCCGAGGATGCCGCGCAGAAGAACCGCCGGCTCAACACCGCGCGGACCGTGGAGCTGCTGTTGGCCCGTGATGAACTTTGCGAAGGGGCGGGCCTTCCCGCCGGGTGCGGTTCGCTCGCGCTGGCGGAGGTGATCCGCGAGGAGGAGCGCCGTTTCCACGAGATCGTCGCGGAAATCCCCGCCGCCAAGCAGCGGCGCGTGCTCAACGGCTATCCGAAGGCGTGGGAAGACCCCGCCTGGGTCGAAAAACTGCTGGCGCTCCTGGGCCGCAGCGGCCTGCGCACCGTGAGCGAAGGGGCGCGCCTGCTCGAAGACCTCGGCAAGAGGGCGGAACTGCGCCGCGAGCTGGAACGCTGGATCAGCGACCACACGATTTCCACCGACGTCCTGACCTGGCTCTGCAAGGAGCGCGACGGTGCATTTGCCGACCTGGTGGATGCCCGCGTGCTCAGCGCGATCCTCTCCGCCCTGGAGCGCGACCAGTTCAACGACGTCAAACGCGGCGGCAGGCTGCACGATCTCCTGCTCGAAGACCGCGAGCTGGTCCCCGACATGCTCAACAGCGCCGAGCCGGAGACCGTCCGCGACACCATTCGCAAGGTGATGCTCTCGGGCGTGTTTGAAGAGCTTAACAAACGCTCGATCCTCGGGCGCATCGTCCGCATTTTCCCGGAGATGGAGTCGATGTTGACCGGCGGCGACCAGGGGGAGAAGCAGGAGGCGTTGATCGTCTCGTGGACAAGCCTGGAAAAGCGCAAGAACGAGTACGAGGAGCTCATTACCAAGAAGATCCCGGAGAACACGAAGGAGATTTCCGTCGCCCGCTCTTACGGCGACTTGCGCGAGAACTTCGAGTTCAAGGCGGCCAAGGAGATGCAGCGCGTGTTGATGCGCCGCAAGTCCGAGATGGAGCGCGAGCTGACCGTGGCGCGCGGCACGGACTTCGCCAACCCCGACGCCACGCAGGTTTCCATCGGCACCACCGTGACGCTGCGCGAACTCACCGACGGGCGCGAGGATGTTTACACGATCCTCGGCGCGTGGGATAGCGACCCCGCCAAGGGGATTATCTCCTACAAGGCCGCCATCGCCCAGGCGCTGCTGGGGCACAAGCCGGGCGAGCAGATCGACGTGCCGACGGAGCACGGCGACCGCCTCGCGGAGATCGTCTCCATCGTTCCCTTCCGCAAGCCGGGGGCGTAGGCCGATCCCGGCTGGCCGCGCGGTCTTCTCCGGCGGCAGCTTCTTTTTGAAAAAACCATGAGCGATTATCTAGAAACCGCCGTCGAGGCCGCCCGGGCGGCGGGGCGGCTCCTGAAGGAGAACTTCGGGAAGAGCCTCGGCGTCAACGCCTTCGAGGCGCACGACATCAAGCTCGAACTCGATGTCCGCACGCAGGAACTCATCACCGGGATTCTCCTTGGCCGCTACCCCGACCACGCCATTTACGGCGAGGAGGGGATCGCGGGCAACCAGGATAGCCCCTTTCAGTGGATCGTCGATCCGATCGACGGCACGGTGAATTTTTTCTACGGCGTGCCGCACTTCTGCATCTCCATCGCGCTGCGCGAGAAGGGGGGGATGATCGCCGGGGTGATCTTCGACCCAATGCGCGACGAACTCTGGGAGGTGCGCCGGGGCGGCCCCGCGCGGCTCAACGGCGAGCCGTGCCGCGTGAGCGGGCGCACGAAGCTCGGCGACGCGGTGCTCTCCGTCGGCTTCTCCAAGCACAAGACGACGATCGACACCGGGCTGCCGCTTTTCGAAAAAATGATCTACCGGGCGCGCAAGTGCCGCCTGATGGGGAGCGCCGCGCTCGACCTGGCGTATGTCGCCTCGGGGCGGCTGGATGCCTATATCGAATCTTCCGTGAGCCTCTGGGACATCGCCGCCGGGCAGCTTCTTGTGGAAGCCGCTGGCGGGAAGGTGGAGACGCACCTCCGCCCGGAGAACCCGGCCAAAATTTCCATCGTCGCCACCAACGGCGTGCTCGATCTTGAAGCCGAGCCGCCCGCCAACGCATGAACCTCGTCGGCATCGGTTACGACATCCACGCCTTTGCCCCGGCTGCGGCCGGGCGCAAGCTCGTCCTCGGCGGCGTGGAGATCCCGCACGAGCGGGGGCTGGAGGGGCACTCCGACGCGGATGTGCTCTCCCACGCCATTGCCGACGCGCTGCTCGGTGCGGTGGGCGAGCGTGACATTGGCCATCATTTCCCGAACACCGACGAGTCGATCCGGGGGATCAGCAGTTTGGAGATTCTCCGCAAGAGCGCGGCGCTCGTCGCGGCGCACGGCGGGCGGATCGTCAATGTGGACTCCAGCCTGGTTGCCGAGGCGCCGAAGATCGGCCCGCATCTCGACGCCATGCGGCAGACGCTCGCTGCCGCGCTCGGCATCGACCCGGCACGCGTCGGCGTCAAGGCGACCACCCACGAACGCCTCGGCGCGCTCGGGCGCGGGGAGGGGATCGCCGCCATGGCCGTCGCCAGCGTGGAAACGCGGACCGGCTAGCCAGGGTGCAAACCCGGTGTTTTTTGAAAAAAATGCGGCGATTTCCGTGAAATGCGTTACCCTCCGCGCCTGCCATGTCGATCCGTTTCCTTAACACCTGCTCGCGGCAGCTCGAAGAGTTCCAGCCGCTCGATCCCTCGGGAAAGAGGGTGAAGATGTATACTTGCGGGCCGACGGTCTACCACTTCGCGCACATCGGCAACTTCCGCGCCTACGTTTTCGAAGACCTCCTCCAGCGGCATCTGGAGCGGCGCGGGTACATGGTGGAGCGGGTGATGAACCTCACCGACGTGGACGACAAGACGATCCGGGGGTGCCGCGAGGCGGGGCTGCCGCTCGGGGAGTTTACGCGGCAGTACAAGGAGTCGTTCTTTGAGGATCTCCGCACGCTGCGCATCAAGCCCGCCGACGCCTTTCCCGCCGCCACTGACCCGGTGCATATCGCCCGGATGATCGCGATGATCCAGACGCTGGTGGAAGGGGGCTACGCCTACCAGGCCGAGGATGGCTCCGTCTACTTCCGCCTGAGCCGCTTTCCCCGCTACGGGAAGCTGGCGCACCTGAACCTGGAGGAACTCCGCCCCTCCGGCCGCATCCGTAATGACGAGTACGAGAAAGAGAGCGTCGGTGACTTCGCGCTCTGGAAGGCGTGGAACGAAGCGGATGGCGCGGTCGGGTGGGAAAGCCCATGGGGGCGCGGGCGGCCCGGCTGGCACATCGAGTGCAGCGCGATGGCGACGGGGCTGCTCGGCCCGGAGATCGACATCCATTGTGGCGGCGTCGATAATATTTTTCCACACCACGAGGCGGAGATCGCCCAGAGCGAATGCTGCACCGGCAAGCGGTTCGTCCGCACCTGGATGCACTGCGCGCACCTGATGGTGGAAGGGCAGAAGATGGCGAAATCCGCCGGGAATTTCTTTACGCTGCGCGACCTGCTCGCGCGGGGGTGGAGCGGCAGGGAGGTCCGTTATGCGCTCTTGAGCGTCCATTACCGGCTGCCGCTGAATTTCACCTTCGAAGGGCTGGAAGCCGCTCGGGGGGCGCTGGCGCGCCTCGACGAATGGACCGCGCGGCTCGCCGAAAAAGCCGGGGGGAGCGAGGCGGCAGAAGCGAAAGAAGCTCCGACCCCACTCCAAACGCGGCTGGAAGCCTTCGAGGAGGCGCTCGATGACGATTTGAACATCTCCGGGGCGTTGGGCGTGCTTTTCGAGGCGATCCGCGAATCCAACCGGCTGCTTGACCAGGAGGCGCTTTCGCCTGCCAGGGCGCGGGCGTTGCTCGGCTGGTGGAGAGGGATTGATGCCGTTCTTCAGCTCCAGCGCGAACCGGAGGCGGCCACGATTCCCGCCGCCGTGCAGGCTGTGGCAGACGCCCGCGCTGCCGCGCGTACCGCGCGCGATTTTGCCGCCAGCGACCGGCTGCGCGACGAACTCGACGCGCTCGGCTGGGCCGTCAAAGATACCAGGGAGGGGCAGAAACTATCCCGCAAAGCGCAGGCCATTCCATGAACACCGAGTTCCATCCCTCCCAGTACCTCGATCTCGACCACACCGACCACCGAGCCCTTTTCGAGAACGCCACCCACGCCTGGGACGCGCTGCGGCAGATCAGCTCCTACCTCCAGTTCCGGCTCAAACCGGCGATCCACGCGCGGCTCATCGGCAAGCCGTTCGTGAGCGGCGCGGTGTTTGTCGGGCGCGGCACGGTGATCGAGCAAGGGGCGATGATCAAAGGCCCGGCGTGGATCGGCGAGGGGTGCGAAATCCGCAACGGCTGTTACATCCGCGAGAATGTCATCATCGGCAACGGCGTCGTGCTGGGCAACTCGTGCGAGTTCAAGAACTCGATCATCTTCGACCAGGCGCAGGTGCCGCATTTTAACTACGTCGGCGATTCGATCCTCGGCTACAAGGCGCACCTCGGCGCGGGGGTGATCCTCTCCAACGTAAAGCTCGACCGAAGCGAGATCGTCATCACGACCGGGGAGGGGTTCATCCCGACGGGGTTGAAGAAGTTTGGCGCGGTGATTGGCGACCGCGCGGAAATCGGCTGCAACTCGGTGCTCAGCCCCGGCTCGGTCATTGGCCGCGACGCGATCCTCTACCCCGGCAGCCAATGGCGCGGGGTCGCCCCGGAGAACAGCATCGTCAAACACCGCCAGAGCTTCGAGGTCATCGCCCGGCGGGAACGGTGATCTTGCGCAATTCGGGTTGAGTTTTGCCGCGTCCTTTGGAAGCTTATCGTTCTTATGTCCACCGAACCGTTTTCTTCGGACCTTTTCGAATCGACCGATTTCTGGGAACTGCACAAAGGCAAGATTCTCCTTTACGGCTCGGTGCTGCTGATCGCCCTGGCGGGTTACGGCTTTTATGAGTTCCGCAAGCAGAGCACCCGGAGCGCGGCGGAGGCCGCCTTCAGCAAGGCCACGACGGCGGAGGAATATCGCAGCGTCCTGACCGACTTTCCGCGCACCCGGCTCGCGGGCAATGCCGCCCTTGAGCTTGCCGACAAGCTGCGCGGCGAAAAGAAAGCCGACGAGGCGGTGGCTGTCTTGCGGGAGTTCATCGCCAAGTTCCCCAACCACCCGCTGATCGCGGGCGCATGGGTGAGCCTCGCCGCGGCGCAAGAGGCCCAGGGCAAACCCGACGAAGCGTTGGAAAGCTACCAGGAAGCCGCCGCAAAGTTCCCCAACAGCTACGCCGCCCCCCTCGCCATGAACGCCCAGGCGCGCCTCCAGGCCGAAAAGGGAAACAAGGAAGCCGCCTCGCGCCTCTACGAAAACGTGGCCGCCCGCTACCCCGACAGTGTTTACGCCCGGGAAGCGATGCACGAGCTGCGCTTTTTGAAGCGGTAAAGGGCGCGCAAGGGGTCCAGCAGGCGGGCTGGCGTAAAACCGAATGGAAGCGTTTTGGAAGAAGAAGTGGGTTCTGCCGCTTACTGCGGCTCGTTTCAGAGGAGGATCAAGGAGATTATCGCGGATTCGAAAGAACGAGACCAAATTTCGGAATGGATGTCACTTGTCGAGAATTGTTGATTGACCCCTAAAACGCTCCGTCCTTGCCTCGTCTGCCTCAATTGGGTAGCTTGGCCGATGTTAATTACTGGATCCCATTCCCGTTTAAAAAATTTACCCTATGAACGCTGATGACGAGAAGCTTAATTCCCTTCGCCGGAAAATCACTGAAAGCCTACGCATACAGCGTGACAGCTCGGAAATGGTTCCCTACATTGATCCTGCTAATATTCTTGGCGACGTGCGGGCGAGGCAAAACCACGCCATATTTGCCCGCCGCGGGTGTGGAAAGACTCTTCTTCTTCACCATTCAAGCCTATCGTCCGGCAATTCGGTTCGAACTGTCTATTTAAATTGTGAGGATTTCAAGCGGCACTCATTTCCAAATGTCCTCATCGAAATTCTAGAGTCACTTTTTAGAGAACTTGAAACGCATCTTACAGGTTGGTTTGGTCGAAAAAGGCGGTCACGGGATCTTATAAGGCAAATTCGCGGGGAACTCGCCAAGTTGCGAGTTTCCGCCGACTCGCGGGAAGAATCTGTCCGCAATACAACCGCCGCCGAGCAAAGCGCCTCCCGGGAAGCACATGTTGCTGCCTCAACAACGCGAGTTTCCGCGAAGATTGAAGAAATTACTGGCGCAAAATCTAAGACTGAAATCGAACGCACCTACAGGGTCCAAAGTGACAAACTGCATGAATTGGATATCTGGCTTCCTCGCCTTAAAGATCAAGTACGAGAGTTTTTCAAAGCATCCAACATCGTCACGGCTGTTTTTCTTCAAATTGACGACCTCTACCATTTGAAGAAGGTCGATCAGCCGTTTGTGATTGACTATATCCACCGCCTTTGCAAAGATGTTCCACTCTATTTTAAGATCGCCACTCTCCGACATGCATCGTCGCTGTATGTGGATCGTGATGGTCAACCCATCGGCGCTCAGGAGCGCCATGATTATCAGCCCATTAACATCGACTACACGTTTGCGGATTTTGCGCGAACCCGCGATCAAAATCGTAAGATATTTCATGAATTCGGGAAGCTGGTCGGACTAAATTCAGGTCAAATTGACGATCTTTTTAGGGGAGAGGGATTCGATCGACTCGTGATGGCTGGCGGCGGTGTCCCACGCGACACTCTCTCGTTATTTCTCGAGGGACTCAGTGCTGTTCGCGCCAACGGCAATGACCGGATTGGTAAAGATGACGTACGAGTCCTGAGTCGCTCGAATTTTGAGCGTCGGATCGAAGAACTGAAACACGATTCCGAGGGTGGAGAGCAAGATGTGCTAATGCGTGGCATTCACGTGCTTCGTGAATTCTGTTTATCGAAAAAGTCAAATGCCTTTGTTGTTTCCGAGAAAACTCTGCAACAGAATGATTACTTTCGCAATTTGATAAACCGACTACTCGACTATCGAATAATTCATAATGCTGGTACTGCTATTACACATAAATCCCAGCCCGGGACCTACCAAGCGTTCTTAATCGACATTGGCTGTTACGCTAATTTTCGAAAACTCAGTGGCCGATTCAATGAGCTCGATATTTCTGATCGAGATGCAAAAGAGAAACTCCGATCAGTACCGGTATTCGGCATTAGAGATTTCGAGATGCTCTTTCAAAAAACCCCTCAAAACGTCGAGAGAGCTTTACTAAACGAGGTTGATTCCCAAATTGTAAATGATATTGAATCTTGACAAGTTGATGTCGGCGATCTTCTGGGTGGCCTTCATCTGATGCTGGTCGCATCGGGGAACGATTGGAACTGGGGCGCGCTCCTGCTCAAAGTGTACAATAATCGGCATTTCTAAAATACCTGTATAGGGACAGTAATGGCCTGACAAATAGGCGCATTTCGGAAAAAAACGGGGGTAGCAGTTTGACTGCAGATTTATGGAATCGCTGATTAAAGCGATCTGAGCCGCAAGCGGGTCATTTCGGTGGCTTTCCCACTCGATGTGTTTTCACTTCTTTTCAGAGAGGCTGCGGAGAAGCGGCTTGGAAAGCCATCCAAAGTGCCCGTGCTTTTGTGCCCGTGCTTTTGGCTCGCTCCATTTCATCTGCAATTCCTTATCGGGATCAATAATGGGGTTTTGCAGAGACTCTGACTGAAGACAGCGAAAAGCGTTTTACCCATCGTGCCACAGCGGCAAACCCGCCCCGCCGCGCGAGGCGTCAGCCCTCCAGCGCCTGCCGCATTTTCCGAAGCTGGCCGAGCTTTGCGTC
>CAZYVL010000070.1:0-12920 GCA_964651005.1 uncultured Chthoniobacteraceae bacterium | reverse complement strand
CGAAGCTTGCCTGCTTCTGATCTCATCCGGTAGATGCAGTTGGCCGGGCGGTTACTGGGAAAGCAGGTTATTGTCGAGGTTCGGGTGGGTCATTTTGGGCTTTGGTTGTTTGGCAAAACCCAACAGACCGATTTGACCCACCCCTGTCACGCCTTCGATATTTGCGGCTTTCTTCCGCTACGACATCGCTACGCTCGGCCTCCGCTACAGAAGGCCGCAAATATCGGATTTACAGAAAGGTTGTTACACCGGCCTGCCGCAATCCGCTGAATTTTGACGCTGATGGGTGGGGTTGTTTTTTCCTCCCCTGCCGAGTGGCAGGTTTTAACTGTCCCGTCCATCACTTCTTTCTCTCTCCCTGGTTTCAACCGATCCTATGAGATGGCTGTGGCTTATTTTCTAAATTTTAAAAAGACTTTAAACG
The DNA here is from genome assembly GCA_964651005.1 of uncultured Chthoniobacteraceae bacterium. Taxonomy (GTDB): domain Bacteria; phylum Verrucomicrobiota; class Verrucomicrobiia; order Chthoniobacterales; family Chthoniobacteraceae; genus DATMFV01. The sequence goes on along the minus strand of CAZYVL010000070.1, from coordinate 12,496 downwards.
GGGCTTTAAACCTCAAATCGCAAATCCCGCCCTCTAACCGGCTTGAAATCAAGACCGGCACCCATTTTTCGCCCTTATGGGACGGCTGTGGGTCGAAACAGAAGTTCCCGGCATAGGCTTCGTCATCAGGTGAGAGGGAGGCGATTACTCCTGGTTATCGAACCTGCAAAAGAACAGTCGAGTCGTTTCTCTTTCGTCCATCAGGATGTCAATCCCCCCAGTCATTTCAATGACAAGCTTTCTTCCCTTTTCTTTTCCGACTGAGGGCGTTTCGGCGACTATAATACGGTCGTGATAATCGCGCTTTGCCCCGCGCGAGATCTCACAAAGCTGGGTGTATAAGCGGATGCCTGCCCAAAATCTCTGTGTAGAAAGCCACTGTTCTATTTCCCGCAGGCGTGCCTTCCATTCATCTCGCTCTTGGGCTCCCCCATATACTGAAACAGGACCAAAAATAAGCCGAAGCTCCTGCGGTCTTGAGCTTGTTGATTCATTAAAAGCCTCTGCCATCAGAGTAAAGAACTCCTTTAAGGCCGTCATGTTAGCCGCCTTCGAAACAAGATATCGATCCTGAATTGAGACAATCTTTGGATTGTCACGGCAAAGCTCATCCAGTAGCGGCTGCAATGATTTGCTAACGCTCCGGCCCGGCTCCATCAGAAGACGTTTAAGTTTGCTGTCCGCTAGTCCGATAGAAAAATCGACAGCCTGCGTTTGGTTTAACCATTTCACAACGTCTGCGGAGGAAACATCAACGCGTAACAGCCCATCGGGAAACTTCGAAAGATCCAGCAAACTGGGAGCGCCATGGGAACAGAAACACCCAATCCAGTCGGCAAAACCTGGATGCCTCAGCGCAACCATTGGAAGTTGAGAGTGAGCGGTGACCTTTAATACCTTTAGACGGGCCGTACGTAGATCTTCTTGAAATGCTTCACTGAAACGTCTTGCTTTTGGTGTTTCAAAAGCGGTGAAATTGGGGATGCTAGAAGCGCCAATCTGTATGGTCTTCCCCGCTCCAAGCCACCGCCGGAAATGTTTTGCTCCAGGAAACAGGATTTCGATGGTCGGTTCTCTTGAATCCAAAGCATCTTCCTTATAGGGAATAGCTCCACTAAAATTCCCAAGCAGTTTGCTGAACCAAATAATTTCGGAAGCTTTGTCAAGTAAGACGTAAAGATCCGCCGCTGAAATCGGCTTCGCTCCACGGGCAAGAAGAGGATCGTTCTGTTGGTAGCTTAGAACCTTCTTCACGTAATTCACCGTTTCTGTTCTTTTGAATTTGTCCCAATAATACTGGTTAGAATAGCTGCGAAGGCATGACGAGCATCCACTGGTGCAGTTTTTTGGACATGTCAGAATCGCGCTAGCTTTCAAAAATAGCTCCTTAGCACCACGATGCTTGAGCTGACCCACGTAGCCTGCTCCGCCTGAGACGGAATCTGACAAAATAATTTCGAGATGCTGGAGGCCAGTCCAGCGGAATGAAGCAGTTATCTCGCCATCGGGAACTGAGAGAATTTCGACACACGCTAAGCGTAGGGCTTCGACGACTGTCCGGGCTACGTCATCTCTAAAATCGAAAGGACTGACTTCGAGGGGAAGCTCGCGAGGAATGTCAACGCTAAGCCCCGTCCGAACCTGAAGAACGTCAGTAAAGAAGGTGTGAGCCAAATCAAGCGTCGAAAATTTTACTGAAGAATCTCCTTGGCTCCCCACGCCCTCACAAGGCTTCCCTGTTTTGGGATTAGCATGAGCCATTAACTTTTGATTCGGCTTTCGTTTAACCTCAGTACGAGCGCAACGGCTGCACTTGATGAAACCATTGCTTCGCCCCTGATTGATAATAACCATCCGCCCAGAACGGGAGTCTTGGTACGCCATGGATACGTGAGTCAAATCCGTCCCTTGAAAAAAAGTTTCAGGGGCATTGCTAATTAACATTTGCTCCAACGCGGGAGGCGGCTTGATTCTGCGGATTCCCGGTTCAAGGCCATCCTTTTCCGTCATGCATGTCACAAACGACAGCGGCTCGATGTATTTCCTAGGGGATCCTTCAAGGGGATTGTTGCAGGCCGGACAGTAAGGGGGGATCAACGATCGGTCGGGCTGTTGCTCGATATGTCGACAAGCCCCGCAGATCTTGTAGTGCATCACCGGCATAAACGCTCGCGGATTGGTGTCAATACCCCGGGATATCCAAACCCTGCTGTTGGCAACGACCTCCGAACCGGGCGCATACTCTACAATTCCGATTCGAGCATCCCGATTCAACTCGATATCATCGTTACCATGGCTGCCGAAAGAACCATCGACAACTTCTAACTCAATGCTATCGACTGGGAACGAGTAAGTTGGAATCACCCCATGCTTCGACAGGTGATTAATCATTTGCTGATTCGCCAATCGCAATGCCTGATTTTGATTGCGTGAAGCGATATCAGGTTGCTCGTTCTTCATGGCTTCGCCTCTTCGTTCCCAGTAAAAGCTGTATCGGTTGCTGAAATTATCCGCGACCGATGACAGAGCTTCGACAAAGCCAACCTTCAAAAGTTGCGCTTCGAATTTCAAAGATGACGCCTCTTCTGCGGAGAGACTCGAGATCACTCTCTTATGAAACTCGGAAGCAGCCTTAATAGCAGGAACAGCTGAGTCTGATTCAACCCATTTAGTCAAATCTGACGAGAAATCGGAAACCTCGTTCTGCCCAAAGGGCGAAGGACGATCGGTAGCTAGTCGGCCATTTTGCATGCCAATTCTATTTAATCCGAACAATTGTCCGATTTGCAGGCCATGCTGATCCAATTCCCGATGCGCCAGGTAATCTGAAAGGAGAAGAGAAAACTGATGACGTTTCAGAAGACGCTCGTTGGCAAGGTGAACGTAGGGCGTCTTTGGTGGTTTACGAAGAAAACTTTGAGCCTCATCAAACGTCGTCTGATCATAACGGCGATTTCTGGCGTAAGTGAGACTTACTGGAGCCCCTTGCCCTCGCCTCCCTGCGCGGCCCGCTCGCTGCTGGTAGTTCGAGATGCCCGGGGGGACGTTTCGTAGCATTACGGCGGAAAGATCACCGAGATCGATGCCCATTTCCATGGTCGTCGAACATGACAAGAGATTAATGCTTCCTTTCTTGAACTCGCTTTCAATTTTCTCCTTCAAGTCAGAACCAAGAGCAGCCGTATGTTCCTTTGCTAGAAGTGTAGGGATCGGATTCTTCGAGCGATATAATCTATGGTAATGGTTGTGCCGAACCTCGTCATCCCATTCTTCCTGAGAAATCCTTTCCATGGCGCCAAGGCATTTCCATCGGAGGCATTGATGGGCAAGATGCCAGCGGCCTTTCGTGCCGCACTTATTACAGCGGAAGACAGGAGCTTCCCTCTCCCTAAGCGACAGTTTCAACGTTCCGGGCCGAAGCACCAATGATGCGGTATCTCCATCGGTCGGATGATCCATCCCGCTGGCATCGGTATCCCTCAAGAACACTTCCCAAAGGCGAGATAAGACGCTACTCCAATCACTGATGCCCAGACGGTCGCGCAATACGTAAACAAAGCGATTGGAGAATGGCTCACCATTTGGGCGAATCTGTGGTAGAAAATTGTAGCGATGCCCGGCAGATTGAAGGCGATAAGCACGGTCCGCCTGGGCGTAATGCCCCCAGTAGAACTCGCTATCGTGAGAGTTGGCAGCGCTTACTCCGGGAGGCATCTTGATCGCCCGGTTGGATCGCATTACATCGAGGACAAAACGGACGATCCCGGAAGCCTGTTCGTGAGCGATCTTGGCTCTCTCGGCAAGTTCCTCCAGATCCATCGAGTAGTTCACCTCAACGATTCCCAAATCCTCCAGTGAAGAACGCGCCCCGCCAGGAGTGCAAAATTCTCCCAACAGCAACGCCTTGAAATGCTTCTCCGCCTCTTCTGATTTTAGAGGGCGAGCATTAACATCTGTAAATCCCTTGCGTAGGAGCCCGTTCTCTGCCAGAGCGGTCGCGATCTCCATCAATCGGGCCCGCCCATCGTGCTTCTGAAGCTCATGAATGATTCTCCACCGCATCAAGATCTCCTCATGGCTTCTTTGGAGGCTCGGCGCAAAGAACGCAGCATCTTGCCGGTTGTCGCTGAAAACCAACAAAGCCCGCCCCCCGCCCGAGTTACGATCCGCCCCCTCCTTTTGAGGGATCGCTTCATACAGCGCATCACAGATTGTTGCAGAGAGTGCCTGATCGCCAGGATGGAATGGCGTGATGATCTCGGTACGCTCTACGCTGCCGCAGGAATGGCAGTGGGTGACTCGGGCCGTCCCTGCCAATTTGTCGTCATCATCTTCCTTTGCGAGCTGTGCCCTCCAAGTCTTAATCCATTCGGACTCATCCTCGCCATCGGGTAAAAAGTCGCAGCATTTTCCCCTCACAGGGTGAATAAAGCATTCCTGCTCCGAGTGAAATAGGCTTGGGGAATCCGTGACAACCTCAGATTCGTCATCAGCCAGCACCACCGAATCTTTCGGGCGTAGCCAGAATACACTGCGCCTTAGCCCCTTCCTGTATTGCGGATAGATTTCTTGCAAACCCAGACTTTCCCACGCTTCAAAATAGAGTTCACCGCATTTACGACAGGTGAGAAGGCGGTAACGAGGACAACCTTCGGCAGCATCTCTGAACTCGGAAGCGAGACGCAACCGGATGGCGTGTTCACTGGAGACCTTCGATGGAGCCAGCTGGATGGTAGCGTCCTCGATCCCTTTCGCAAAAATATGATATCTGGCAGGAAGCAAGGGGTAGCCTTCCGACGTTTCACGTGCATAAGCACCCACTGCAACCATAGCCCTGACCGCTTCTTGTCGGTCGGTGCTGCTGCCCGTGCAGCCGAATAGTCGATCTGCAACATCCGATACTAAAACGCTCCCTTCTCGGGCCAGAATTTCTGCTAGATTTTGGATGTTAGGATCAGCCCCAAGAGCCTTGGATAACGCTTTTGGGAGGCTTTCTAATGTACGATCAACAAGAAGGTCTATGTCTGCTTGAATGACTTCATCATTCCAAGTTTCTATGGCTTTAGCCTCATCTTTAATCCCCCGAACGCTGCCTAAGAGATCCTTAAGTGTGAGCCACTGTTCTATGGAAATTTCATTGGCACTGGGAGTGACACTCAGAAGCCGATGGCGTTCTCGGGTTGCTGTAATTGGATCTCCGAAGGGGGCATCGAAAAGCCGAGACGCAAAGGAGGCGATTTTTTTCTTTTCATCAAGCGCAGATGAAAGACTCGCGCTTGTGCCGATATACCGAATATCATTGTTCCTTGCATATCGGTTAATCAGCTTTCGCAAAAGCATTGCGACCTCCGTGGCCTGCGTGCCTGCGTAACTGTGCAGTTCATCAAGCACCAAAAGCTTTAGGTCGAGGCCTTGAAACAGGGGCCGATTGTGGGGGAGCAATAGCAGGTGTTCCAACATCGCGTAGTTGGTCACAAGCACATTGGGCGGCGTGTCCAGCATTTCCTTGCGCGACAACAACCAGTTTGACGGAATCCCTTTCGGAAAAATCTCTTTGATAAAATCGCTTCCGAGTAACTGTGCTTCAATCTCATCACGCGACATACCGGCTTTGGTTTGGCCTGTATATCGTCCTACGGTCAACCCGTAATCAGACAGCTTATCAGCTAGAATTGGGGCCAGCCTCTGGTAGAGCTGGTCGTTCGCCAATGCGTTCAACGGATAGACAATGATCGCTCGAATTCCCGGTCGCCCGAAGATGTCAGCTTTCAGAAGAGCATCAATAAGAGGAAATAGGAAACACTCCGTTTTCCCTGATCCTGTTCCCGTGGCTACGACAACATTTTTCTTCTCGCTCACCACTTGCCGTATGGCCTTTTCTTGATGTGCGTGCAGACGCCGTTCGTAAACGAAAGCGCCTAAACTGGAGAAGCCATTGTGCAACACTCCTTCCTCAACAAGGTCTTTCAATGAACTCCCTTTTGGGAAATCGGGAATCGCTTCCAGAAACGGCCCCTTAATTACCATCTCAGGCTGGTTAATGAGTTTTGATGCCTCAGTACGGAGCTTTGGAAAGCGCCTGCTTATGGGCAAGGCTGTTAATAAGTAGCGACGAATGCGCTGCTGAAGCTCGTCTTGCAGGGCGATGGGATCAATCTCACGATTCATGGTTTTACTGAGGAAAAGGTGAATAAAAGAAAATAAAACGAGAAAAGCTCTGGAGCCGTGCCGATCACGAGGGAGATGTGCTTTTGAAGAACTTCATCCATCTCCGACTCATTCTCGTGTGTGGTGATCATTAAACGTAAATAGCCTTTCGCTTGTGAAGACGATAGGATCCCTAGCGCCGTGGCGCGGGTCGCCAGGGCCACCAGGCAACTGGAAGCCATCAATGCTTGAAGAAACTCCTTGCCCCGGGCATCACTGATCAACGAGTCAAACTGTTCCACTCGGAAAAGAAGGGTGTCTGCCGGCGCACCGCCTAACCGTGGCCCCAAGATGCTTCGGATGGCCCCTAACGCCTTATCGGTGGAGCTCGCGATGCGAGCGATTGGTTTGCTTAGCCAATGGCCTTCCTCTTGTTCCGCAACGCTAAGCAATACATCTGCGCGCTGTCGTGCTTTTGTCAGGCAAGCAATCAGATGATTGGCTGCCATCAATTCGCTGTTGAGGCTATCGCTCGAAAAGTCCAGAGCCTTACATTGATCCCCGAGTTTCTTTGACCAATCTCGATAGCGAAAGCTGCCTAGTTTAACTGGCTTTCCTCCAATTAGGGCCGACCAACCTGAAAAATGAGATAGAAACTCGAAACTCAGTCTCTTGCCATCACAAATATCGCTGACGTATCCAAGTGCATCCAGACGAGCTTGGCTTTCGTAGAGGCCCGTTTCTTGAAGCGCACGCGCAACCCATTCGCCCTTCGCAAATTCTTTGAACTCACACCCCTCCAAAGATGTGGAGGTCATTTCCAAACTTAAGGATAGCAAGAGACATGGCATGACTACAGGCTGGACCTCATTCGCATGTTTCTGGAATTCCACGACGGCGTGCTGCCACCACATTCTTCTTTCCTCGCTCCCATGAGTCATGCAGATCGAGGAAAGCCGGAAGTAAAGCGACTTAAAGCGGTTGGCATTCTGAAGCCAAACAGCGGTTGGATATTTCCATGAAATCAACCATTGAACCCCGTTCAACCATTGATCTAACAGATCGCCCTTCAACAGCCAGGCAGGAGAGCCTGAGAAAAGAGCTTCCATTGGCTTCCCCCAAAAAAGATCAGATGCCGCAGAGGGGGGAGCATCAGCGCCCGGGGTTCCTCCAATAAACACAAGGCGGACCACTGCGAGCCGGCCGTGCCCTTCTCGGCTCATGATAGGCTGCCAAACCGTGCTGTGGCTCAGCAGACACTCAAGCTCGGCTACCCAGATTGCCCCTCGCATCTCTGTGCGGTCGAAACTGAAGCGAATCGTTACCTGATTTTGTGTTATCCGGTGAACGGAGCAGGAAAAGCCCACGCCAACGGAAATTTCGGTTATTGCTCCCAGTTCGTCGGGGATGTTCAGGGGAAGAAAAGCGTCTGAATCAGTTCCACCGACACGAGCTATAAAATCAGTCAGCTTGATACGGAGTGCTGCTGCGTCAGTAATCGAAACCTTCCGAATCAACCAGACCACTTGAGATGCCTCTGTGAGCTCTTGCTGGCACTCTTTTGCTGTTTGGGGGGTCTGCCAGTGGAGAACTGTCCAAGAGCGATCTCCTGGGAAATCGATGAGCGCCTCCGCCTTCAGGGTGCCGGTTCGGCCAAATTCGGCTGTGAGCGCCGTCAAGAATTTTGAAACCACGGGCTTCTCCGTCGAAACCTCTGCGAGCGATATTCCGTCACAGGTCAATTGGACTGGAAGCAGTCCACCTGTTCTGAATTGAATGATCCGCCTATCATTAGGCAAAATTTCAATCGCCTTCCCATCGAGCAATTCCTCGGAACCATGCTCCGGATCGAGAAGAGTTACCTTGACCCGATTCGCGGGAAGCTCCCATTTCTCCAGTTCCCAGCAGCCCACGGCCTTTAAGGAAAGTTCAGGGCGGTCGCGTGTGTCCCTCTTGCTTAGAAGAGATTGAGCTTCTTGTTTAAGCCCAGTGAAAGATGCGAGATTCACGGGAAAATTACGGCAATGGAAATCTCCGTAGATCGTAATATGGTCCAGGCCCTGCCAGTGAACAAACTCCCGAGACATTGTTCGGGCTCCGCATTCCAGGGATACTGTGATCACATGGATCGCAGGCGGAAGCGACTCCACCCACCGCTCCAATAGCTCTCTTGCATTGATCAGATTCATCCCTGCTGCGGAGGGGCTTTGAGGACAATCATCCAGCACCTCAAAGCCTTTATCCAGCGACGTTGTAAAACGCAGCTTGGCTGGCCCCGTATGATCGGAGGGGAGCACGCATTCAAGGTCAGGGCTTCCCCCGTAGCTGATCTTTATACATGCACCATCAATTAAGCGTAACGCTTGAAACCGGTGACTGTCGAAAGGCGTGAGGTAGAGGCCTGGGCGAACTTTTGTTTTGAACTCCCACGGATCTCTATTCGTCTCAATCACTAATGACGGTTCCACGAAACCTGCCTTGAAACGGATGATACGATAATCGCCAATCTCTTCTTCGTTGTGCGGACTTTTGACCTCCGCTGATTCGCTTAACACAACCAGGTACTCGTGCCCCAGTGCGAGGTGAATCATGCGTTCAACGCCTGCAGCCGCAACCTTTTGCTCTTTGCCCGTTTCTGCATCAAAGAGACGGAATCCTCGACTTGAATCGATGCCAGCGTAGAGCGCGTAGGAGCAGTCTTCCCTGCCATCCTTAAGGCGGGAAAGAACCACTTCGAAGACACCGTCTCCGCAGTTGAGTTCGTCCAAAGGAATTGGAGGAAGCTCTGCGGACGCACGATAGCTCCTTCCCCCTACTTTCCATCGGGTTTCAGAGTCGGCAAGTCCGGAGGTTTGCGTTGGGAGCGCCAACAGCATCCTGCCTTCATCCTGATCGAACTGGATGTAAGGATTACGTAAGAAGGCCCCCTTCGTCTTTTGTTCCGTTAGCAGGGGCTGAATATGAGCTGGGAACAAAGCGTCATCACCGGTCATCAGCCATTGCGAGAGCCTCCTTACAAGGAATGAGCCCACAGAAGATTGCAGAGTCTTGCGAAGCCTTGTTTGGGCTGGGTGCACCTTCTCAGCAACGAGCATCGCGAAGGGTCTAGCTCGCTCTGGATCATCCGGCGCGGGGAGCGGTTGGACCTTCTGCGCACTTTCCAACGCCCTCTGTAGAGGTTCCACGAAGTGTGGCAAAATAGCCCCTTGGAAGAGATAGCATCCACCAGCCCAATGGAGATCATGTCCGGGAGAAATCGTATCCGCCTCCAACCCCAAACACTTCAATGCATCAACAAAACCACGCGCCAACAGCCCCCGTTCACTTTGAGTTGGAACAAAGCCAAATGCAGACTGCCAAGCTCCATAGAATGCACCACTTCCCACTTCTTCGTCCCGAAGACCAATTGATGCGGCAACCGCCAAGCCATAGGTGGTAAGCGCAGGGTAGCGGATTAGGCTTTGTAAAATTAAATGATACCTTGAAACGCTTTTTAGGTAATGCAGCACATCCCGTTGCGTCTCTTCGTCTACCGCGAGAAAGCCAAGGAGCGCATCATCAGGAGAGGATTGGAGGGACTTTTCAATCTTCCTTGAGAGGATGTATTCGAGTTGTTCAGGGGAGGAAGACATGATCAACTTTTTAGATAATCTTTCACAGCCATCTCATAGGATCGGTTGAAATCAGAGAGAGAAAGAAGTAATGGACGGGAAGGTTAAAACCTGCCGCTCGGCAGGGAATGAAAAAACAACCCCGCCTATCAGGCGGCAAAATTTAGCGGATTGCGGCAGCTTTGCAATTTTATTCCGGCTCATCTTGTACCCGTAGGCCTTGCCTTTGGTTGGCTCAAACAGGACAATAAGTCGGTTGGAATCGCCCATCAACCTGGAGGATCGTGGGAAAACGGGCCAATGCCCAAGTGAGTGGTGAGTGTACATTTGGCGGCGGGAATCGGTAAGATTGCGGTGCCGGTCGCATCTCGCCTCGTTCTGCCTCAAACGTGGTGTGATGACCGCAGCACTTCATTGCCACTAAGCAATGGCGGTGGAATTTCCCCGGGCGGCCCTATTCTTCCACCACCATCGGGCATTCCGGGATCGCCTTCAGGAAGGCGCTGCCGTACGACTTCGTGAGGATGCGCGGATCGAGAATTACCACGATCCCCGTGTCGCTCTTGGTGCGGATCAGGCGACCGACGCCCTGCCGCAGTTTCAGGATCGCCTCGGGCAGCGAGTATTCCGAAAACGGGTCGCCTCCGCGTTCCTCAATCGCCTCGAGCCGCGCTTCGACCAGCGGATGATCCGGCACGGCAAACGGCAGGCGCGTGATGATGACGTTGGAGAGCGCCTCCCCGGGGACATCGACGCCGCTCCAGAAACTGTCGGTGCCGAAGAGGACGTTGCGCCCCTCTTTCTTGAACTCCTCCACGAGCCGGTGCCGCGAGATGCCCTGCCCCTGGACGAGAAGGTGCCACCCCTTGCGCTCGAAGAACTTTTGCATCCGCGCGGCAAGCGACTGCATCGTCCGGTAGGCGGTGAAAAGGACGAAAGCGCGCCCCTGGCTCATCTCCACGTACTTGCCGACCCGTTCGGCGAGCGCCTCTTCGTAGCCGGAGTCGCGCGGGTCGGGCATCTTGCGGGTAACGTGGAGCTTCATCTGCCGGGCGTAGTCAAACGGGCTGCCGACCTGCTCGGCCTCGGCGTCTTCCGCGCCGACCCGCCCCCGGAAGTAGCCGAGATCGCCCCCGCCGACCGCGAGCGTCGCGCTCGTCATCACGCACGAGCGGTTTTCGCGGAAAAGAAGCGCCCGTAGATGCGCGGCGATGTCCACCGGGGCGGCGTGGAGGGAGCAGAACTGGTTCGCCTTGCCGGAACGCTCGACCCAGTAGACGCAATCATCCTGGCTCTGGGAGAGGAACGTCGCGATCCCGAGCCGCGCGTCCCGGACGCGGCGGCCCATCTCCTGGAGCTCGGCCTTCGTCGTCTCGTCCTCCATCGTCTTGAGCGCGGAGACGAGTAGCGTCTGGAGCGAGGCGAGCGGCCCGGTGAGCGTGTCGGCCACCAGATCCGGCTCGCGAACGCGGTATTCGCGCCCCTTCGCGGAGGCGACCCGGGTGGAGACAGCCTCGAAAAACCGGTCCGCCTCTTCCGTGAGCGTGGCCACCTCGCGCACCCCCTGCGCGTGGCGCAGCGCGGTGAAAAGCCCTTTCTTCGTCCGCTCGTTGTAGAGCCGTTGCAGGGCGTAGCGGAGGCCCGCCTGCGAGACGCTCATGCCGATCTGGCGCGAGGCGACCGACTCCAGCGTGTGCGCCTCGTCGAAGATCACGAAATCGTTGGCAAAGATGTACCCCGAGCGCGGGTCATCGTCGGGCGTCGGCGTCCCGGCGTTCAGGAAGAAGAGCGTATGGTTGGTCACCACCACATCTGCGGAAAGAAGCCGCTTGCGCGCCGCCTGGTAGAAGCAGCGCCCCTCCCCGCCGCAGCTCTTCACCGTGCAGAGGTGCTGCTCGCTGCACACCTGCGCCCAGACGGCCGGGTCAGGCTCCACATCGAAGTCCGCCAGCGAGCCGTCTTCCGTGGTCTGCGCCCATTCCCAGATGCGCCGGAGTTCCTCCTGCTCGGGCGAAGTAAAGAGGTCGCCCGGGTTGTTCATCGCCCGTTGCAGCCGCCGCCAGCAGAGGTAGTTCTGCCGCCCCTTCCAGAGCACCGCCTCGAACTCCACGGGGAGCAGCTTGCGGAGGATCGGGATGTCCTTGTAGACGAGCTGCTCCTGGAGATTGATCGTGTAGGTGGAGAGCACCGCCTTTTTCCCCTTCTCCTTTCCGAAAAGGATCGCCGGGACGAGGTAGGCGAGCGATTTGCCGACGCCCGTTCCCGCCTCCACGACGAGGTGCCGCTCCTCCGCCAGCGCGCGCGCCACCGCCACCGCCATCTCCTGCTGCTCGCGGCGGTATTCGAAATTGCGCGCCTGCGCGAGCAGCCCGTCCGGCGAGAAAATCTGCCGGACCCGCTCGACGAACTCATCGTGGATGCTCTCGCGCAGGGCAATCATCGGAAAACCGCCAGTCTGCCCCCGGAGCGCGGGGGGTTCAACCTGAATCCCCAAATCTCCGGATGCACGGGGCGGAAGTACGCGGCCAGCGGGCTGCCCCCGGCCAAAGCCGTAGTCAGCCGACGCCGCCGAGCGTCCTCTGCCAGAAGGGAAAAAGAATGCCTGATCTGCCGGTGATCTGCCGGATGATAAAAATTTCAAAAAAAGAGTTGATAGCCCGCAGACCGCCGCCCACAACCCTGACCGCTAGTTCATGGAACCCCTCCCCGGGACGGACGAAATATGATGCCAAAACACC
>CAZYVL010000069.1:0-13152 GCA_964651005.1 uncultured Chthoniobacteraceae bacterium | reverse complement strand
TACGAAATGTTCATGGGGCCGCTGGAGCAGATGAAGCCGTGGAGCATGACCGGCGTGGAAGGGGTTGCGCGGTTTCTCGCGCGCGTCTGGCGGTTGGCGATGGAGGAGAACCAGGCGGGCGAGTGGATTGTCTCGCGGGCGCTCACCGAGGCCGCCCCGACGGACAAGGCGCTGCTCAAGGTGCTGCACGCGACGATCAAGAAAGTCGGCGAGGACATCGAATCGCTCAATTTCAACACCGCCATCTCGCAGATGATGATCTGCACCAACGCGCTCACCGGCGCTGCCGCGCGCCCGGTCGCCGCGCTGCGCACGCTGCTGCAACTGCTCAACCCGTTTGCCCCGCACCTGACCGCGGAGCTGTGGGAGGTGCTCGACCAAAACTTTGCGGGACCGGCGGGCGCGCTCGAAGACCAGCCGTGGCCGGAGTACGACCCGGCGTTTCTCGTCGAAGACGAGGTGGAGATCGTCATCCAGGTCAACGGCAAGAACCGGGACAAGCTCGTGGTTGGCAAAGATGCCGCCCGCGAGGAGATCGAAGCGACGGCGCTCGCCCGCGTGAAAGTGCGCGAGTTCACCGAAGGAAAGACGATTCGCAAGGTGATCGTCGTTCCGGGGAAACTGGTGAATATCGTGGCGAGTTAACAAATTTCAGTTTTCCAAAGATCCCGACTACTCCCCCCCCTATGTCGCACCATCCCTGGCTTTCATCCGCCGGAAGACCGCTCGGGCGGGCGGTCCTTTCCCGCGCGGTGTTGCTGGGGCTCGCCGTGGTTGGGCTTGTGGCAGGAGCCTGGCCTGACCGCCTCGCCGCAGAGGAGATCAGAACCACTCAGGGAAGCGGCATCGCCATCGACGTTGCCTGCCCCTTCGACAGCATTCCCGTGCACGGGGCCGTCCCGCTGCGCGTCCGCATCCGGAACGATTCGTCGCAAGAGGGCGTCTGGCATTTTATCGCTTCCAGCCGTTACGTGGCGGCATCGGAGATCGCGGAGTTTTCCCTCCGGGTGGAACCGGGCCAGACCCGCACCTTTTCCCCCGTCGTGCCGATTCAGGGCTTCCGGGATTTGTACAACGTCGGATTGAGGATCAGCGTGGATGGCCCGGCTGTGATCCCGGGAGAAATCGTCTTGTATCGTTCGATTTTGAGGGACGGGGATATCACCCCGACGCTCGCCATGAGCAGCACTCTGGCCGCCAGTTCGCTGGAATTGCTGCGGCAGGAGATGAAAAAGCAAAAGCGGTCGCTGGCCGCGACGCGCTTCGATCCGGGCGCGCTCCCGACCCAGTGGCGCGGTTTCTCGGGAATCACCTGGATCACGATGACGGGCCGCGAGTGGGCCGCCCTGGCCCCGGCGGTTCGGAATGCGGTGCGGCAATGGGTTGGCACCGGCGGGCGGCTGGTGATCGCGGCGAAGAACCCTGCGGTCGCCGGGCGCGGTTCCTTCGGCTCCTCCCCCTACGGGTTGGGCCGCATCGAGGTGGAGCCGTGGGACGGTCGGGCGCTTCCTACCGGGGGGTGGGTGGAGAGAGTGACGGCGGGAGGGATAGATCGGTTCGGGGGGGCATCTTTCGGGCATCCTGATGAGGAGCCGCTGCTCCAGGCTGTTGAGGAACCGAAGGCCGGTGGAGCCTTGATTTTCGCCGCCGTCATTGGCCTCGCGCTGCTGCTGGGCCCCTTCAATCTTTTCTATCTCGCCCCGGCGGGTCGCCGCCACCGGCTTTTCGTCACGACGCCGCTTCTCTCGCTCGGTGCGAGTGCCGTTCTTTTGGCGGTCATCGTCATTGGCGATGGGCTTGGCGGCTCGGGGCGGCGGCTGGCGTATATCGAGCTTTTGCCGGGTACGCACGATGCGGTGGTGCTTCAGGAGCAGATTTCGCGCTCGGGGTTGCTCCTCTCGCGCCGCTTTGCCCTCGACGATGCCACGCTTCTTGCATCGTTCCATATCCCGGGGCACCGCGATGGCGTGAGCGTGCAGGAAAGCCGTTTTTGGCGGGAAGGGGTTTATTCGGGCGACTGGTTCCGCAGCCGCATGGTGCAGGGGCATCGGCTCACTGCCGTTCGTGCTTTGGGGAAAGCTGGGGCGGGTCCGGGCCCAGGTCCAGGTCTTGCCCTGGCGGGCCGCGACGACTCGGGAGCGCCACAGGTTGTCTCCAGTTTTTCCGATCCGCTCGCCCGCCTGGTTTTCAAGGACGCGGAGGGGAAATGGTGGCGCGGCGAGAAGGTGCGCCCGGGCGAGCGCGTTGTTTTAACGGCGGCTTCCGGCGAGGAGGCTTGGGCCTTCTGGTCTGGCGCGCTCGGGGAAGCCTCCGGTGAAACGCGCCTGAAAATCGGGGAAACGCATGGGAAGGAGGGGGCGTTTGGTCTTCCCGGCTATTTCTATGCCACCCTGGAGAACCCGGGGGCGGGGGCGATCCCGACGCTCCGCTCCATCCGCTGGGAAACTCGCGCGGTCGTGACGGGAGCGGTCGAAACCGCCGCACAGAAAGGAGGCGCCCAGTGAGCCAGAGCCGTCCGCTGGTCGAAGTTTGCGATCTCTGCCGGGATTTCGGCGACATCCGCGCGGTCCATCATCTCTCGTTTACCATCGAGCGGGGGCAGGTGGTCGGGTTCATTGGGGCCAACGGCTCGGGAAAAACGACCACCATGCGCATCATGGCGACGCTGGAGCTGCCCACCTCCGGGGCGATCCGCGTGGACGGCTTCGATGTCGTCAACCAGCCGCGGGAGGTGCGGCGGCTGATCGGATGGATGCCCGACGCTTACGGCACCTACGAGAACATGACGGTGCTCGAATATCTCGACTTTTACGCGCGCGCCGTCGGCCTCCGAGACATCGCGCGGGTGCGGCGCGTCGAGGAGGTGATGGCCTTCGCGCATCTCGCGGAACTCTCCGACCGCGCCATCAACCAGCTTTCCAAGGGGATGGCCCAGCGCCTCTGCCTCGGACGCACGCTGCTGCACGACCCCGATTTGCTGATCCTCGACGAACCCGCAGCCGGGCTCGACCCGAAGGCGCGCATCGAGTTCAAGCATCTCGTGCGGCAGTTGGCGGGAGAGGGGAAGACGCTCTTCATCTCCTCGCATATTCTTTCGGAACTCGGCGAAATGTGCGACACGCTCCTGTTCATTGATAACGGGAGCGCCGTGCACCACGGCTCGGCGGAAAGCCTCCTGCGGGAGCGCCGGGAGGAAACGCCATTTGCCGTCATGGAAGCGCGCCTGGCTTCCACCGGAGAGGGGGAGGAGAGCGCGCTTGAGCGGTTCCGCCAATGGGCTGCGCTCCAGCCGGGCGTTTCCGTGGCCGAGGCGACCCGGCACGGGGCGCGCCTCCGGGTGGGACCGAATACACCCGAAGCGATGGCCGGGCTGCTCGGCAAGATGATCCGGGAGGGGTTTGCCGTTGCCGAGTTCCGGCGCGAAGACCGGAAGCTGGAAGACGCCTTCGTTGAAATTCTCGGGAAACAGGAAAACGCCGCCGCTTCCCCGCCTCAGCCTCCTCTATGAACGACTTCGCAGACTGGTTAAGCCCCGCCGTGGTGAAGGAACTCCGCCAGGGGTTGCGTTCCCGCGCCTTTGTCGGCCTGTTCCTGGTGCTCCAGATTTTCATGATTTTCTGCATCCTGAGCGCGGGGGGTGAGGATTCGCGCGAGGTCGGCAGCTTCTTCTTCTGGAGCACCACGGCCTTGATGCTTCTTGTCGGCATCCCATTGCGGGGGCTGGGGGCGGTGCTGGGCGAAGTCAAAGGGAATACGCTCGATCTGCTGCTCCTGACGCAGCTCTCCGCGTGGCGGATTATCGTGGGGAAATGGGCGGCGCTTTTCCTTCAAGGCGTGCTGCTCGTCTGCTCCGTGCTGCCGTACGTGGTGCTGCGCTATTATTACGGCGGAATCGAGCTTGTTGACGAGCTGGTCCTGCTCGGGTGGATTCTCGTCGGGAGCGCGCTGGGCACCGCGTTTGCCGTCGGGATTTCGCCGTGCCTGCGCACCCTCTTCGTGCGAGTGTTGCTCGGCATCGGGGTGGTGTTCGCCGTCCCGGCCATTCCAGTCTCTCTGACCGGCGTGTTCCGCCTCCAGAGTTCCGGCTTCTTTGACCTGTTCCACACCCCTTCCGGGGTCCTTCTCGTTTTCCTGCTCATCTTTCTGCTCGGGCCGGTCTTCCTGCTGGGATTTCTGGAAGTCGGCGTCGCGGCGATCGCTCCCGCAGGAGAAAACCACGCCACGCGCAAACGGCTTCTTGCCCTGGCGGGGATCGCGATTGCCGCGCTGCTTGCGGCGGTCTTCGGCCAGCGTTCGTTGATGTTGACTCTCGCCGTGCTCATCGCGCTGCCGGTCTGTCTCGGTGCGTTGATGGAAAATCCCCGGGCGATTCCGAGCCTCTACCGGCCGGTCTGGCCTTTTTCCCGGTCGTCGTGGGCGGCGAAGATCGCCGGGCGGATTCTGTATCCCGGCTGGAGCAGCGGCCTGCTTTTCACGCTGCTGGTGACGGCGGCGATCGCAGCGATGTCGTCCTACCAGATTGGGGATGTTGACGAAGATTTTCTTTTCTACGCCTTGCTCGGGATGATTTTCATGCCGTTTGCTCTCGTGCGCCTCTTTTTTCCCCGCAAGTCGGCCTTTCAGTTCTTCATCGTCATCCAGGGGTTATGCATCCTGCTCGCCATCGTGCTGGGGGTGACGCTCCCGAGGCACGCGGATCCTTCCTTCTTCATGCTTCTGCCCACCACCGGATTTCTTCTCCATTCCGTCCATCCCGACGCAATCGTCTCAAGGGAGTTGGGGATGTGGATCGCGCTTTCCGTCGTGGGGGTCAGCCTTGGGCTGCTCGGGGTGCTCTCGTTCTTCGAGTGGCGGAAGATCGGCAGGCTGGAGCGGGATGCCGAAGCGATGGAGTAATAAACAATAGGATTGAGTAAACCATGTTTCGTCTTCCCATCATTCGTGGTCTGATCAAAAGACGCCTGCTCCTCAACTTCCGCGCCGATCCCGAGGTTGTGCAACGGATTCTGCCTGGTGGCTTCACCCCCCAGCTCTTCGAGGGGCACGCCATCCTCGGGATCTGCCTCATCCGGTTGGAGCAAATCCGGCCAAAAGGGGTTCCGGCTTTTCTCTCATTCTCCAGCGAGAATGCGGCCCATCGTGTCGCGGTGAAATGGAGCCAGCATGGGGTGGCCCAAGAAGGCGTATACATTCCGCGCCGGGACACCGATTCGAAACTTGCCGCTCTCGCCGGGGGGCGCATCTTTCCGGGGGAGCATCAACGTGCCCGGTTCGAGATTCGGGACGAGGGGAGTTCCGTGGCTCTTTCCATGACTTCCGTGGACGGGAGCACATCCATGACCGTGAATGGAAGAACCGCTGATTCCTTGCCCGGTTCGTCGTGTTTCGGTTCGTTGGAGATGGCATCCGCTTTTTCCGAAAAGGGATGCATCGGCTACTCGGCAACGCGTGACCCGTTGCGTCTGGACGGCCTCGAACTGAGAACGGAAATCTGGCGGGTCGAACCTTTTGAAGTCGCGGAGATTTCCTCCAGCTTCTTCGAAGATGAGCGAATCTTCCCAAAAGGCTCCATTCATTTCGACCACGGGTTGATCATGCGAAACATTCCCCATGCATGGCGGATCGTGCCCCCGATCATCCGCCCCAAATGAGGGTCTTTTCGATTCATTTTGTCGCATCCTTCGCGGCGGCGAGCATTTGACGCAGGAAGGGGCTTTGATTACCTCTCGTACCCGTGCAGATCGCGCTCTCGCCGCATGGGCATCTTTACCGGCTTCCCGATGAGGGGGAGGAGGCTCTTTTCCCCGTTCGGAAGGGGGGTGGGGAAGGCGATGATTCGGCGGACCTTCTCCTGCATCTGGCCACAAAGGCGTTGCAGCTCTCGCTGCCGCTTTGCGCGGCGTATTGGCGGGAGTTTGGACGGCGTTATCTGACGGTTTTCTGCCGGACCCCGGAGCGGTTGGAGATTCCTCCCCCTTCCGAGGCGGAGTGGGAGGCGTTCCTGGAGAGCGCGCCGCCGATGCGGGGCGGAGAGTATTTGCGGGTGGAGGGGTTCAATGCCCTTTGGCGGGCGCTGGACGAGCGGGTGCAACAGAAGGCCAAGGCGCATCCCGGCGGGGTGCAGGAATGGCTGAAAGCGCAGAACCCGGCGTGGAATCTGGTGGGCCGGGTGAGCTTTCACCTGGCGGAGAACAAAAAGAACCCCGAGCGGCCTTTTGCCTTTTTGGCCACGTACACGCATCTGCTGACTTCGCAGGGGAAGCCGCAGTATGTTCCGCTCGGCAATGCGTTGCGGGAGTACGCCGGGGCAAAGGAGGCGCTCCTTTCACTCCTGCTGCCGGTGCATCGCGCGGCGGAGAAGAGCGAGGCGGTGAAGGAACTCGTGGATTCGCGGCGGATTTTTCAGCCGTTGGCGTGGTCGGCCCGGGAAGCGTATCGCTTTCTCAAGGAGGTGCCGGTGCTGGAAGAGAGCGGGGTGCTGGTGCGGCTGCCGGACTGGTGGAAGGCGGGGCGGGCGGCCCGGCCTGCGGTGCGGGTATCCGTGGGGGAAGAGCGTCCGTCGGCGGTCGGGCTGGGGGCGTTGCTGGATTTCAAGGTCGGCCTGACGCTGGAGGGGGAGGAACTCGGTGACGCGGAGTGGAAGAAGATTCTCTCCAGCACGGACGGGCTGGTTTTCCTGCGGGGCCAGTGGGTGGAGGTGGACCCATCCAAACTCAAAGAGGTGCTTGAGCATTGGCGAACGCTGGAGACGGCGCATCGAAAAAATGGCGTCTCTTTCGCCGAAGCGTTTCGGCTTCTCTCGGGGATGGCGCCGGGCGGGGCGGAGCCGGAGGCCGAGCAGGAGGCGGTGCGGAAGTGGTCGTTCGTGCAGGGGGGGGAGTGGATCAACCAGCAGCTTGCCCAACTGCGCGATCCCCGGCGGAGCGGACGGCTTCCGGCGGGTTTCAAGGCCGAGCTGCGCCCGTATCAGCAAGAGGGGGTCTATTGGCTCCGGTTTATGGCGCAACTCGGGTTGGGAGCGTGTCTGGCGGACGATATGGGGCTCGGGAAGACGGTGCAGGTGCTCGCCGCGCTCTCCCAATGGAAGCAGGAGGCGAAACAGGAGGCACCGGCGTTGTTGATCGCCCCCACTTCCGTGCTGGGGAACTGGGAGGCGGAAGCGGTGAAGTTCGCGCCGAAGCTGCGCCTCTTCATGGCACACCCTTCCTGCACGCCCTCTGCCATTCTCAACGACCCGGTGGCGGTGGCCGAAGCCATCGCCAAGGCCGATCTGGTGGCCACGACTTACGGAATGATCGCCCGGCAGCAATCTCTGCGCGAGCGGGAATGGAGCCGCGTGATCCTTGACGAGGCGCAGGCGATCAAAACCCCGGGGGCGCGACAGTCGAAGGCGGTCAAGGAACTGCGCTCGCCGGTGCGCATTGCGCTGACGGGGACGCCGATTGAAAATAGTCTCGGGGATCTCTGGTCGCTCTTCGACTTTTTGAACCCCGGCTTGCTCGGCAGCGCAAAGGCCTTTACCGCGCTCGCCAAGCGGATCAATCGAAGCGAAGATCCCGCGCGGTTCGCCCCGCTGCGGCGTCTGGTCCGCCCGTTCATTCTTCGCCGGTTGAAGACCGACCGGAAGGTGATCGCCGATCTGCCGGACAAGACCGAGGTGCGGGCGTTCTGCGCGCTCTCCAAACGGCAGGCGGCTTTGTATCAACAGACGGTGGATGAACTCGCCCGGCATCTCGAAGCGGTCGAGGGCATCAAGCGGCGCGGCGTGATTCTCAGCACGTTGATGCGGCTCAAGCAGCTCTGCAATCATCCTGCCCAGTTCCTGGGCGGCGAATACATGCCGGAAGAAAGCGGCAAGTTCAGGCGGTTGGCGCAGATTGCCGAGGAGATTGCCGCGCGGCAGGAGAAAGTGCTGATCTTCACGCAGTTCCGGGAGATGACCCGGCCGCTCCACGATTACCTGGCCGGGCAGTTCGGGCGTTCCGGGCTGATTCTTCACGGCGGAACCCCTGCCGGGGAACGGCGCAAGCTGGTGGAGGCCTTCCAATGCGAGGAAGGGCCGCCTTTCTTTGTCCTCTCCCTCAAAGCAGGAGGGACGGGGCTGACGCTGACGCAAGCGGCCCATGTGATCCACTTCGACCGGTGGTGGAACCCGGCGGTGGAAAACCAGGCGACCGATCGCGCCTTTCGCATTGGGCAGAAAAAGAACGTGATGGTTCACAAATTTGTTTGCCGGGGAACGGTGGAAGAAAAAATCGACCGGCTCATTGCGGATAAACGCGGATTGTCAGAGGGGGTGCTAACGGAAGGGGGAGAATCGGCGCTCACGGAGATGAATAATGACGAACTGCTCCGCCTTGTCTCCCTTGACCTCCAGAGCGCGCTTGCCGGGCAATAAGGCATTGCCTTATTTGTTAAGGAGATGAGTTGGCATTCGTTTGGCTCCTACGTTTCCATCGCCATGCGTCGGGCGGACGCGGAGAAGAGGATCCGCGCCCGGAAGGAGAAGGGGCTGCCATTGGCTCCGGTGGCGATCGAGGGACGGGCGATTGCCACGACCTTTTGGGGGAAGAAATGGTGCGGCCATCTCGAAAACTTCAGCGATTATTCCAACCGTCTCCCACGCGGCAGAACTTATGTCCGTAGCGGTGCCGTGATCGATCTGCAAATCTGCCCCGGTGAGATCCATGCCCAGGTGCTCGGCTCCCGTCTTTACCGGCAGAAGATTACGTTGACCCCGCTGATCGATTCCCGCTGGAAGGCGATCGCCAAATCGTGTGCCGGGCGGGTGGACTCGCTGGTGGAGCTTTTGCAGGGGCGGTTTTCCAACGCGGTCATGGATGTTCTGTGCCATCCCGCAGACGGGCTTTTCCCGCGCTCCTCGGAGCTCAGGATGGAGTGCTCCTGCCCGGACTGGGCCTCCTTGTGCAAGCACCTTGCCGCCGTGCTCTACGGAGTGGGTGCGCGGCTGGATACGCAGCCGGAATTGCTCTTTGTCCTGCGAAAAACCGATCCGGCGGAGCTGCTGGCCGAGGCCGCCGCCTCCCAGAGCTTGCCGGTGGAAGGGGAGCCGGAACTCGACGGCGACGCCCTTTCCGAGATTTTCGGGATCGACCTTGCACCGGAGCTTGCCCCGCCCAAGTCGCCCAAGTCGGTTCCCGGGCGTGCTCGAAAGGCCGCTCCAAAGAAGAAATCTTCCTCGAAGGTTCCGCCTCGCAAGGCTCCCGCGAAACGCCCGGCGGCGAAAGCGAAAGCGGAGAAGCCAAAGCGCGCCACGCCTTCGAAGCGGCCCCGCGCGAAAACGCCCGCGCGCCCGAAAAGGCGAAGCCCGAGCGCCTGATTCGTAATCAGCGCGTCGCCATCCTCCCCATCACGGTTGGAGCGCCTTTCGCGCCTCTTTTTGCGCTGCGGCGTCTTCCTCGTCGGCGGCGGGGAGTTGCAGGACGAGTTTCCACTGGCCCTTCTCTTTTTCCTTTTCCCCCAGGGCGCGGTAGACGAGCGCGAGATGGTGGTGGTGGAGGATTTTTTTCGGGTTGAGGGCGGCGGCTTGTTCGAGCTGGTTTGCCGCTTTGGCCAGCGAGGCGGGCGGGAGCGCGCCGTAGACCACCCGGGCGGCGAGCTTGAGCATCGGGTTGAGCGTGGCGATACCGTAGTTCCAACGGCCCAGGATGTGGTGCGCGAGGTCGCTCTTCGGGTTGAGGGCAAGGGTCTGTTGTGCTTCGTCGCGGATGCGCCGGGAGAGCGCCATCTTCGTGGAGTTGTCCACGAAGTCGGTCAGTTTTCCGCAGGCGATGGCGAGCGCGAGATGCGCTTCGGCGCAGGCGGGGTCGGTTTGGACGGCGCGTTCCGCTGTTTCCACGGCGCTGCGGGCGGCGTGTTCCGCCTCGCCGTTCTTTTTCTTTTTGGCGAGGGCGTCCACGTCCCGGGACCACGCTTGCGAGAGCCGGGCGAGCAGGTCGGCTCGCGGCGGTCCGACGCGGGCGGCGGCGAGGAGCGTGGCGACCGATTCGGCGGGAGCCTCTTGCGCGCACCGGGCCGCGCCGCCTGTTGCGAGGAGGAGAGCGGCGGCGAGGCAGGCGGGAAGCAGGAGGGGCCACGCGCCGGGGCGTCTGCCGCTGCTGCTACTGGTAGGCCTCCATCCCGACGCAGGAGCAGACGAGGTTGCGATCTCCATAAACGTTGTCCACTCTCCCTACAACGGGCCAAAACTTCGCTTCGCGTGTCCACGGTGCGGGGTAGGCGGCCTGCTGGCGGGGGTAGGGATGGTTCCAGGTCTCCTGGGTGACGCTCTGCGCGGTGTGCGGCGCGTTTTTGAGCGGGTTGTCGCGGCGGTCGAGCTCTCCTTGCTCGATCGCGGTGATCTCGGCGTGAATGCCGATCATCGCATCGCAGAAGCGGTCGAGTTCCTCTTTGGATTCGCTCTCCGTCGGCTCGACCATCAGCGTGCCGACCACGGGCCACGACATCGTGGGGGCGTGGAAGCCGTAGTCGATGTGCCGTTTGGCGACGTCCTCGACTTCCACTCCGGCGCGGGCCTTGCACTCGCGCAGGTCGAGGATGCACTCGTGGGCGACGAGGCCGTTGGCACCCTTGTAGAGCACGGGGAAGTACGGCTCCAGGCGGCGGGCGATGTAGTTGGCGTTGAGGATGGCGTACCGGGTCGCTTCGGTGAGGCCGTCGGCTCCCATCATGCGGATGTAGACCCACGGGATGACGAGGATGGAGGCGCTCCCCCACGGGGCCGAGGCCACGGCTCCCGCCGCCGGGCTGGAGGCGAGCGGATGCCCGGGGAGGAACGGCGCGAGGTGCGCCGCCACGGCGATCGGGCCGACGCCCGGGCCGCCGCCGCCGTGCGGGATGCAGAAGGTTTTGTGCAGGTTGAGGTGGCAGACATCCGCGCCGATCTGGCCCGGGCTCGTGAGGCCGACCTGGGCGTTGAGGTTCGCGCCGTCCATGTAGAGCTGCCCCCCGGCGGCGTGGACGAGCTCGCAGACTTCCCGGATCGTCTCTTCAAAGACGCCGTGCGTGCTCGGGTAAGTGACCATCAGCGCGGCGAGCCGCTCCCGGTGCTCCTCCACCTTGGCGCGGAGATCGTCGAGGTCGATGTCGCCCCCGGGGATGCACCGCACGGGGATGACGGTGAACCCGGCCATCACGGCGCTGGCGGGGTTGGTGCCGTGTGCGGACTGCGGGATGAGGCAGATGTCGCGGTGCGCTTCGCCGCGGCTGGCGTGGTATTGCCGGATGGCGAGCAGGCCCGCGTATTCGCCGTTGGAGCCGGCGTTGGGCTGGAGCGAAACGGCGGCGAACCCGGTGATCTCCGCGAGCCATGCTTCCAACTGCCGGAAAAGCTCCGCGTACCCTTGCGCCTGCCCGGCGGGGGCGAACGGGTGCATCCGCCCGAACTCCGGCCAGGTGAGCGGGAACATTTCCGAGGTGGCGTTGAGCTTCATCGTGCACGAGCCCAGCGGGATCATCGAGGTGGTGAGCGAAAGGTCTTTCGCTTCCAGCCGCCGGATGTAGCGGAGCATTTCCGTCTCCGTGTGGTGCCGGTTGAAGACGGGTTGCGTGAGGATTGCGCTCGTGCGTTGCAGTGCGTCGTCGAATTCGGCGGAAACGCTGGCGGCCAGCCTGGGGAGGTCGAGCGCGGCTTCTTTGCCGTGGTGAAAGACGGAGAAGAGGTCGTCGAGGCTGCCGGTGGTTTCGTCCACGGAGAGTGTGACGCTGTGGGCGTCGAGCACGCGCACGTTGAGACGGCGCGCTTCGGCGAGGCGGACGAGATCCGCTGCGGGCGTCGCGCCGAGATCGACGCGCACGGTGTCGAAGAACGGCCCCCGCGCGACGTTCCAGCCGAGCTGGCGCAGGCCCGCCGCGAGCGTTTCCGCCTGGAGATGCACGCGCCGGGCGATGCGCCGCAGCCCCTCCGGCCCGTGATAGACGGCGTACATGGAGGCGACGACGGCGAGTAGCACTTGTGCCGTGCAGATGTTGCTCGTCGCCTTGTCGCGCCGGATGTGCTGCTCGCGCGTCTGGAGGGCGAGACGGCAGGCGGGGTTCCCCTCGGCGTCGCGGGAGACACCGACGAGGCGGCCCGGCATCTGCCGTTTGTAGGCGTCGCGCGTGGCGAAGAATGCGGCGTGCGGGCCGCCGTAGCCCATCGGCACGCCAAAACGCTGGCTGCTGCCGATGGCGATGTCCGCGCCGAGTTCGCCAGGCGGTTTCAGAAGCGTGAGCGCCAGCAGGTCGGTGGCGACGATGGCGAGCGCACCGTGGCGGTGTGCCTCTTCGATGAGCCGGGTATGGTCCGTGACGGTTCCATCCGTCGCGGGCATCTGGAGGAGGATGCCGAACGGTTTCTCGGCAAAGTCCCAGGCGGATTCGTCTTCCACGACAACGCGGATCGCAAGCGGCTTCGCCCGGGTCTGGATGACGTGGATAGTCTGCGGATGGCAGCGGGAGGAGACGAAGAACGTTTGCGCCCCGGGGTCTTTCCGCAGCCCGTGCGCCATCGTCATCGCCTCGGCGGCGGCGGTGCCTTCATCGAGCAGGGAGGCGTTTGCGATGTCGAGCGCCGTCAGGTCGGCTATCATCGTCTGGAAGTTAAGGAGTGCCTCCAGGCGGCCTTGGGAAATTTCTGCCTGGTAGGGGGTATAGGCCGTGTACCAGCCGGGGTTTTCGAGGATGTTGCGCTGGATGACGGGCGGGGTGATCGTCCCGTAATACCCCATGCCGAGGAAGGAGCGAAACGAGCGGTTGCGCGCGGCGAGTTCGCGGAGTTCCTCCAGCGTTTCGTATTCCCCCTGCGGCTCCGGCAGCGCAAGCGGGCGATCCGCCCGGATGGAGGCGGGAACGGCCTTGTCGATCAACGCATCGAGCGAGCCGAAGCCGAGCGTGGCCAGCATGGAGGCCGTCTCTTCGGCACCGGGGCCGATGTGGCGACGGGCGAAGGAATCGGCAAACGCGAGCGCGCGCTGGCGCTCCGCAAGCAAGGCGTGGTCAGGCGGCGTCGCAAAGGAGACGGTCTTTTCAGGCATTGGCGCAGGTTAGAATCGGCCCCCTGCAAATCAAGCGGTTTTGGCGGCGGCGGGTTGGCGGAGAAAAAATGAAGAAAAAGAGAGAAAATCGGTTGACGGGGGGGTGGGATGCGCTAAG
>CAZYVL010000068.1:10434-13996 GCA_964651005.1 uncultured Chthoniobacteraceae bacterium | reverse complement strand
GTCTTCGGCGTCGCCCTCTGCCCGTGGGGCTTCCAGCGGTTTCTCCGTTCCCGCCGAGCCGGGGAACGGCACCCGGCCTCCCATTCCACTCCTTCCACTCCTTCCACCCAACCCTCCCTCTCCCCCTGCCTCCCCCCTGACCCGCTCTCGTGAAGTCCCTGAAAATCGCATTCGCCATGATCAACTGCAACCGCCGGGACGGCAGCGCCCGGGCGGTCAACGAAGTCGCCGAACGCCTCGCCCGGCGCGGCCACCACGTCCATCTTTTCGCGCGCAAAGCGGAAGACCTCGACCTCGACGCCGTACGGTGGCACCGCGTCCCCGGTCCAACCTGGCCGGAAGTGGCAGACTTCGCCAGCTACCACGCGCTCGTCAACCGCTGGCTGGAGCGGCACGACTTCGACATCGTGCACTCCATCGGCTGCAACACGCTGGCCGCGAACGTCATCACGATCCAGAACATCCAGCCCGCGAAGATGAAAGTCCTCCAGTGGCAAGCGCGGCGCGAGCGCGTCTCGCCCGCCCGCCGGTTCACCCGGTGGCTCTACCTGCGCACGACCTCCCGGGCCGAACGGACGCTCTACACCGCGCGGCCCGGGCGGCCCGCGCCGCTCTTCCTGCCAGTCTCGCGCGGCGTTGCCGCAGAACTGTGCGAACACTACGCCATTGGCGACGCGCCGGTGCGGATCGTCCCGAACGCCGCCGACACCGACCTCTTCCGCCCGATCTCGCCAGAGCAGCGCCAGAGCTGGCGCGCCGCACAAGGGATGGGGCTGCGGGAGGAGGATGCCGTGGCGATCTTCTGCGGCGGCGAATGGGGCCGCAAGGGGCTCGACCTCGCCATCGCCGCGCTGGCGAAAATCCCCCGGCCCGAAGCGAAGCTCTTCGTGGCGGGCGACGACCCGGACCGCGAACGCTTCCAGGCGATGGCCGCCGGGCTCGGCCTTTCACGCCGCGTGCTCTTCGGAGGGTTCCGCGCCGACATCGCCACCGCGCTTGCGGCGAGCGATCTGTTCCTGTTCCCGAGCCACTACGAGGCGTTCAGCCTCGCGAGCATCGAGGCGGCTGCCTGCGGCCTGCCGATCGTCGCCCCCCGGATCAACGGCACAGAAGACCTCATCCGCCCGGGCGAAACGGGCGAGTTCATCGAGCACGATGCCGGGCAGATCGCCGCCGTGCTGGAGCCGCTGCTCGCCAACGCATCCCGGCGGTGCGAACTCGGCGCAAACGCCCGGCGGCTCGTGGAAACGCAATTCACCTGGGACCGCGTAGCCGCCTTGACGGAGGAAGCCTACCGCGAACATCTCGCCGCCACGCCCAAGCCATGATCGCCTGGTTTGCCACGAAAGGGAGCGGCACCAACGAAGCCGCGCGGATCGAAGCACTGCTGGGCCGCTTCCCGGAAAAGGTGGAACTCCCCTTCGACAAGAGCGCGAAGCGGCAGAGCTTCTTCCGCCTCTGGCAGCGGCTGCGGGAGCTTCGCCCCCGCCTGCTGGTCATGGAGGGGAGCGGCATCGCGGGCGGGCTGGCGTGCCTCGGCGCGCGGCTCTTCCTCGGCATTCCGTACGTCGTGAGCAGCGGCGACGCGATCGGCCCCTTCGTGCGCGCGCACCATCCGGCAGTGGGGCTGCTCTTTGAAATTTACGAACGGCTGCTCTGCTGTTTCTGCGCGGGGTTCATCGGCTGGACGCCGTATCTCTGCGGCCGGGCGATGGCGTTCGGCGCGCCACGCGCGGTGACGGCGCAAGGGTGGGTGCTCGGCAGCCAGGGCAATGAGAGCAACGCTTCGCCGGAATGCCGCGCGGCGATGCGCGGGGAGTGGGGCATCCCGTTGGAAAAGCGGGTCGTCGGCCTCGTTGGCGCCCTGGAGTGGAACCCGCATCGGAACTGGTGCTACGGCCTCGATCTCGTCCGCGCAATGAAGCGCCTGCGACGCACCGATCTCTGCGTGCTCATCGTCGGCGGCGGCTCCGGGCTGGAGCGGCTGCGTGCGGAAGCGGGCGACGCCCTTGGCCGCTCGGTCTTCCTGCCGGGGCCGGTCCCGCTGGAGCGCGTCCTGCCCGCGCTCGCGGCGATGGACCTCGCCAGCCTGCCGCAGAGCGTCGATGGCGTCGGCTCGTACCGCTACACCACCAAGCTCCCGGAATACGCCGCCGCGCGCCTCCCGGTCATCACCAACCAGGTGCCGATGGCGTACGATCTCGGCGGGGAGTGGATGTGGCGGCTCCCCGGCAACGCGCCGTGGGAGGAGCGCCACATCGCCGCGCTCGTGGAGCTGCTCGAATCGCTCGACGAACCGGCGCTCGAAGCCAAGCGCCGCGCCATCCCCGACCTGCGGACGCTCTTCGACCGGGAGACGCAGATCGCCCGCGTCGGCGCGTTCCTTGCCGATCTGCTCGATCCGCCCCACCCCCACTCCCCGGCATGAAAATTCTGGAACTCGGGATGCACTTCGACCCGGCGGGCGGCGGCGCGGACCGCTACTTCGCCGGGCTGCTCGACGGCCTCACCGGCCTCACCGGCCTTGCAAGCCTCCGCGCGCCGTGCACCGCCGCCGCGTTCGGAGAGGCGGCGGGGGATTCCCGCATCAGCCTTGGCCCGGTCTCCTCCCCGCTCCCCCAACGGCTGCGCGCGCTCCGGCGGCTTCCGCTCGACGGGTATGATCTCCTCGCCCCCCATTTCGCCCTCCACGCCTGGCCGCTCCTCGGCCCGTGGCGCCGGACGGGCAAGCCGCTCGTGGTCCACTTTCACGGCCCGTGGGCGGATGAATCCGCGCAAGAGGGCGGCGGGCGCGCATCGGTCGCGGCCAAGCGGTGGATCGAGCGCCGCGTCTACGGCGCCGCCGACCGGCTGATCGTCCTCTCCCATGCGTTTGGCGATCTGCTCGCGCGGCGCTACGGCGTCGCGCCGGAAAAGATCGCGGTCATCCCCGGCGGGGTCGATCTGGAACGCTTCCGCCCCCTCCCCTCCCAGGCGTGTACGCAGGCCGAGGCGCGGGAGCGGCTCGGCTGGCCCGGAATCGGGAATGCCACAGTGCTCCTCTGCGTGCGGCGGCTCGTGCGCCGAATGGGGCTAGAAGCACTGCTGGAAGCGTTCGCCGCCGTCGCGCCGGAATACCCAAACACGGTGCTGGTCCTTGGCGGGCGCGGGCCGCTTGCCGGGCCGCTGCAAGAACGGGCACGGGCGCTCCGGCTCGCGGAGCAGGTCCGCTTCGCCGGGTTCATCCCGGAAGCCGACCTGCCGCTCGCCTACGCAGCGGCGGATTGCACGCTCGTCCCCTCGCAGGCGCTGGAAGGGTTCGGGTTGATCGCGCTCGAATCGCTCGCTTGCGGCACACCTGTGCTCGTCACCCCGGTCGGCGGGCTGCCGGAGGCGGTAGCGGGGCTTGACCCGAGCCTTGTTCTCGCAGACGGCACCCCGAACGCGCTGGCCGACGGACTGCGGCGCGCCCTTTCCAGCGGCGACTCCCTCCCCTCCCGCGCCCGCTGCCGCGAGTACGCCCAGGCGCATTTCGGCTGGAGCGCCATCGCCCGGCGAGTCCACAAAGTCTATCAGGAGGCCA
>CAZYVL010000068.1:0-10334 GCA_964651005.1 uncultured Chthoniobacteraceae bacterium | reverse complement strand
GGAGGCCAGGGAAACCACCCAATGATCCTCTTCCTCGACCAAAGCGGCCAGCCAGGCGGCGCGGAACTTTGCCTCGCCGACGTGGCGCATCATTTCCGCGACCGGGGCCGCGTGCTCCTCCTCTCTGAAGGGCCGTTTGCCGACACGCTGCGCGAGCGCGGCGTCCCCGTCGATCTCCATCCGCTCCCCGGCCCGCTCGCACGCCTGACCCGGGGCGCTTCACCCGCGACGCTCGCCGCGAGCCTCCCCGCGCTGGCGCGTGACGGGCTGGGGCTGCGCCGCCGCCTGCGCCCGGCGGGCCTCCTCTACTTCAACACCGCCAAGGCGCTCCTCTTCGGCACCGCCGCCGCCGCCGGGTTGCGCAAGCCGACGCTCTTCCATCTCCACGACCTGCTCGAAGAGACACATTTTAGCCCGCTCAACCTCCGGTTGCTCGTCGCGGCGGCCAACCGCGCCGACGCGGTGATCGCCAACTCCCGGGCCACCGCCGAGGCGTTCATCGCGCGGGGCGGGCGCGCTCCCGTGTACGTCATCCCCAACGGCTTCGACCCGGCATGGGCCGATGCACTCCCCGCCTGCGAGGTCGAAGCACTGCGCCGCGAGCTGAACCCGGAGGGCCGCCCCGTGGTCGCGCTTTTCGGGCGGCTCGCCCGCTGGAAAGGGCAGGAGGTGCTCGTGAAGGCCGCAGAACGCCTGCCGGAAGCCGTGTTCTGGATCGTCGGCGACGCGCTCTTCACCGGCGACGACCACGCCTACGCCGAGGCGCTGCGGCAGCGCGTCGAAGAGCTGGAACGCGCCCGCCCGGGGCGCATCCGCCTGCTCGGGTTCCGCCGCGACGTGGCGGCGCTGATGCGCGCGGCGGATGTCGTGGTACACGCCTCCATCGCGCCGGAGCCGTTCGGGCGCGTGCTCGTGGAAGCAATGCTCGCGCGCAGGCCCGTTGTCGCCACGCGCGGCGGCGGCCCGGGCGAGATCGTGGAAGAAGGCGCAAGCGGCCTGCTCGTCCCGCCCGGCGACGACGCGGCGCTCGCCGAGGCGCTCCGGCAGCTCCTCGGCTCGCCCGCGCTGCGCGAGGCAATGGGCGCGCGGGGCCGCGAACGGGCGGAAGCGCTCTACAGCCTCCCGCCGGTGCTCGCCCGGACCGCGGAACTCCTCGACGCGCTCCTGCACCGGCGCAAACTCCCTCCACCGCTCCAAACCCGAGCCTGAAGCACCCGACACCCGATGACAAAACTGGTCCTCGCCCACGATTACCTCATCCAGATGGGAGGCGCGGAGCGCGTCGTGGCGGCGATGCACCGCCGTTTCCCGCACGCGCCGATCTACACCAGCGCCGTCTGCCGCCGCACGCTCTGGAGCGATTTCGAAAACGCCGACATCCGCACCACCTGGCTGCAACACGCCCCGGGGATCGAGAGCCACACGCATTTCAAAAAATACTTCCCGCTCTACCCGGCGGCGTTCCGCTCCTTCGGCGAGGTCGAAGCGCAAACCGCCTGGATCAGCAGCAGCACGTTTGCGAAGTACCTCCGCTTCGCCCCCGGCACGCGCACCGTCTGCTACGTCCACAACCCGACACGCTTCCTCTGGCAGACCGACGAGTACGTCGATCACGAAGTCGGCAACCGCCTGCTCAACCGGGCCGTCCGGGCGCTCCTGCCGAGGCTCCGCGAGCGCGACCGCGCGGCAGCATGCCGGATGGACCTCCTCGTCGCCAACTCGCGCAACGTGCAGGAGCGGATCACCCGCTTTTACAACCGCCCCTCCGTGGTCATTCACCCGCCCGTGCAGACCGACCGTTTCCGGCTCTGCCCGGGGGATGACGGCTTCGACCTGATCGTCTCGCGGCTCGTCGGTTACAAAAACGTCGCGCTCGCCGTGCGCGCCTATTCAACCTCGGGGCGGAAGCTCGTCGTCATCGGCGACGGCCCGCAGCGCGCCGCGCTGGAGAGGATGGCGGGGAGCACAGTGCGGATCGCCGGGCGGCTCTCCGACGAGGAAACGCGCTCGCACTTCGAGCGGTGCCGCGCGTTCGTTTTCCCGGGGCACGAAGACTTCGGCATCACCCCCGTGGAGGCGATGGCGTGCGGCAAGCCGGTGCTCGCGCTTCAAAAAGGAGGCGCGCTGGAAACCGTTGTGGAAGGAGAAACGGGCCTCTTCTTCGAGGAACCCGAGCAAGAATGCCTCCTCGCCGCGCTCGATCGCCTGGAAACCGCCTCGTGGAACCCCGCGCGCATCCGCGCCTGGGCGGAGCAGTTCTCCGAAGAATGTTTCTGGGCGAAGATGGAAGCGGTGCTGTGGGAGAAAGAGAACGGTTAATCCTCTTCAAGCATCGCGCGGAACTCCGCCTCGTCGAGCACCCGCACGCCAAGCCGCCGCGCCTTCTCCAGCTTGCTCCCGGCCTCCTCCCCGGCAAGCAGGAAATCGGTCTTCTTGCTGACCGAGGCGACCACCTTCCCGCCATGCTCGCGGATCCACTCCGCGACCTCCTCGCGCGGCCGCGAGAGCGTGCCGGTAATCACCCAGGTCCCCGCCAGTCTGGCACTCTCCCGCGCGCGCTCCCGGCGTTCGTCGCGCTCGCCGAAATTCAGACCCGCCTGCCGCAGCCGTTCGATCATCGCCCGGTTCTCCGCGCGGCCAAAGTGCTGCACGATCGCCGGGGCGACCACCGGGCCGACATCGGGAAGCTGCTGGAGTTCCTCCGCCGTTGCGGCCATCAGGCGATCGAGCGTATGGAAATGCCCCGCCAGCGCGCGCGCCGAAGCGACGCCGACATGCACAATCCCGAGGCCGAACACCAGCCGCCAGAGCGGGCGCGTCTTGCTCGCCTCGATGGCCCCGAGCAGGTTGGCAATGCTCTTCTCCCCGGTACGCGGGATCGTGGCGAGCCGCCCGGCGTCGAGCGCGTAGAGATCGGCCACGTCGCGCGCCAGGCCGCGTTCCACAAGCTGCTCCACCATCGCCTCGCCCAGCCCCTCGATGTCCATCGCCCCGCGCGAGGCGAAATGCTCCATGCGGCGGCGGACCTGCGCCGGGCACGCCGGGTTCAGGCAGCGGACGGCGACCTGCGCCGGATCGCGCGAGACCGCGCTGCCGCAAGCCGGGCACGCTCCGGGCATGTTGAAAACGCGCTCCGCCCCCGTGCGCCGTTCCTTGCAAACCCCCACCACGGCGGGGATCACCTCCCCGGCCTTTTCGATCACCACCACGTCGCCCTCCCGGATGTCCTTGCGCGCCACCTCCTCCTCGTTGTGCAGCGTCGCCCGCGCCACCGTGCTCCCGCTTACGAACACCGGCTCCAGCTCGGCCACCGGCGTCAACACCCCCGTGCGCCCCACCTGGATGGAAATGCGCAACAGCCGCGTCTGCGCCTGCTCGGGCCGGTACTTGAACGCCATCGCCCAGCGTGGCGACTTGGCGGTGTGCCCGACGGAGGCGCGCTGTGCGAAGACGTCGAGCTTGATGACCGCGCCGTCGGTTTCAAACGGCAGGGCGTGCCGCTCCACATCCAGCGCGCGGATCGCCCCGAGCGCCTCCGAGATCTCTCTGGCGCGCCAGAGCTTCCCGTGCACCGGCAGCCCGCACGCCCGGAGCGCGTCGAGCGCCTCATGGTGGCTCGCCCACTGCGCGCCATCCCCTTCGACCAGCCCCGTGCCGTAAAAAATCGCGCCCAGCCCGCGCCGCGCCACAATGGCGGAGTCAAGCTGCTTGAGCGAACCCGCCGCCGCGTTGCGCGGGTTGGCAAAAGGAGTCTCCCCGGCGGCCTGCCGCTCCTCGTTGAGCGCGGCGAACTTCGCCTTGGGCAGATAAACCTCCCCGCGTACTTCCATCCTCTCCGGCGCGCCGGGAATCGGCTTGAGCCGGTGCGGAATGTCGCGGATCGTGCGGATATTCCGGGTGACATCATCCCCCACGAGGCCGTCGCCGCGCGTCGCCGCGTGGACGAGCTTCCCCGCTTCGTAAAGGAGCGAGATCGCCACACCATCCACCTTCGGCTCGATCACCGTCGGGATCGCCCGCCCCGGCAGCAGCTTCTCCAGCCGAACGAAAAACGCCGCCACCTCCTCTTCGGAGTAAGTATTATCCAGGCTCAACATCGGCGAGAGATGGCGCACCGGCACGAATGCCTCCAGCCGCCCCGGTTCTGGCCCTGCCTCGCTCCCCCCGACGGTCTGCGTCGGCGAATCGGGCGTGAGAAGCTCGGGGAACGCCGCCTCCAGCTCCGCCAGTTCGCGGTAGAGGCGGTCGTACTCCTGGTCGGAGATGACCGGCGCGGCCTTTTCGTAATAGAGCCGGTTATGCTCGCGGATCTCGCGGCGCAGCGTCGCCACCCGGGCCGCCGCTTCCAGCGGGGAGAGCTTCGCGCTCATCGCGCACCCTCCCCCGCTTCCCCGGCCTTGATCTCCCGCCAAATCGCGTCGAGTTCCTCCGCCGTGGACCCTTCGAAACTTTTCCCCCGCGCCCGCAACCGCGCCTCCAGCCCGCGAAAGCGAGTGGAAAACTTCGTGCTCGCCCGGCTCAACGCCACCTCCCCCTCCACCCCCACCTTCCGGGCAAGGTTGGAAACCGCGAAGAGCAGATCGCCGATCTCCTCCTCCAGCCGCTCGCGCCCCTGCCCATCGTCCTCCAACACCTCCTCGGTCTCGGCCAGTTCCTCGCGGATTTTCTCCACCACCTCCGCCGCGTTCGTCCAGTCGAACCCGGCGCGCGCCGCCCGTTTCGTGATCTTCTCCGCGCGGATCAATGCCGGGAGGGCGCGGGAAACGCCGTCGAGCAGCGAATCATGCACCGCCCCCCCCTTCCCCTCCTTTTCCGCGCGCTTGATCGCGTCCCACTGCCGAAGCACCGCGCCGGTGTCCGCCGCTACCGCATCCCCCGCATCTCCAAAGACATGCGGATGCCGCCGGACGAGCTTCTCGCCGATCCCCCGCGCCACGTCGTCGAAATCGAACCGCCCCGTCTCCGCCGCCATCTGGCTGTGCATCACGACCTGCAAGAGCAGATCGCCGAGTTCCTCGCAGAGATGAGCGTCATCCTTTTCATCAATCGCCTCCACCACCTCGTGCGCCTCCTCCAGCAAATCGCCGCGCAGCGAGGCATGAGTTTGCTCCCGGTCCCACGGGCACCCTCCGGGAGCACGGAGGCGGGCGACAATTTCACGAAGCCGGTCAAGCGGTGTCATCATGGAAAAAAGCGAAAAGGCGCGCGCCGGGTCAGATCCGCCACGCCGAGCGGTGCGCGCCGAACTCCGAGACCTCCCCGGAGGTTCTCCGCGCGACATAAAGAGTAATCCCCAGTACGCTGCCGAATGTAATCAGAAAGAGCGTCGCCACCACCCAACTTGGCAACCCCTGCACGGCCAGCGCCTTGTAAAACGAGCCGAGGCTGCGGACCGGCGGTTGCGCGTGCATGAACACCTTGGCAATCCACGCAGCCAGGATCACCAGGAAAATAAAGAGATAGTTGCGCTTCATCCGCCGCCCCACCGCCTCCAGCCTGCTGATCTTGAAGGAGGGGAGCAGCAGATCCTCGGCAACGAGCTTCTGCCACTCGCCCTGGAGCATCTCCGAGTTCTGCATCACCACCGGCACCAGGAAATGCGCTTCGAGCATCCGCACCCGCGCGCGGAAGGCATCGTAGAAGCGGTAACGCCGCGCCTCGATCCAGAGCATGATGGAGACGATGCAGACGTTGAAAAAGAAGATCAGGTGCGGCACCTCGCGGAACGAGAACGCCACGGTGAAGATGGTCGTCGTCGTCGTGATCGCCCAGGTGGTGGTCGCATCCAGCCGCGCGCGCCACGCCATGATCCGGGTCATCTCCCCCCGGTAGAAATGCGCCATCGGCGTCGCGTACTCGCTCGGGAAGACCGGGCGCGGTGGCTCCGGGCTGGCGGGGCCGCCGAGTTTGCCGGGTTTGCCGAGTTCTTCTGAGCTCATGGGGGATCGGGCGTACGGTAGACCGCCCGCCTCTCTTTTTGAAGCGTTTTCAAGAGCGCGGCTTGCGGGCGAGCAGTTCCCGCCGCGCTTTCTCCAGCGCGTCGCGTTCCCCGGCACTGAGGCTCTCCATTCCCTCCCGGGCGATCTTGTCGAGCAGCGGGTCGATCGCCTCCACGGGATCGCGCCGCTCCCTCCTCTCCTTCCGAACAGGCGCGACCTCCCTCCCGCTCTTGCGCGTCTGCGGACGCAACCGCATGGGAAACGAGGGAAGCCACACCCTCCCGCGTATCCACGCAATGAAAAGAAGCGCCACCCCGGCATCCACTCCCGTCGCACAAGCGCCCGGCCAGTTCCCCCCGGAGAGATCGAAAAACACCGCGATCCCCACCAACGCCGCCGCCATCCAGCGGGCCTGGATGGAAAAAAAGAACATCACGCCCGGGTAAAGCGCCGCAAACGCAACGAAAATGGCGAGGTGGATCGCCCGCGCCCCGGCCAGACTTGCCGGGAGCCACAGCCCGAGCGCGGCGAGCAACACCGGCGGCACCAGCGCCAGAACGAGATAAAGGAGCAGATAATGCCGCCGCCCGATGTAACGCTCCACCTCCCGCCCGAAGAGATAGAGAAGCACCATCTCCACGGCGAAAAAGAGCGGGCTGCGAAGCGGCTCCACCAGCGCATATCCCAACCAACCAGCCAAGCCGCTCCACCCCGCACCACTCCGAAACACCAGCGCCATCAGCCACTCCCCGCGCCCCGCCACGACCACCGCCCACCCGGCGAAAAACGCCCCGACGTGCAGCGCCACCAGCGCCGTGGTGACGTAAACGGGCACGCCGCGCACGAGCGTCAGCGGTTCAAAATCGTCGTCGGCGTGGAAAACGGGCATGGAAGATTGCGGCTTGGAATGGGATTCCACCGGTATTATCGTGTTTGCATCCCGATGCAGGGTGGCGATCGCCTGCAAGGGACGGCGGCGCAAGGTGATAAAAATCGCCCTCAGATCGCTCCTGTCAATCGAATCAAAATCGAATCAAATCGAATCGAACCATTCATCCTCCGAGAGCTTATGCAAACCGTCGGCCAGGAACCCACCAACCCCGCCCTGCTTGAATTTGTCCGCGAAACCGCGCGCCTCTGCCAGCCCGACCGCCTGGTTTGGATCGACGGCTCCGAAGCGGAGAAGGAAACGCTCTACGAAGAGGCCATCCAACAAGGCGCGCTCATCCGCCTCAACCCGGAGAAACTCCCGGGGTGTTACTATCACCGCTCGAACCCGAACGACGTCGCCCGCGTGGAGCAGTGCACCTTCCTCTGCACGCCGTACGAGGAGGAAGCCGGCCCGACCAATAACTGGGCCGAGCCGAACGCAATGGACGAACGGCTGCGCGGGATGCTCGACGGGGCGATGCGCGGCCGCACGATGTACGTCATCCCGTACCTGATGGGGCCGCCCGGCTCGCCGCTCTCCAAGGTCGGCGTGGAGATTACGGATTCGGTCTACGTCGTCCTCAACATGCGGATCATGAGCCGCGCGGGGCGCGTCGCGCTGGAGCACCTCGGCGCGAGCGCGGATTTCAACCGCGGCGTGCACAGCACGCTCGACTGCAACCCGGAGCGCCGCATCATCGCGCACTTCCCGCAGGAAAACCGCGTCGTCTCCGTCGGCTCCGGCTACGGCGGCAACGCCCTGCTCGGCAAGAAATGCCTGGCGCTGCGCATCGGCTCGTACCTGGGCCGCGACGAGGGGTGGATGGCCGAGCACATGCTGCTGCTCGGCGTGGAAAGCCCGGAGGGGAAAAAGAACTACGTCGCCGCCGCCTTCCCGAGCGCGTGTGGGAAGACGAACTTCGCCATGATGATCCCGCCCGAACATTTCAAGGGGTGGAAGATCACCACCGTCGGCGACGACATCGCCTGGATGCGCCCCGGGCCGGACGGGCGGCTCTACGCCATCAACCCGGAGGCGGGCTACTTCGGCGTCGTACCCGGGACCAACCGGCTCTCCAACCCGAACGCGATGGAGATGATCTCCCACGACACGATCTACACCAACGTGGCGCTGACGGACGACCTCGACGTCTGGTGGGAAGGCAAGGACGGCCCCATCCCGGAAAAGCTCACCGACTGGAAGGGGAACCCGTGGACCCCGGATTCGCCGGAGAAAGCGGCGCACCCGAACAGCCGCTTCACCACCCCGATGGCGAACAACCCCGCGCTCGCCCCGGAAGCCAACGACCCAAGCGGCGTCCCCATCAGCGCGATCCTCTTCGGCGGCCGCCGCGCCAACACCGTGCCGCTCGTCGTGCAGGCGTTCAACTGGAGCCAGGGCGTCTACCTTGGCGCGAGCATGGGTTCGGAAATGACCGCCGCAGCAGCAGGCAAGCTCGGCCAGGTGCGCCGCGACCCGATGGCGATGCTCCCCTTCTGCGGCTACAACATGGCGCTCTACTTCCGCCACTGGCTGAACATGGGCAAGGCGATCCGCTACCTGCCGCTCCTCTTTAACGTGAACTGGTTCCGCAAAGACGCCGAAGGGCGTTACCTCTGGCCCGGCTTCGGCGAGAACATGCGCGTGCTCAAATGGATCGTGGACCGCTGCAACGGAGACGCCGCCGCCTACGAGTCGCCCATCGGCTGGATGCCGTACCCCGATCAGTTCGACCTGGAAGGGCTGGAAGGCTTCACCCGCGAGCAGTTCGAATATCTCCAGAAGATCGACAAAACCGAGTGGACCCGCGAACTGCTGCTCCAGGACGAGCTCTTCATCCGGCTCTACGAACGGCTGCCGAAGGAGATGGTCTTCCAGCGCGAGCTGCTCGTCTCCCGGCTGTAGACGGCGCTACTGCAAATACTCCTTGCTCCCCACGGGCGTGATCCGGCCAATATTGGTCGAGGGGAGGCGGCTGTCGCGCGTTCCGGGGCACATCGGCAGCCGCTCCACATGCCCGTCGAGAAACACGAACTGGGCGCGCGTCCCGTGGCGGAAATGGATGGTCCGCATGGTCTGCTCGATCATGTAGAACTCCTCCACCATCGGGTGGCTCGCGGAGGCGGGCGCCTGGAAGTTGTTCACCTGCGCGCAGTCGCCAAAGATCAACACCCGGGAGGGGTCTTCCACCTGGAGAGCGTTCTTCCCGTCCAGCAGCATGTTAAAGCCGTAGCCGAACGAGGCTCCCTGGAACTTCGGCTTGGAGAGCGCGTCCTGAAACGGGAACGCGGGGCAGACCTGAACGCCGCGCGTCATTTCGAGATACGGGCCGAGCGGCCCCTGCGCGACATCGAGCGTCCGATCGCCTTCCGCGTGCCCGATGCTGGAGAGCGGCTCCAGCCCGAAGTACCAGCGCACGCCCACGCCCGGCACCCCCTCCTTATACCGGAAGAAAACCTGCCGGTGTTCGGCAAGGTAGAGCTGCGTCGCCACGCCAAGCTGCCGCAGGCTGTTGGCGCAGGTCACGCCCTGCGCCTGCGAGCGGATCTTGCCGATCCCGGCGAACGTCAGCCCCACAAGAACCGAGACCAGACCCAGGACAACCAGCAACTCCAGCACGGTAAACCCGCCGCCGTCACCGCCGCCGCTGCCATCCCCGCAACCCCGCATTGCTCTAGCCCGGCGCATCGCTCACGCAACGCGGCTTGCCCCTGCCCTCCGGCGCGCAAGCGCCCAAAGCCCCGGCGCGGCGAGGAGAAAAAGAGCGACGCTCCCCGGCTCGGGGATGAAGTTAATCACCATGGCGTCGGAGAAATCGTCCGCGAGCGGGAGATTGAAATCGCCCAGGATGGGATCGCCCCAGCTCCCGAGCAGCCACGCGTCGAAGCTCCCGTCTTCCAGCCCCCGGGTGAGCATCCCGTCGTTGCTCACCTGCCAGGTGCCATCGTCGCTATAGGCGCCATCGGGGAGGTTGTCCTGATCGACTAGCCCCGTCCCGCCGGAAACCTGGTAGATCCACAACGGATCGTAATCCGGGTCCATCGCCAGGTTCAACGTGTCGAGAGTGACGGACTCCAGAAAGAGCGAGCCACCGCCAAAGTCGAGATACCCCGCCGCGTTCTCCCCGAGGGAGCTGCTCCAGTACGGCCATTCGCTGAAAAAGCCGTCGGTGTACGTGTCGCTGGTTGCCGTCGCCGTGCCAAAAACGGCCTGGAACAGATCGAGGCCATTGGTCAGGTCTCCGTGAGCATAGTTGACCTTCCACTTGAAGGTCTCCCCTCCCCCCTGAATGAGCAGGTAGGAGGTGTCGGCGCGGGCGATGGAGGAGAGCGCGGCGGCAAGGGCCGCAGCGGCGATCAGCACTTTTTTCATGGTCAGTCGGGTCGGTCGGGTCGGTGTGTGGTCGAGGGTGGTCTGGTTGCGAAGAGAAACCAGAACCCCGACACCCGGCCTTGAACACGAAA
>CAZYVL010000067.1:0-14028 GCA_964651005.1 uncultured Chthoniobacteraceae bacterium | reverse complement strand
CCTGCCCTGCTACTCCTCGGCGAGCACTTCGTCGGACTGCGTGACGCGGAGCACCTCTTCCACGGTGGTCTGCCCGGCGAGCACGCGCCTCCAGCCGTCCTGGCGCAGCGTGAGCATCCCTTCGGCAACGGCGCGCGTTTTCAAGTCGCTGCCGGTCGCCTTCTGCACGATGAGGGCGCGCAGCGGCTGGCTGATGCGGCAGAACTCGTAGATCGCCGTGCGGCCCTGGTAGCCGGTCTGGCGGCAGTTCTCGCACCCCTTCCCGCGCCGGAAGGTGCGGGGCGGCGGGATCGGGCAGCCGATCTCCGAGAGGTACTCGGCGGGGTACTCCGCCCACTCGGCGCAGTCATTGCAGACGGTCCTCACAAGGCGCTGGGCGATGAAGGCGCGCACGACGGAGGCGACCAGGAACGGCTCGATGTTCATGTCGAGCAGGCGGGTGATGCCGCCCACGGCGTCGTTGGTATGCAGGGTGGAGAAGACGAGGTGCCCGGTCATCGCGGCGCGGATGGCGATCTCCGCCGTCTCCACGTCGCGGATTTCGCCGACCATCACGACGTTGGGGTCTTGCCGCAGAATGGCGCGCAGGCCGTTGGCAAAGGTGAGGCCGATCTCCGGCTTCACGTCGATCTGAGAGACGCCCGGCAGCCGGTATTCCACCGGCTCCTCGATGGTGACGATGCGCCGCTGGATGGAGTTGATCGCGGAGAGGAACGAGTAGAGCGAGGTCGATTTCCCCGAGCCGGTCGGCCCGGTGACGAGGATGATGCCGTTGGGCTCGGCGAGAAGCTTTTTCACCCCTTCCGCCTGCGGCGGGCTGAGGTCGAGCCGCTCGAAGCCGAACTGGCGCGTCTCGTCGCGGTTGAGCAGACGCAGCGAGATGCTCTCGCCGGTGACGGTCGGGATCGTGGAGACGCGCACGTCGATGGCTGTCGCGCCGTGCTGGAGGTTGATGCGCCCGTCCTGCGGCAGCCGCTTCTCGGCGATGTCCATGCGCGCCATGACCTTCAAGCGCGAGATGATGGCCGATTGCAGCATCCGCAACTGCGGCGGCACGGCGACTTCGTGCAGGATGCCGTCGATCCGGTAGCGGATGCGCAGGTCGTTCTCCAGCGGCTCGACGTGGATGTCCGTGGCACGCTCGAAGAGCGCCTCGCGGATGATCTGGTTGACGAACTTGATGACGCTCGCCTCCGGGTCGTCGGCGTTGAGGTCGGTGGCGGCCTCCTGGTCGGCGGCATCGAGCGCGCGGGTGTTCTGAAGCAGCTCCTCGAAGGTCTCCGCGCCGACGCCGTAAACCGCCTTGATGGCGCGCAGAAGCTGGGTGCGCGGCACGAGCACCCAGTCGATCTTCTTCCCCTCGGCGAGCTGCCCCGCCAGGCGCCGGGCGACGGTGTTGAAGCCGTCGTAGGTGGCGATCCGGAGCGTCCCCTCCTCCAGCGCGAGCGGGAGGACATGGTGCTTGAAGACGAAGCGGCTCGGCAGCGCGGAGAGGACGCTCCGGTCGAGCCGCGCGACGTTGAGCGTCTCCACCGGCAGTTTGAAAAGCTCCCCCACCCTTTGGGTGAAGCGGAGTTCATCCACCTTGCCGGAGTTGAGCACGGTGACCGTCCACGACTCGCCGGGCACGCGGGCCGCGGCAAGCGTCTCGGCTTCGGCGCTGTCTTCCAGACCGGAGGCGGTCAGGATTTCGAGGAGGGAGTTCCCTTGCATCGGCGCGCTCCTTCGCTAGCGAATCCGCATCCGGGGCTGTGGCGGTGTCCTCCCGGGCTGTTTTTCGGCAGGCGGGTTCACGTTGGGATTCGGGTTGGGATTCGCGTTGGGGTTCGGGCTGAGATTCGCGTTGGGATTCGCGTTGAGGCGGGTGCCCTCCGGGTCAAGCGTTGCATCAAGGTCGGGCGGGAAGTTGAGCTTCTCCTGCGCCTCTTCCCCGGCTTCCACGGCCTCGGAGTTGCCGAAGGTGACGGTTGGCCGGAGCAGGACGACGAGTTCCGTGCGCTTTTTGGATTTCGTCCGGTTGCTGAAAAGCGCGCCCAGCACGGGAATCCTGCCGAGCACCGGGATGCGCGACTTGGCTTCATCCTTGCTCTCCTGCACCAGCCCGCCGAGGACGATGGTCGCTTCGTTGGCGACGGTGACGTTGGTTTTGATCCGGCGGCGGGCGATGGTCGGGATCACGTTGCCGCTGATGACGGTGCTGCCGCTGACGGAGTTGACCTCCTGAACGATATCGAGCGTGACTTCGCGCTCGGAGTTGATGAGCGGCATCACCTCCAGTTTCAGATCGACCTCCTTGTACTCGACGGTGGACTGCGTGGCGAGGTCGCCCCCCCCGGGGTAACCGGTGAGGGTGTTACCGGGGATGGCGATCTCCTGCCCGGAGGCGATGATCGCCTGCTTGTTGTTGCTGGTGAAAACCATTGGC
Organism: uncultured Chthoniobacteraceae bacterium; assembly: GCA_964651005.1. GTDB lineage: Bacteria > Verrucomicrobiota > Verrucomicrobiia > Chthoniobacterales > Chthoniobacteraceae > DATMFV01. The sequence goes on along the minus strand of CAZYVL010000067.1, from coordinate 11,603 downwards.
CGCGAGGTGATGCGGAAGCGCCCGGTCGATTCCAGCGCGTGGACGATGATCTCCAGCGAGTTGGTCGCGCCGATGAAGCCGGTGAAGCCGCCCGTCGCCGCCGCGCCCGCCAGCGAGGAGGCGGTGGCGAGGTTCCCCAGGTCGGTGATCGGGACGCTGGTGTTGCGGACCAGCCCGGCGAACCCGGTGGTGGGGTTGGTGGTGGTGGAGCCGCCGGTGGTCGTCGTCAGCGAACGGCCCAGGCTCTGGATGTAATCGACGCCGAACTCTTCGTCGTCATTGAGCGTCAGCTCCCCGATGACCGCCGTGAGCAGCACTTGCGGGGCGCGGACGTCGATCTCGTTAAGCACGCGGAAGATCTTCTCCTTCACCTCGCGGTTGCCCAGGACGATGATCGCGTTGGAACGCTTGTCGGCGATGATGCGCGTGCTGCCAACCGTGCGGGATTCCGGGAAGGTATCGACCTCCTTGGTTTCCAGTTCGCTGGAGCTGAGGGTGGGGCCGTTATTGCCGTTGCTGTTATTGTACTGGGTGCCGCTGTTGGAGCCGCCGCCTGTGGTCGTGCTGCGCCCGTTGACCCCGGAGGTGTTCCCCTCCTCGATCTTTACCCCCGGCTCCGCGATGGCCCGCACGACGACATCGAGCACGTCCCCGGCTGCCACGAAGCGGAGCGCCCGCCGCGCCGGTTCGCCGAAGGTGATGTCGGAGTCGTACTCCGCCACCAGCCGCCGGATGAAGGGCATGTTGATCGGGCGCGTGACGACATGGATGCGGTTGGTGCGGACATCGGCAGTCAGCTTGATCTTGCCGACGATGAGCGAATCCTCCGAAAGCGTCACCGATGATGAAGCCTGCCTGGCGGCGTTGTTGGTGCCTGGCCTGGGGGGCGGGGCGGAGGGTCTCTGGGGAGAGCCCCCGGGGGTTTTCCCCTCGGTCTCGAACATCTGCGTGAGCTTCTCCACGATGTCCGCCGCGTCGGCCCGCTCCAGCGTGATGAACTCGCTGACCACCTCCGCCGGGGCGCGATCGACCGCCTCCACGAGCCGGGCGATCTGCCGCACGACGTTGGAACTCTCCGTCACAATGAGCGACTGGGAGCGCGGCAGCGGGACAAAGGCGGTGTACGGCGAGGCGGCGACATACTGCGCGATGATCTGCTGCACTTCCGCCGGGTCCGCGTACTCGAACTTGAAGAGAAAGGAGATGATCTGGTCGTTCTCTGGAATATCGCGCACATCCGAGAGGATCGGGACGGCGTACTGGCGCGGGTTCTTCGTCGTGCCGACCACCTTGACGATATCCCCGGGGCCGGGAACGAGATTGAAGCCGTTGAGGAGCAGGGCGGTTTCGACGATCCGGATGGCCTCCTCCCGCGAGACGGGGTGATTGACGACGATGTTCACCTGCCCCTGCACGGTGTTATCGTAGATCATCTGCTTGCCGGTCAACTGCTCGTAGAAGGCGAGGACCGCGCGGACATCGGGGTTCGGGAACTGGATGTTGGAGATCGTCTCCTCTTCCCGCAGGCCCGGGGAGGAAGCCTGCCCGGGCTGGGGCGGCAGGGGGCGCGCCGGGGCGGGCGTGCGGACGGGCGCCGGGGTGGGTGCCGGAGCGTTGGCGTTAGCGTTCTCCTGCCCGGAAAGCGACGGCGGGAGCGCGGCGAGCAAAGCCGCGGAAGGGAGGATGGAGAGGAGGCGGATCAACGAGGGGGGGCGCATGGCGGAAAGAGCGAAGGGGACGGGGGCGGAACAAAGATCAACCCCGCGCCAGAAGGGCAGTTGCGGGGAAACTGGAATTTTGGGGAAAGGGGGCCGCGACAAGCATTGGCGTTGCTTGCCGTCACTTTCGCGATACCGTAGCAGTCGTCAACCCCTCTTTCGTGAATCTTGCGATGTCGCGTTCCCCTCACGCCCCTCACGCCTTTCGCGTTCCCCTCCCCAACTCCCGGTTTTGGCCGCAGGCGGGCGGCTTCACGCTGCTGGAAATCTGCCTGGCGATCTTTATCACGCTGCTCATCGTCGCGGCGGCGGTCCCGAGCCTGAGCGGGCTTTCCGAGGAGAAGAAGGCCCGGGCTGTTCTGGACGCTCTCGACGGGCTGGCGCAGGAGGCGCGCGCGCGGAGCGTCGAGGAGCAGAGGCCATATGTGCTCCTCTGGAGCGACGAAGGGGTGGCGCTGCTGCCCGACGGCGCGAAGCCGGACCCCGCCAACGAGGGGACGCCGCGCCTGAAGCTGGCGAAGGGCGATTCGCTCACCCTGGAGCTGCCTGCCGCGCTCGTCAAAACGCCCCCCCCGGTCTGGACCTTCTGGCCCGCAGGCATCTGCGAACCGGCCATCGTGCATTTCAAAAACAAGCGCCACGCCTGGACGGCGGTTTACAATCCGTTCACGGCGCAGGCGGAGGTGACCAATGAGTAAGATCCTTTTCGGGAAGACCCGGCTAGCGGGGGCGGCGGGCGGGTTTCTCCTGCTCGAGACGATGATAGGCGTGGCGGTGTTCGCGGTCGGCGTGCTGACGCTGGCGCGCTGTGTGCAGTTCTGCCTGGATGCGGAGGCGCTCAAGCAGGAGGAGCAGCTTGCCCGGCTCGCGCTGGAGAACCGGATGGCGGAGGTCGCGGGCGGGGCGGTATCCGTGGAGGAGGAGCCCCAGAGCGAGAAGCTGGAGGGGCGTTTCCAGGGGATCACGCTGGTCCAATGGCGGACGGAACTCAAACTGGTCAACGAAAACGAAGAGGCGCTCGATGGCCTCTACGCCGTCACGCTGCGGGTGCTCTGGAAAGCGCCGCAGGGAGAACGGACGAAGGAACTCCTCTTCTATGTCAACGATGCCCAATAGCCACGGCCACGGCCACGCAAGTGGCGTTTGCAACACGCGCGCCGGGTTTACGCTGCTGGAGATCATGCTGGCGGTCGCCGTGCTTGGGCTGGTGGCGGTGAGCATCTACCGGTTTGTGGAAACGACGATCACCGCCGTCCAGACTTCGCAGGCGGAATTCCGCGACCGCGCGGTCTCCGAGTCGTTTACCACGTTCCTGCGCGCGGAGATGGAGAGGCTCCCTCCGCAGCTCGCGGCGATCACGGGGGAGCCGCATGTCTTTAACAACGTTCCCTGGGACGAGCTGCGCTGGATCGCCAACCCCGGCTTTGGCACGATGACACGCCATGCGATCGGGGAGTACCAGATCACCCTCACGGTGCAGGAGCCCGATGGCGGCGGGCCTCTGGAACTGGGGCTGCGGCGGCAGCCGCTCGACGGAAGCCAGGAGGCAACGTGGTTCCCGCTCATCAAGAATGTCAAAGGGTTCGAGGTCCGCTACTTCGACTCCCGCGGGCAGCAGTGGATGGAGAAGTGGACGGATCTCACCATCCGCCCGAGCCTGATCCGGGTGAAGCTCTGGCGCGGCCTCTCGCCCGACCCGCAGGAAATCGTGCTGCCGATCCCCTTCGCCGCCACGGCCGTGCAGATGCCGACGCTCCAGTTCGGCGCGGGCGGCACGGCGGGGAGCGGCCGCAGGCGGGGCCGCCGGGGGCAGAACAGCGACGGCGGCCCTCCGAACGAACGGCAGCGCAACCCTGGCGATTTCCGCAACCCCGGCGGACCCAATGGCCCCGGGCAAGGCCGCCGCCCCCCGGGCTTTGACCGCCAGAACCAGCCGCCGCAACGGCCTTTTCCGGGAAACCGCCCGCCACGATGAAGCCTTTTCCCAGCCCCCTTTCCCATTCCCGTCGCGCCCGCGGCGGCTCCACCCTGCTGCTTGCCCTCTGGGCGTTGCTTCTGCTCTCCGCGATTGTCTTTGCCTGGGCAAAATGGATCGACCGGGAGATCGAATCGCTGCGCGACGAGAATTTCGCCGCCGAGGCCCGCGCGCTGGCCCGCTCCGGGGTCGCCGTGGCCCTGCACCCGAATGTTTCGAAGTTTTCGCCCGTGCTGCGTGCTTCCTTCGACGCGCAGCATTCCTATGAAGTCACCATCGAAAGCGAGGGCGGCAAGCTGAACCTCAATTACCTGCTGCTGCGGGAAGACCCGGGCCGGCTCGATCTGCTCAAGCAATACCTCACGCTGCGCGGCCTCAAGCTCGAAGAGCGCGCGCGGCTTGTCGATTGTATGCTCGACTGGATCGACCCCGACAACACCCGCCACCTCAACGGCGCGGAAGAGGAGGCCGATTACAAGCCCTCCAACCGCCCTTTCAACACGCTCGATGAAGTTCCGCTCGTCCGGGGGAGCGCGCCGCTGCTCGCCTACGCGAATTGGCGCAATGACTTCACCCTTTATGGCAACGGCCTGCTGGATATGGAGTCAGCGTCGCAAGAGCTTATCGGGCTGATCCCCGGCATCGGGGAGATGCGCGCCGAGCAGTTCGTCCACTACCGGCGGGGGCCGGACCGCCTGGACGGGACCGAGGACGATGCCGTTTTCACAAATCTTGACGATCTTTTGAGCCATCTTGGAATTTCCCGGCAACAATATGAGACGATGCGTGGTTGTATTGGGTTCCGTGAACCGACGGTGCGCATCCGCAGCGTCGGCATCGCGGGAAATGTTCGTAGACAAATCGACGTGGTTGCGCGGAAAGTAGCGGGCAGCCCCTCCCAAATTCTCCTGTGGACCGAAAAATAAATTCTCCGGCGATTCTCTCGCTCTTCCCCGCCGCGAACGGCTGGCATCTGCTGACGACCCAGGGCGGCGCGCGCGCGGTCCATCGCGCGGCGACGCTGGCCGAGGCGGCGGAACTGCTCCCGCCTGCCGCTGCGGACGAAACCATCCGCCTGGCGCTGCCGACGCGCATGGCGGTTTTCGAGCGGTTCACGCTCCCCTCGCACGACCGCGAGGAGCTGGAGGGGATGATCCGCAACCAGCTTGAAAAGACGCTCCCCTACCCCCTGGAGGAGACGCTTCTCGGTTTCGAGATTCTCTCCCGGCGCGAAGCTGACCCCGCCACGGAACGGGGCGCGGAGGCCACGGTGATCGCCGGGGCGGCGCATCGGCCTGCGGTGGAGGCGCTCTGTGCGCCGCTCATCGCGAAGGGGCGCTACCCGGCGGAAGTCACCTTCCGCGCTCTGCACGCCGCCGCGCAGGCTCCCCAGGAGGCGACGGCGTGCGGCTTCTGGATGGAGGAGGAGGCGGTGGTTTTCGGCATTTTCGAACGGAGCGCGCTGACGTTTGTAGAGATCGTCGCCTCTCCCGGGGAGGCGTTGGAGAGCTTCCCGCAATTCCTCTTGAGCGCGGAGCTGGCGGGCGCTTCCACGGCGTTCTCCGCGTTGTTGCTCGACCCGGCGCTGGAAAAACTCCGCGCCCCGCTGGAGGCGCTCCCGGCCCTGGCGGGTTGCGTGGCGACGGAGCTTTGCGCCGAGCCGCGCGACCCCGGCCCCTTTTCGGACCTCGCGCCGGAGGCGTGGCGGCTTGCGCGGACGCGGCGGGCCCGCAACCGCAATCTGCGGCGGCAATGCCTCCGCGCGGCGCTGGCGTACGGCGTCTGCATCGTGCTGGCGCTCGCCTACCTTATGTTGCAAGGGCGACGGTTGCGCGGGGTGGAAGCGGAGCTGGCGGCGACCAGGCCGGGCGTGGACGGGCTTCTGGCGTCGCAGGCGCGCTGGAGCGCCCTTGCCCCCGCCATCGACCAGCGGCGCTTTACCGTCGAGCTGCTCTTCCATGTTTTCGAGAGCCTCCCCTCCAGCGACACGCGGGTGACGCAGTTCAACCAGGGCAAGGGGGATTTTATCGTCCAGGGCGAATCTCCCAACGCCGCCGAGGCGATCGCGCTGCTCGAAAAGCTCAAGGCCGTGAAGGCGCTTGGGGATTTCCATCTGGAGGCGGGCCAGCCGGTCCTCCTGCCCAACGAACACGCGCAGTTCAGTATTTCCGGCAAGCTATGATCCACCGCCTTTCCAAACGCGAACTGGGCATGGCCCTCGCCGTGCTCGGCATCGTCTTTATTTTCGCCAACCTGATGGCGATCAACGCGTTCCGCAAAAAGAACGCGCAGCTCTCCGCAGACCTCGCCGCGCGGAAGCTGGAACTCTCCACGCAAAAGGAAATCCTCGCGCAGCAGGCGCTCTGGCAGCAGCGCGGCGACTGGATCACCGCCAACCAGCCGAAGCTGGAGAACCGCGAGCGCGCGGGCGTTGCGCTGCTCGAAGAGATCCAGCAAGCGGCGAAGGCGAGCAACGTCCTGCTGGAGCGCCCGGAACTCGGTACGGTGGACACCCAGCCGCTCTACCAGTCCGTCTCCGTCGGCGTGCAGACCAAGAGTTCCTGGTCCGCACTGATCGCGTTTTTGAACACGCTCCAGCAGCCGGGGCGGTTCGTGGTCTTCGAGAGCGCCGAACTCCAGATCGACTCCGCCGACAAGACGCAGATGCGCGGACAGTTCCGCATCGCAAAGTGGTTCGCGCCTCAGCCTTAGGGTAGTCTAGTGGAAACGCCATAGGGGTTCCGCTGAAAGGAGAAGGTGGTAACGATTCGGCATGAAATACAATCATGGACTCGGTAAACCGTGTTCTTCGACCGCTCCTTCCAGCCTTCCAGTGTGGTCAGAAACGCCCCTCGATCTTCAACATCGCGGAAAATCCGTCGCCATTCATTTCGTTGAGCCGTCATGTGATACACCGCCCTTCGTATTCTGCTCGCAGCAGGCGCGCCACCTCCTTGCGCTTCACTAGACCTCAACCCTGCTGTCAGCTCTCAAGCGTTGACCCCGAATGTAGTGTCAAGCATTGACCCCGTTGAATTGACAAGAAGCAGACTCCAGAGGACGAGTAGCGTTGTTCTTTTCGCGGCGCTCAAATCGCTGCAGGTTAGATGCGAAAAACCACTTTTTGACAAGGCTAGAACGGGATCGGAACGGTTGCAATTCCGTGTTGCTGGCTGATCCGCTGGGGGTTGCGAGTTCTCCCCAGCTTTCGAGCGAGGCGGGCCGCGGCAGGCAGTTAGTCAGAGCGTAGCCTTACGACTCAACGATCTTGGAGCCCAATACCTGTCGGAGATTTTCAATAAGCTGCGGCCAGCTTTTGATGTCATTGAAATGTGGATAGTAAATTTCCCGCTGAGTTTCCCCGGTTCGATAATGAAACCAGAGGAAGTTCTGCAACGCACCTCCTCGGGATGGTTCACCAAGTGGGCCGACTGGAAGGCCGAGCGGTCCTTTCTTCCCAATCTTTCCGATACGCACACTGATGACATCGGAAATTGGAATCCGAACTGTGTGCCACCGCTGAAACAATTTCCACCATCCTGGAATAACCCCTGTTATCAAAATCGCATCCACTTCGAATGCAAAAACTCGCCTTGGAAAGATCAACTTTCGCGCAGCAACGACAGCAGCCAGACACAAAAACAGCAACAAGACAACGGAAGCAATTTGGCTCCCGGTGATTGAAGGAATGAGTGTCGCAAAAAATCCAAGTACGACGAGGAGGCACCAAGGCAATGACTTGCGCCATCGACTTTCTTGAAATTTAGCCATCATGGAATCTGTTGGTATTTCATTCGTCGCCATCAGGGTCAACGCTTGACACTTGACATCCCCTTTAGCCGTTCGATCAAAGCTTTCGGCATATTCTTCGATAAAGGCGTCTTCAGTAATGTGGGCTTTCAGGCGTTTAAGGATTTTGGTCACAGGCTGCCGTCTTTATAGCCGAGCGATTGGGCTACGTCAATGCGGCGTTCCCCTGCGTAATTCACCCTGAGCCACATCTTCCATGGCCTATTTTGTCCTTCATATTCTATTCACAGCAGACGCGCCGTATCTCTGCGCTCCACTAGAAAAATCACCCCGTGTCAAGTGTCAAGCGTTGACCCCGTAAGTTAGAAATACTCGTGTTGCCGGGCCTATGGATAACATGCCCGAAGATTGCCTGCTCCTGATTTGATCCGGTAGATGCGGTTGGCCGGGCGGTTACGGAACAGCGGCCTTGTGGGTCTCTTCGTTTTATAGGGGCTTTGTAGCCGAGAAACTTGCTGCGCTTCATTTCTTCCATAGCTTGGCATTGCCTTTGCTATGGTTGGCCTATGCGCTCATTTATCGAAGCATATGCCAAAGCTTCGATCGAACGGCTGGAGAACATGTCAAGTGTCAAGAGTTGACCCCGTTGACAAGCGTTGACCCCGTTGATTTTCACAGCGCACTTGCCGGATCAATGACACGCTCAAACCGCTTGGTTGCGTCGCAAACTTGATCCAGTGAGATGCGGTGATTCCCGCGGAATACTTGATCGACGATATCAAGCATTGCTCCTCCAGCACCGGATCGCGGTTGAAGCTTCTCGTCATACATGTCGACGTAACCGATGAAGAGGTCGTCAAAATGTTTAATCTCCGTCGGCGAGAGGCTCGACTTCACGCCGTGCTTAATGAGTTCGAGCAAGTCGGCCTTGAGTTGCGCGATCGAACACTCGTGGCGATTGAAAGCGCAGATGACCCGGCGTAATTCGTCTTTCATCTCAATACGGCAAGTAGTGAACGATGTTGTTCGTGATCCAGTTTCGCACGATCTGTCCGCCGCCTGGTTGGGTATATCGGATCGTGGTCAAGATGTCCGAAAGGCCACGGCTACCGCCCGAATTCAGGGCACGGGTGCCGTTTGAAAATAAGTTCCGAGCCATAGTTTCAGACCAGTAACGGCTGCCGTTCGTGCCGACTTGCTCAGTCCGTCGCCATCAGGGTCAACGCTTGACACTTGACATCCCCTTTAGCCGTTCGATCAAAGCTTTCGGCATATTCTTCGATAAAGGCGTCTTCAGTAATGTGGGCTTTCAGGCGTTTAAGGATTTTGGTCACAGGCTGCCGTCTTTATAGCCGAGCGATTGGGCTACGTCAATGCGGCGTTCCCCTGCGTAATTCACCCTGAGCCACATCTTCCATGGCCTATTTTGTCCTTCATATTCTATTCACAGCAGACGCGCCGTATCTCTGCACTCCACTAGAAAAATCACCCCGTGTCAAGTGTCAAGCGTTGACCCCGTAAGTTGAGTTGCCTTTGCTATGGTTGGCCTGTGCGCTCATTTTTTCCCTGATATTTTTTCCATTCGAAGTTGAAGCCCTCTGTTTCGAGAACGCTTTTTACCTTCTGAAAAAAGGATTCTGCCTTAGTGGTGAGATCATGGAAAAAGACCACACTGATTAATGGCCTTCTGTCCCTCGCTTCAGGATATTCGTCGTAAATTTGGCCATTCTCAACGTATTGGCAGTATGTGTTAATTTTCTCCTGCAAGAGCAGCATATGTTCTCGCTCGGAACTCCAATCCAAATGGTCGGAGATAGTCAAAATCACACCTCCCTCATTATCAATAGATACTAAATCAACGATTGATGTGTCCTGTATTGACATATTGTCAATTCTCCCTCCTTACCGGTACCTGACGCACCCGTCGCCATCAGGGTCAACGCTTGACACTTGACATCCCCCTTAGCCGTTCGATCAAAGCTTTCGGCATATTCTTCGATAAAGGCGTCTTCAGTAATGTGGGCTTTCAGGCGTTTAAGGATTTTGGTCACAGGCTGCCGTCTTTATAGCCGAGCGATTGGGCTACGTCAATGCGGCGTTCCCCTGCGTAATTCACCCTGAGCCACATCTTCCATGGCCTATTTTGTCCTTCATATTCTATTCACAGCAGACGCGCCGTATCTCTGCGCTCCACTAGAAAAATCACCCCGTGTCAAGTGTCAAGCGTTGACCCCGTAACTTGACTGCCCGTAACTTGCTTGACCCCGTAACTTGCCTGCTCCTGATCTTATCCGGTAGATGCGGTTGGCCGGGCGGTTACCTCCATGGCGGGCTTGGCATTGAGGTGTTCAGTTCAATGTAGGTGATTTTCCCCCTCCAACCCGATCTGGTTCCCGGGCTCCCCTGTTTCCAATCCGTGCCTCTATGCGCCGGGAACAGCGGCCTTGTGGGTCTCTCGTTTTATAGAGGCTTTGTAGCCGAGAAGCTTGCTGCGCTTCATTTCTTCCATAGCTTGGCATTGCCTTTGCTATGGTTGGCTTGTGCGCTCATTTGTTCACCTTTTTGGCGGGATCATACTCCAAGTTCCGATTACCACGCGCAGGATTTAAATAAAGGACGATATTAATTGCCGCCTCGTCATTATATTTCGAAAAAATATGTGTTTCGATTCTAGCAAACGTTCCATCAGCCAGTTTGATATAATAGTTTTTGTAAATTTGGCTCTGATAATTTAAAGCCTCCCCCGACTGTTCCACTTGGACTTGATTGATGTATCCCTTGAGTGGAGCCTCAAACATAAACTCTTCGGAAGATTCTAAAATCCTAGTCCTGCCGATTCCCTGAATTATCAATTTCCAATCTGGATGATTCATATGATCGGCGGGCGTGCGTGTCAGCCGTAAAACCAAATCACCGGTTGGTACTCCACCTACGCTCTTGCGTCCAGTTTTTAAATCTAAATAATGCGGCGTTCCGTCTGGCTTCAGTCCATAAAGCACATCTCGGTGAATCAGTGGCTCCGCCACTCCTTTTTTCTTCATTCGGAAAATTACTAAATTATTTTGATCCGGTTGATGATAATTCTGTTCAAAAAAAGCAGCGTATTCGAAAGTAGATCGGGTTCCATATCTAGAACGGACATACCCTTCTTTTTTTAATCTTGATACGCTTAAAATCTTTCCGAATTCTCCAGTCAATTTAAAGAGGCCCTGTGCATCGCTGTAAATTACAGCCCGCGAGGTACCCTCCTTGGAAAGATCATTCCATACGAGAGTCACTTCTACGCCGGAAAGTGGATGCCCCGTCGTATATTCCACCACTTTTCCATAAAATTTTATCGGCATTTTCCACTCAAATTGAGGATCTTTCTTGTTCATCTCTTTCCACCATTTCCAACGCGGATCACCCGGTTCATAAGCGCCTCCTGCTTGCTGCACCTTTGTTTTACCACCCGTTTGTGCAAAGACACCCGTTGGTATAACCGACGCACCAGACTGTGATTGCGATGTTTTTGTCAGATTATTCCTGGAACTTGGCTTTGATTTCCAAAACCACGATAGAAAACCAACTACCCCGAAGGCAAGAACTGCAATGAAAAGCAATTTTTTCATGGAATTATCGAGTTGGAGCGAGACCAAGCTGCTGCATAAGTTGCTGATAAAACGTGAGTGCCATTCGGGTCAGTCCTTGTCATTGTCAGTAATCCGGCGCCTCGTGAATTAGTGTACCGCTTCTCAATTAATGAAGCTTATCCTTGAGAGGCAATTTTTTGCGGGCGCGGGTTACTTTTGCGAGGACGTCGTTGGCCTTGGCTGTCCAGATAAACGGCTTTGGTTCCCGGTTGTGTTGAGCAATGTATTTTTCCAGAGCAGCGATCAGTTCCGGCACGCTATGGAAGACTCCGCGGCGCAATCGGTTTACCGTCAGGTCACGGAAGAAGCGTTCGACCATATTGAGCCAAGAGGAGCTGGTGGGGGTGAAATGGAAATGAAAACGCGGATGTTTTTCCAACCACTTCTTAACCTTCGGATGTTTGTGAGTGGCATCGTTGTCCAGGATCAGGTGCAAATCACGATCTGCGGGCGTTCGAGTGTCGATGAGGTTGAGGAATTTCAGCCATTTTTGATGCCGATGACGGTTTTGGCACTCTCCGATCAAGG